>NZ_LIQR01000087.1 GCF_001418575.1 Peterkaempfera griseoplana
GCCCCTCACCCCCACCTCGGTGGCCGCCGTGTACGGCCGCCGTCCTCCCCGGGCCGACGCCGACCTGCGGGAACACTCGCCGAGGGCGATGCTCCCCGGCTGGGCCGCGCTGCTGCTCCTGCTGGCCTGCGCCGCCGGGGCCGAGATGCTGCTCGGCCGGGCGGGGATGCTGCCCTGGTGGCTGCCCGGCCCGGAGGAGGCCTTCCCGGCGCAGCGGGTCACAGCGGCCCGCCTGGCGGTGCTGCCGGCCTGCATCGGGCTCTTCGCCCTCGCGGGCCTGATGGCCAACACCGGCGGCGAGGCCCGGGTGCTGGCCTGCTGGGGCCACTACCGGGGCACCGTCCGCCGGACCGGACTGGTCTGGGTGAACCCGATCCTGCGCCGCCGCAGGGTGGACGTCCGCATCCGGCACTGGCGCAGCGACCCCGTGGACGCGGTGGACCGCACCGGCATCCCGCTGCGGGTCTCCCTGATGGTGGTCTGGCGGGTCCGGGACACCGCCCGGGCGATGCTCTCCGTCCTCGACCACGAGGACTACCTGCGGGAGCAGGTGCACGCCGTGCTCAGCCGCACCGCGGCCCTGCTGCCCTGTGACAGCCCCGACGGCGCGGCCCCCTCGCTGCGGGACGGCCAGTGGTTCGGCGACGAGCTCACCCGGGCCCTGGCGGCCGAGGCCGCCCCGGTGGGCCTGGAGGTGTACTCGGTGCAGCCGCTCGCCGTGGAGTACGGCCCCGAGGTGGCCGACAGCATGCGCCGGCGGCGGGTCGCCGACCTGGACGCAGACCTGCGGACGATCATCGTCGACGACGCCGTGGAGGCGGCGGCGCTCGCCGTACGCCGGCTGGAGCTCGCCACCGCCCACGAGCTGGACCGCCATGCCCGTGCGGCGCTCATGGAACAGCTGCTGGTGGCCTTCGTCGCCCCGGCGGGACTCCCCGGGACGGGCCGGCGGGACGCCAGACGGCGCTGAACCGCCCGGCCGGCCCGGCCTCCCTGCCCCCGTCAGGCGGAGGCGGCGTCCAGGGCCTCCAGCTCGTCCGCCGAGAGCTCCAGCCCCGCCACCGCCAGCAGTGCCGGCAGCTGCTCGACCGTACGGGCGCTGGCGATCGGCGCCGCCACCGTCGGCTGGGCCGCCAGCCAGGCCAGCGCCACCGTGGCGGGCTCCACCCGGTGTGCCGCGGCGACCTCGTCCAGCGCCGCCAGCACCCGCGGGCCGCGCGGATCGTCCAGATACTTGCCGGCGCCCGCCGCCCGGGCGCTCTGCACCGCGGCACCCTGCGGGCGGTACTTACCGGTCAGGAAGCCCGAGGCGAGTGCGAAGTACGGCATCGCGGAGAGGCCGTGCCGGGCGGCGGCATCGGCCAGCGGGCCCTCGTAGGTGTCCCGCGAGACCAGGTTGTAGTGCGGCTGGATCGCCTCGTACCTGGCCAGACCCTCCCGCTCGGACGCGGCCAGTGCCTCCTCCAGCCGCGCGGCGGTGATGTTGGACGCGCCGATCTGCCGCACCTTGCCCTCGCGGACCAGCTGGTCCAGGGCGCCCAGGAACTCCTCGACGGGGGTCTCCGGGTCGTCGTAGTGCGTGTAGTAGAGATCGATGTGGTCGGTCTGCAGCCGCCGCAGCGACTCCTCGACCGCCGACTTCACCGTCGAGGCCCGGAGCCCCTTGTAGTCGGGGTGTGCTCCCACCTTGGTGGCCACCACGATGTCGTCGCGGTTGCCCCGGGAGGCGAGCCACTTGCCGATCAGGGTCTCCGACTCGCCGCCTGAGTTGCCCTCCACCCACGCCGAGTAGACGTCCGCGGTGTCGATGAAGTTGCCCCCGCCCGCGGCGTAGGCGTCCAGGACGGCGAAGGACTGCTGCTCGTCCGCGGTCCAGCCGAAGACGTTGCCGCCCAGCGAGAGCGGGAAGACCGAGAGGTCGGAGCGGCCGATGGTCACATTGCGCTTGTTCGACATGGCAAGATCCAACGCTATTTCCCCGCCTCGTGTTCCGACCGCCACACCTGTGGGGGCCCTGTTCACCGGACCACCACGGCAACTGCCGCAATCCCTGCGGGGGACCGGGGTCCCACCGGGTGCGAGGGTTCGTTAGAGTCCTCTGCCATGGCCGACAACGACATTGATCCCGCCGCCAGCACCCAGATGTTCCGGGCTTTCGTCGACACCCCGGAGCAGCAGACCCCCGCCACCGCCGCCGGCGGCAGCCGCACCGGTGTGATCACCGCTGTGGTGATCGCCGTTGTGGTGGTCGTGGCCGCGGTGGCCTGGCTCGCCTTCAAGTAACCCCGGGTGCGCCGGGCCGACGGCCCGGTCCTCGCGCGGGCCGTTCCACGTGGAACGGCCCTCCGCGGTCTGCCCTGACACGCACGTCCGGAGGATGCCAGTGACCGAGTGCCGTCGCAGAGCCGAGGCCGGGACGGTCGGGGAGGACACGCCGGAGCAGGCCATGGTGGCCCGCAGCCTGGGCCTCGAGGGCGCCCTCAACGCCCGCGACCTGGGCGGCTACCGTACCGGCGACGGACGCTCCGTACGCCACGGAGTGGCGCTGCGCAGCGACGCACTGCACCGCCTCTCCGCCGGGGACCTCGACACCCTCTCGGCCCTCGGTCTGCGCCAGGTGGTCGATCTGCGCGGGCTGGCCGAGGTCCGGGAGAACGGGCCCGACCGGGTGCCGGGCCTGCCCGTCGCCGAGATCGACGCCGCGGAGCACTCCGCCACCCCCAGGACCGTCGTGCCGGACTCGCCGGACGGCGTCACCCTCCACCATCTGCCGGTCTATGCGGAGCGCTACGACATCTACGTCGCCCTGCGCGACGCACTGGCCAGCCGCGACGCGGCCGCCCAGCGGGCGCTGCTCGGGGACGGCGGCGGGGAGGCGCTGATGACCGGCCTCTACCGCTGGTTCGTGACCGAACCGGTCGCCCGCGACCGGTTCTCCCGGGTGCTGAAGCTGCTGGCGCAGCCCGGCGGCACCCCGCTGCTCTTCCACTGCACGGCGGGCAAGGACCGCACCGGCTGGGCGGCCGCCGTGCTGCTGACCGCGCTGGGTGTGGACCGGGACACCGTCTTCGACGACTACCTGCTCACCAACGAGCGGCACGCGGTGATCGTCGAACGGGTGATGAACGCCTTCGGCACCCGCCGGATCATGGACGAGCCCGAACTGCTGATGCCCGTCTACCGCGCCGACCCGGCCTATCTGGAGGCGGCCTTCTCCGAGGTCGAGAACGGCTGGCCGTCCTTCGACGCCTTCCTCACCGACGGCCTGGGGCTGGACGACGCCCTGCGGAAGGCGCTGCGGTCCGCTCTGCTCACCGACTGAACCCCGCCGCGCCGCCGACCCCCGGCCCCCGGACGGCCGCGGCCGGGGCGGCCACGACGGTCAGGGGGCCACGGGGCCGGCGGCTCACAGGCGGACGGTTCCCGGTTGCGGGTGCGGGTGCCGACGCGGCGGCGGGCGCCGTGTCAGTCCTCCGAGATCAGGCCCTCGCGAAGGTGGGCCAGGGTCTTGGTGAGCAGCCGGGAGACGTGCATCTGCGAGATGCCGATGTCCTCACCGATCTGGGACTGCGTCATGTTGGCGAAGAACCGCAGCATGATGATCCGCCGCTCCCGGGCCGGCAGCCGGGCCAGCAGCGGCTTGAGCGACTCCCGGTACTCCACGCCCTCCAGCGCCACGTCCTCGTAGCCCAGCCGCTCGGCCAGGGGACCGTCGCCGTCCTCCTCCGCCGGGGCGGAGTCCAGGGAACTGGCCGTGTAGGCGTTGCCCACCGCCAGGCCCTCCACCACCTCCTCCTCGCTCACCCCGAGGCAGGCGGCGAGCTCGGCGACGGTCGGGGAGCGGTCCAGCTTCTGGGCCAGCTCGTCACCGGCGCGGGTGAGGGCCAGACGCAGCTCCTGGAGCCGCCGGGGGACCCGCACCGACCAGCTGGTGTCCCGGAAGAAGCGCTTGATCTCGCCGACCACCGTCGGCATCGCGAAGGTGGGGAACTCCACCCCGCGCTCAGGGTCGAAGCGGTCGATCGCCTTGATCAGACCGATCGTGCCGACCTGGACGATGTCCTCCATCGGCTCGTTGCGGCTGCGGAAGCGGGCGGCCGCGTAGCGCACCAGCGGCAGGTTGAGCTCGATCAGGGTGTCCCGTACGTAGAGCTGTTCCGGGCAACCCTGCGGCAGGTCGGCGAGGCGCCGGAAGAGCGCGCGCGACAGCGTGCGGGTGTCCAGGTCGGCCCCGACGGGGACCACCTCGTCGGCCACCGTGCCGCGGATCTCAGCGCTGCCCAGGTCAACAGACATGCACCCACCCCCTCCTGACTGCCCAACGGATACCGCCCGTCCGGCGGTTCCCCTGCTACGTCCACTGGAATACCGGAACACCGGCCCCGGCAAACCCCGGCGTTGCAAGATGTCACGCGATGGTAACGCGCAGCAATCCGATGTTTGCCGATGGATATGTCCTGCTCCGGGAGGCAATACCCTTTCAGGACTCCCAGGCGTTGCTGTTGCGCAGCCGGGCGAAGATCCGGGCCAGCAGCCGGGAGACGTGCATCTGGGACATCCCCAGCTCGCTGCTGATCTGGGACTGCGTCAGATTGCCGAAGAAGCGCAGCATGATGATCCGCCGCTCCCGCTCGGGCAGCTGGACCAGCAGGTGGCGCACCATGTCGCGGTGCTCCACGTCGGTCAGCGCGGCGTCCTCGTAGCCCAGCCGGTCCAGCAGGGCCAGGCCGCCCTCGCTCTCCTGTGCGGCCTCCAGGGACGCCGCGTTGTAGGCGCGGCCCGCGTCCAGGCAGTCCCGCACGTCCTCCTCGGGGATCCGGAGCAGGGCGGCGATCTCCGGGATCCTGGGGGTGCGCCCGTGAGCCACGGTGAGCTCCTCCATCGCACCGCTGACCTGCACCCACAGCTCCTGGAGCCGGCGTGGGACGTGCATGGTGCGGACATT
Source organism: Peterkaempfera griseoplana (assembly GCF_001418575.1). Lineage (GTDB taxonomy): Bacteria > Actinomycetota > Actinomycetes > Streptomycetales > Streptomycetaceae > Peterkaempfera > Peterkaempfera griseoplana. Next base: position 4,946 of record NZ_LIQR01000087.1, read on the forward strand.
GTCCCGGAAGTACCGCTTGATCTCGCCCAGGATGGTCGGCAGCGCGTACGTCGGGAACTGGACGCCGCGGGTGGGGTCGAAGCGGTCGATGGCGTTGATCAGGCCGATGGTGCCGACCTGGATCACATCCTCCATGGGTTCGCTGCGGCCGCGGAAGCGGGCGGCCGCATAGCGCACCAGCGGGACGTTGACCTCGATCAGGGCGGCCCGCACCCGGTCGTGCTCGGGCGTCCCCGGTTCGAGCTCCGCCATCCGTTCGAAGAGGACGCGGGTCAGGGCTCGGACGTCCAGTGGCGCCCTGCCGCCGGGCACCGGCGCCTGGGCCACCCGGACGCCCTGGCCCCCGTCCTCCTCAGCGCCGGCGTCCGGCGTGCTGCCCTGTGCCCGCACGGACCCCGCCACCCCTCTCGCCCTATCCCGCAAAACCGGTCATAGCATCACAAGAGGGCTGTACGTCCGGCAAGCACCGGCCTTACGCGTGTTGGTGGATTGTGGGCAAGAGGGGGAGATTCAGACCTCGATGTCGGCGATCACCCAGGTCGCGAACTCCTGCCACTGCGCCGCCGCGGCCTGGTGGGCGGGGTGGGCGACATAGGCCTGCAGCGCCTCGCGGTCGTCGACCAGGCTGTTGATGGCGAAGTCGTAGGCGATGTCCCGAGCGGTGGTGTTCCAGCCGCATTCCCACTCGCGCAGGCCCGGGACGAGCGAGCCCAGCTCCTCGAAGGCCTTGGCGCCGGCTGCGACGCGCTCGTCGCCGTCGCGGTCGACGCCGTCGTTCAGCTTGAACAGGACCAGGTGCCGGATCACGGTGGTGCTCCTAGGGGAAGGGGGCTGACTGTCCCCGTCACGTTAACCGGCCCGGAGCGGAATCGATCAGTTGATCAGCCCGGTCATGAAGGTGCCCACGGACTTGGCCGCGCTGGAGATCCCCTCGAAGCCCACCTGCACCAGGTCGGCGGCACGGGACGGCGAATTGATGATCGTGTACAGCACGAAGATGAGCAGGAGATACATGCCGATCTTCTTCGCCTGAGCCATGAACCTGCCCTGCCTCCCTGCCCGGCCCCGCACCCCGGGGCGACCCGCTCCGTCGACAGCTCCGGCGCCCGGAAGGGATGCCGCGGGGTGGCTGCCGCGCTCCCCGGAACGACTTGCAAGGCTGCAGCCTATCCACCCGATGGCCCAACGGGGACGGGGCTGCGAAGCGAGGCTGGTCCGGGGTGGCCCGGGGTGCCGCGGGGCCCTGCGGCCGAAAGGACCAAAGTCCCCGATTTGAATGGCTTTGCCGGGGTGCCTTACGCCCGCTCATGGCGCACGATGGAGGGGTACCGAGGGTCTGGCAGGAACCCGCCGGTACCGGATCCGGAGCCCCCGCTGTGGGACCGGGCGCCGCGGCTTCCCCCCGACGCGGCCCTGGTTGTGGGACTCCGTCCCGGGGGAGCGGCTTGTCCCCCCGAAGCCGCTCCCCTCCTGCACACCTCCGACGGTCGCCCCGCACTGGTCGCTCGACACCGGTCGCACCGCACCGGTCGGCCACGAACCGGAGCCCGAGGCCGCCGGGCGCCCACGGCTCCCGGCGACCCCAGGTGCCCGCCCGACGGCGGCCGTATTTATGTGACGCGGCCCGATCACCCTCTGCCGCGGCTCACAGCCGGCCGGTGACCAGCAGCGGCGCCAGGCCCGGCTGTCCGGGGACGGCGGCGGCGCCGACGGCGGTGGCGGTCCGGCCGCTGACCTCGACCCCGGCAGGCAGGTCCGAGGCGCCGTCCGCGGCGGGCAGCGGCTGGAGCCGTGCCGCACCCTCGTTCCACCGCACCGCGATGCCCTGCTCCTGGGTGGTGTCCATGCCGACCGCGAGCAGGCCGCCCGGTGCGACGGCGGCCGAGGAGAGCGGGCCCGCCTGGGCGGGAGCCTTGACCTGCCGCCAGCTGCTGCCGTTCCAGTGCAGCACCAGGGCATGGCCGTGGTCGGTCTCGCTGGTCAGCACCCGGCCCACGGCCCAGACGTCGTCCGGGCCGTCCGCGGTCAGTGCGTTGACCTCCCCGTACAGTCCGGCGACCGGAGGCCTGGGCAGCTGCTTCCAGGCGGCACCGTCGTAGTGGAGCAGTACCGGCTGGTCGCCGGTGTCGAAGCCGGCGGCCCACACATCATGGGCCGAGACGGCGGTGACCGTGTTGAGCACGGCCGTCCCGGAGCCGGGCAGCGGCAGGGCCTTCCAGGCGCTGCCGTCCCAGTGCTCAAGGAGTCCGGCGAAGTCGCCGCTCTCGTCGGCGGCGGTGGCCCAGCCGACCGCCCAGGCGTCAGCCGGGGAGACCGCCGCCACGCCGAGGAACCCCGCGCCGTTGTTGGGCTGGACCGGTGCGCGCACCGTCTGCCAGGCGGCACCGTCCCAGTGCTCCGTGAGTATTCCGGTGTCGTCGGAGTCCCCGGTCAGCCAGACGTCGTCGGCCGACGCCGCGGAGACGGCGTTGAGGCGGGAGCCCGAGACCTGGTCGGCGGGGGTGGGGATGCGCCGCCAGCCGAGACCGTCCCGGTCGTCGCGGCCCACGAGCAGCGGAGTGTGCACAGTGGCCTTGCCCGACTGGGTCAGCTGGACGCCGACGGCCCAGGTCGTATGGCTGTCGACGGCCGTCACCCCCAACAGGCTCGCTTGGTCCACCGGCACCGCACCGGTGCTCCAGGCGGCCGTCGCCGCGGCCTGCGCGGGCAGTGCCGTCGCCAGGCACGCCCCCAGGGCCGTCGTTGCCGCGGTCGCCGCGAGGGCCAACCGCCGGCGGGTGGAACTGGTCATGGACTGCCCCCTATGTCTGTGGACGAAGGCCTCGTGCCTCCCCCGCAGAACCAGACGCCCCGAGGGCCGCCGTCCGTCACAGCCGCAGCACCTGAGCACCCACCGCGGGTGGTAGGCCGGACGGCGATCGGTGCGTGTGTGCCTTCCCGACGGAGTGCGAACGCCGACGAGCAGGGGAAGTCGGCGCGGAGTCGTGACCCCGTCCGGCCCTTCGGCGTCGCTGCTCAGAGGCGGTAGCGGTGGAATCCGAACCCATGATGGGCTTGTTCCCGTACGCGCCTTCACGATCTGCGGCTGCGTCACTGACGGCCGCTCGCACCGCCGTTGGTGCCGGCGAAAGGCCGGGCACGCGCCCGGCGACGAAGTGAGGGGATGGGAGCTCTTGCCCGGGCACAGTCGAGGAACGCCCGACCGCAGCCCCGCACGACCGATGACAATCGGGGTCAGCCGCGTCAGGCTGAGGTCCGCCCCGAGCCACCGCCTACCGGTCGTGTGACACAGCTCACGGGAACCCGAGGCGTGCCGCGCGACAGCTAAGCAGGGTGAGCACTTCTATGCGCACCCGCATACGGGCCGGGGATGCGAGCGCGTTCGCCGAGCTTTACGACAGCTATGCCCGCGCTGTCTACAACCACGCCTTTCGCCTGACCGCGGACTGGTCCGAAGCCGAGGACGTGATGGCCCACACCTTCATGGAGGCCTGGCGGCACCGTGACCGGGTCGGTGCCGAGGGCGGCTCCCTGCGGCCCTGGCTGCTGGGCGTCGCGACCAACGTCGCCCGCGGCCACTACCGCAGCAACCGGCGCTACAGGGCTGCGGCGCTCGCGGCGGCCGAGGCCGAGGCGGGGGCCTGCCTGCCCGACCATGCCGACGAGGTGGCGGGCCGGCTGGACGACCGACGGCGTCTCGCCGCCGCCCTGCGCGCGCTCGCCGCCCTGCGCAGGCCGGAGCGCGAGGTGCTGACCCTGTGCCTGTGGGAGGGGCTGGAGTACGCGGCCGCAGCCGAGGCACTCGGCATCGCCGTCGGCACGGTCCGCTCCCGGCTCTCGCGGGCCCGTACCAAGCTGCGCAAGCTCACCGAGACGGAGCTCGCAAGCCCTCCCGCACGGCCGGGTGCGTGGACCCCGGACGCCGGACGGCGTGCCGAACAGCCGGAGGCGAAAGCGTTTCACGGGAAACGGGAACCCGGCCGCCCGCAGCGACAGAACAGAGGGGACCACATCCACGTGACCCGGCCCGTATCGGAAGGAAACCGATGAAAGCGAATCAGTCCCGGCAGAGCCCGGCTGGGTGGGAGGAGAGCGCAGCTCTCCTTCCGCAGGCTGGGCGCGATCTTCCGGTGGGCCGTCACCAGTTCCACAAGGAGCGCCTGATGGCCCACATCCACCAGGACATTCAGCGGGAAGAGCCCCTGGCGGCCACCGGCCCCGGCCGGCCGAAGAACCAGGGTTTCCGGCTGCCGCGTCTCGCGATCGCCCTGCCGGTGGCCGCCGCCCTGGCCGTGGTCGGCGCGGTCGTCGCCGGCTCGGCGCTGAGCGGCACGGCGGGGTCGGAGGTCGCCGGGCCGGCGCTGACCACGCAGATCGGAACCCCGACCACCAAGGGAGCCGCGCACCTGCTCGAGCAGATCTCACTGGTGGCCGCCGAGGGGTCCCGGCCGACCATGAAGCCGGGCCAGTACGTCTACATCGAGTCCCAGGCTGCCGCGACCTACGTGCGGGATGTCGACGACAAGAGCAGTCTGGCAGGCCAGCCTCTGCACAAGCGCCAGACCTGGAGGTCCGCCGACGGGGCCAAGGGCTGGCTGATCGACCCTGCCGTCAACAAGAGCCCCGAGGGCGAGACGCTGAGCCTGCCCGACGAGCACGGCCATCCCTACAAGGCCTCCCTCAACGGCCCTTCCTACGACTACCTGGCCACGCTGCCCACCGACCCGGACCAGCTGCTGCAGCTCATCTACAAGCAGACCAAGGGAATGGGGAACTCGCCGGATCAGGAGGCCTTCACCACCATCGGCGATCTGCTCACCGAGAGCTACCCCCCGGTGGAGCTGTACTCGGCGCTGTTCAAGGCGGCGGCGAAGATCCCCGGCGTCGTCGTGGTGGACAGGGCTCAGGACGCGATCGGCCGAACGGGCGTCGCGGTGGCCCGGCTGGACGAGACCAGCGGCGAGCGGCAGGAGTGGATCTTCGACAAGAAGACCCATGTCTTCCTCGGTGAGCGCAGCGTGCAGGTCAAGGAGGTCATCCAGTCCGGTGTCACGGAGAAGCCGGGCACTGTGTGGTTCACCTCCGCCGTCACCCGTCGCGCGATCGTGGATCGCATCAAGCAGACGCCCGGGGGCAGCGCCTGACGTTCTGCCCGAATCCGCGGCTGGCACCCGTCCACGGAGCCGGAACCCGGGGCATGTGCTGCCGTTCGCGGGCGACCCCGTTCGTCGGCGCGGTGCCAACGGTGTTGCGGTTGACGTCGGCCGGGACTGAGCTCAGTGGCGACGATCGCCGGCGTCCTGCGCCCCGGCTGACAGCAGAGCCGCCACCCCCGGGCGGCTTCCGCCGCTGTCAGCCGGCGTCACCGGCGGACCGGCGCTGATGCCCGGACCGGCGCCACCCCGCCCAAGGGCCTCGACTGTCGCCAGTCGGGGCCCTTCGGCGTCACTGCTCAGCAGCGGTAGCGCTGCGATCACGCGCCGGCCGACGCCACTTGGGTCTCGTCAAGACGCAGCTCCGTACCGCCGCGGAGCGAGTTGGGGATCTCGGCGATCCGGTCGACGTGGGCGACCAGTTCGCGCAGCCGCTCCTCGGATGCGTCGCCATCGATCTCCACGCTGTAGGAGATCGGAGCTGACACGGCCGGCTCGCCGGTGAAATCGCCCGCGACCCGTACCGCCACGCGGTGCAGCGAGATGCCCCAGGCTTCGGCCTCCCGGTACAGATCATTGGACACGCATGCGGCGACCGCGAGATACAGCAGCTGCCCGCCGTTGAATCCCAGGCCGCCCCCGCCCGCCTGCACGGGCCGGTCGACCACCAGCGTGTACGGACCCGCCGCACCGATCGCAGTCGACCGTCCGGCGACGGTGCATGTCTCGACCGTGATGCTCATCCTGGCCTCCCCCTGGGCACGCGGTTGCGCGCCGCCAATATGGCACGGCCGACGGCGGCTGCGACACCCGACTGCCGCGAGGCCGCACTGCTGTTCGGCCACGACATGGCCGGCGACAGGAGGGGGACTCTGCCGGGCGGACAGATCAGGTCTGTGGTGGCCATGGCCTTCGACGGACGGCAACCGTCGTATTCGCCGCAAGTCCGGGCCCAGGACCGGGCCAGACGGGCGAAGCCCTCGAACTCCGCCCCCGGACACCTCGGTGCCGTCCCCGGACGCCGCAGCCGGAAGGGCCGGAGAAGGGCTCTCAGAAGGCCGACCGGGACCACAGGTGAGACCAGCGAACGCGAAGGGCCGGACGGGTGACCCGTCCGGCCCTTCGTCGTTGCTGCTCAGAAGCGGTAGCGGTGGGATTCGAACCCACGGTGGAGTTGCCCCCACACACGCTTTCGAGGCGTGCTCCTTTGGCCGCTCGGACACGCTACCGGGAGAGACTCTACCGGACGGGCCGGGCGGCGACGAAATCGTTGGGATGCGCGGCCAGGTCAGCCGGAGACGCCGCGCTGTGCGTCGAAGAAGGCGGTGAGAGCCGCCCCGCAGGCCTCGGCCAGGACGCCGTGGACGACCTCGGGGCGATGGTTGAGACGGCGGTCGCGGACGACGTCCCAGAGCGAGCCCGCGGCCCCGGCCTTGTCGTCCACCGCGCCGTAGACGACGCGGTCCAGCCGGGAGAGCACGATGGCGCCCGCGCACATGGTGCAGGGCTCGAGGGTGACCACCAGGGTGCAGCCGGTCAGCCGCCACTCGCCGACCGCCTGTGCCGCCTCCCGGATCGCCAGCATCTCCGCGTGGGCGGTCGGGTCGCCGACCGCCTCCCGCTCGTTGTGCCCGCGGCCGATCACCGAGCCGTCCGGCCCCAGCACCAGCGCGCCCACGGGGACGTCGCCGGTGGCGGGGGCCAGCGCGGCCTCGGCGAGGGCCAGGTGCATGGGCCCGACCCAGCGGTCGCGCACCGGATCGGGGCGTACGGGAGCCGGGAGTGGCGTGGTCTGCATGCCACCAGTGTCGGGTACCGGTGGCATCGCCCGGCTACCGGACCGCCTCCAGCACCTCGCCGCAGCCCAGCGACTCGGCGATCTCGGAGAGGGCGTCCCCGGGGACGGCTCCCTCGCCGCTCATGGCGAGCAGCGCCTTGGCGGAGATGCCGAACTCGGTGAGCACCTCGGTGTCGCCCAGCGGGCCGGCCGGTACGCCGTCCGCCCCGGCCACCGGGCTGTCGTCGTCTTCGTCGTCGTCGGACGCGGAGCCTGACCCGTCGGACGGGTCGTCGTCCAGCTCGGCCACCAGGTTGTCGAGGTCGTCGAGCTCATCGCCCGGGGAACGGCCCACCAGTTCGTCGGTGAGCACGATCTCCCCGTAGGCGCTGCGGGCGGCGGCTGCGCCGTCCGAAACGAAGATCCGCGGGTCCTCCTCGCCGTCCACCCGGACGACCGCGAACCACGCGTCCTCCTGCTCGATGAAGACCAGTACCGTCTCCTCCTCCTCGGAGGCCTCGCGCGCCAGGTCGGCCAGGTCGGCGAGGGTTTCGACGTCGTCGAGCTCCGTCTCGTTCACGCTCCACCCGTCCTCGGTGCGAGCGAGCACTGCAGCGAAGTACGCCACCAGGACACTCCCATGGTCTCGGCTGTTGGAGAGCCGGGGCGGGTGGACGGCCCACGGAGAGCGCCCCCGCTCCAGAGGGAGCCCGCCTCTCGGACGCCCCAATCGGAATCGTGACAGAAACCCTGCCACTGCGGGGGGTGTTCCGCAGCGCATCTTTGCAGGTCGTGTCGGAGCCCGGCGCGGTGCGACGGCCTGCGGGGCGTTCGTCAGAAGCGGAAGGTCCTCATCCGTACCGCTTCACGCATCCGCCGTTCCTTGGTGCGCCTCGGGTGTACCCGCTCGCGCAGCTCGCGCGCCTCGGCCAGTTCCCGCAGGAAGACGGCCCGGCGCCGGCGGCGCTCGGCGTCGGACTCCTTGCGCCGTTCGGCCGCTGCCAGGTCCTCCGCGGACATCTCCCGGCCCTCGGCGTCGGCCGCGGCCCTGGAGGCCGGGGTGCTGCCGCGCTGCCGCCGGACACGGTCCCTCTCGGACCGGCTCTGCTCCGCCATGCGATCCCCTGCGATCCTTCGCGCGCTGCCTGCCCGCTCTGCTGTGCCGGGGCCGACGGGGTGACCGCGCCGGCCCCCCGACCGTTCACAGGGACAGACTTTCCCCGTACGGCGGCATTGATTCCGCCGTACGGGGTGCGAGGTGGCGGACCGCAGCCCCGCCCCGCGGCTCGTACGGGTGTCCGGGCTCGGTTACTGTCTCATCATGCGGATCCATGTCCTCGACCACCCGCTGGTCGCCCACAAGCTCTCGACGCTGCGCGACGAGCGCACCGACTCGCCCACCTTCCGCCGGCTCGCCGACGAGCTGGTCACCCTGCTTGCGTACGAGGCGACCCGGGACGTCCGCACCGACGAGGTGGAGATCACCACCCCGGTGGCGGTCACCCTGGGCACCCGGCTCAGCTACCCCCGCCCGCTGGTGGTGCCGATCCTGCGGGCGGGACTGGGCATGCTGGACGGGATGACCCGGCTGCTGCCGACCGCCGAGGTGGGCTTCCTCGGCATGATCCGCAACGAGGAGACCCTGGAGGCCTCCACCTATGCGACGCGGATGCCGGACGACCTCTCCGGCCGGCAGGTGTACGTGCTGGACCCGATGCTGGCGACCGGAGGCACCCTGGTCGCGGCGATCCGGATGCTGATGGACCGCGGCGCCCACGATGTGACGGCGATCTGCCTGCTGGCCGCCCCCGAGGGGGTGGCGGTGATGGAGAAGGAGCTGGCGGGGCTGCCGGTGACGGTGGTGACCGCCGCCGTCGACGACCACCTCAACGAGCAGGGCTACATCGTGCCGGGCCTCGGCGACGCGGGAGACCGCCTCTACGGCACCGCGGGCTGACCCACCGCAGCGCAGTGGCCGGCGGCGCCGAGGAGGCGCCGCCGGCCACTGCGCTGTGCGGGAAGGGTCAGCAGTGGGCGCCGGAGGGCTTGGGGGAGGGCTTGGTGGCGGCGGCGAGTGCCTTCTCGGCCTGGGCGGGGCTGAGCAGGGCGGTGAAGCCGTTGCCGATCACAAAGTCCACCGAGGCGTCCTTGCGGGTGTCCGGGGTGGTCTTGGCGCCCTTGACGTGGGTGCCGAGCAGCAGCAGCGCTTTGCTGCCGGAGGGGCCGCCGATCAGCCGGACGGACTCCTTGACCTTCTTGTCCAGGTTGGCCGGGGCGTTGCCGACCTTGCCGACCTTGAAGCCGCGCTTCCTGAGTTCGTCGGCGGTGCGGCCGGCCAGGCCGGGCCTGGTGGTGGCGTTGTAGACGTTGACGGTGACCGCCTGCGGCTTGGGCACGCCGGTGGGCGCCGGGGAGGCCGCGGCGTCGCCCGCGCCGTGTGCGGAGGCCTTGGAGGCGCTGGGGGAGGCAGCGGGGCAGGAACCCGCAGAAAGCTTCCTGCTCGCACTGCCGAAGATGTCGGTCAGCTGCACCGCGCCCCAGCTGATGACGGCCACCACGAGCACCGTCGACACCAGGGCGACGATGCGCCGACGGCGTTTGTTGGGTGGGACCAGACGGGGGTAGCTGTTGCCGGTGACCCGGTACTGCTTCCCCTTCAGGCCTGGGGGAGTCAACATGCTCACCGTGTGTCGCCCCCTCGCGCCGGGACAGGCAGTGTGGATACGGCTGCGGGTGTCGCAGAGACCGTGGTCAACAACATAGTGCCGACCTTGCGTGAGCGTACTAAATGATCATCATCTGGAGTATGGGGGCACCCGAAAGGATGTACAAAGCGATATCCGGGGGGCGGAAAGCAGGCCGGGGGCGTACCGGCCCCGCGGTCACTCCAGTTCCAGCACGCGGGCGTGCAGCACCTGCCGCTGCTGCAGGGCGGCGCGTACGGCGCGGTGCAGCCCGTCCTCCAGGTAGAGGTCGCCGTGCCACTTCACCACATGCGCGAAGAGGTCGCCGTAGAACGTGGAGTCCTCGGCGAGCAGGGTTTCCAGATCGAGCTGACCCTTGGTGGTCACCAACTGGTCCAGCCGCACCGGGCGCGGGGCGACGTCCGCCCACTGTCGGGTGCTGTTCCGGCCGTGATCCGGGTACGGCCGCCCGTTGCCGATGCGCTTGAAGATCACACGGAAAGCCTACCGTTCCTGTGGGCGGCGGCGCAGCAAGGACGCCCACCTCGCCCACCCACCTCGTCCCACCTGCGAGAACGCGGCGGATCCGGGGCGGCGGACGTCGGCGTGATGTCAGCCCGTGGGTACTCTGCGCGGTTTGATGGAGGATTACCCGAGTTGATGGAGGGCGGTGCCGATCCGGTCCATCGAGGAGAGCCGCATCAGCCCGTAGTGGTAGAACTCCACCTCCGGTACGCCCAGCTCCCGCAGCGCCGCCACCTTGGCCGCCAGATCGGCCGGACCGTCGCAGTCCTCCGCCATCGGCCGCAGGATCACCGCCATCTCCTGCGGACGGACCCCGTGCAGGGCGAAGGCGGCGACCTTCTCCCGTACCGCCTCCGCTGACGTGGCGTAGCCCAGGGTCTCCACCTGGTGGACCACCTTGCCGAGCGCGGGGAGGTCGATGCCGGAGAGCCAGCCGGAGCCGGGGCCACCGCCGTCCATGAAGCTGAGCCGCATCCCCAGACCCTCCGCCACCTCGGCCGCCTCCGCGGCCAGTGAGGTGACGGTGGCCGCCGAGGCGTCGACGTACGCGGCCAGCGCCCCGTCGGCGAGCCGGTCCAGCCGGCCGGGTTCCGCGGCGGCGTTCTCGTCCTCCAGCCGGCGCCGCACCTCGGTCCGCACCGTGTCGCGGACCTCGTCGGCCGGTACGCCCGCGGCGGCCGCGGCGGCCCGGCAGTGGTCGCAGAAGCAGACCCCGAGCAGGGCCTCGGCGACCGGCCCGAGCTGCTCGAAGTAGCGCTCGTGGTGGTAGCCGTGGCGCAGCCCGTGGAAGTGCAGCGACTCCGCCCGCACCGCGTCCACCCCGTACCGGCCCAGCTCCGCGACCAGGGTGCGGACGTACTCGCGCACCTCGGGGTGGGCCGGGCAGAGCTCCGTCAGATGGCGGTCGCCGAAGGCGTTGGCGGGGGCGCAGTCCGGGTGCTGGAAGCCGAGCCGGTCGTTGTGCAGGAAGACGGTCCAGGCGTGCAGTCGCATTCCGCGCCGCCCGGCCTCCCGGGCTGCCTCGGCGAAGGGGTCGCGGTCGCCGATCGCGGTGGAGGCGGTGGGGGTGAGCCGACGGCCGCGCCAGACCGTGGGGTCGGGGCGGAAGTAGGCGGCCCCGGGCTCCAGGTAGCGGACCACCCGGCGGGGGTTGTGCGGGAAGACGTCGCGCGCCTCGTGGTAGACCGAGGCCAGGCTGACCCCGCCCACCCCGGCCCGGTCGGCCAGGTTGCCGAAGAACCGGTCCGGCCCCTCGTCGAGCAGGTCGGTGGCGAAGGCGAGGACGGACGACTCCACGGTGCGGCTCCGGCGGCTCGGTGAGGTGGCGGCGGGCTCCACGCTAGCCACCGCCCGGCGAATTGGTCTATACCTAAGCCCGGTCGCCGGTCGCCGCCGGCCGCGTTGTCGGTGGTCGCCGCTAGTGTCCCCGGCTATCGCATCCGAGGGCACGGGGAGGCAGTCGATGAGGTTCCGGATCGAGCGCGGCGCACTGGCCGAGGCGGTGGGCAGGGCCGCCCGCGCCCTCCCGGGCAGACCCTCGCAGCCGGTGCTCGCCGGGCTGCGCCTGACCGCCTCGGAGGACCGGCTGGCCGTCGCCGGATACGACCACGAGGTCTCCGTCCGGGTCTCGGTGGAGGCCGGGGTCGAGGGGCCCGGCGAGACGCTGGTGGTCGGGCGCAGGCTGCTGGACGTCTGCCGGGTGCTCCCGGACGGCCCGCTGGACTGCGCGCTGGAGGGGGCCAGGCTGGCGGTCGCCGGCGGCGGCACCCGGTTCGGCCTGGCGGCGCTGCCGCTCGACGACTATCCGGCACTGCCCGCCGTGCCCGGGACGCTCGGCGAACTGGACGCGGCGGAGTTCGCCGACGCGGTGGCCCAGGTCGCGACGGCCGCCGGACGGGACGACACCCTGCCCGTCCTCACCGGCGTCCGGCTGGAGCTCGGCGACGGCACCCTCACCCTGTCCGCCACCGACCGCTACCGCTTCGCCGTCCGCACCCTGCCGTGGCGACCGCTGTCTCCCATGCCCGGGCAGACGGAGGCGGTGGTCCCGGCGCGGCGGCTGCTGGAGGCCGTGCGCTCCCCGGCCGGCACCGGGATCGTACGGCTGGCCCTCGGCGACGGCACGCTGGGGCTCCTCGGCCGCGACACCACCGCGACCATACGGCTGCTGGACGGCGTCCTGCCCGGCTATGCGAGCCTCTTCGCGCTGCCGGAGCCGGTCCTCGGCGTCGTCGAGCGCGACCTGCTGGTGGAGGCGGTCAAACGGGTCGCGGTGGTGACCGAGCGGCACAGTCCGCTCCGGCTGGTCTTCACCGCGCAGTCGCTGCTGCTGGAGGCCGGCGCGGGGGACGACGACACCGCCTCCCAGCGGCTGCCCGCCGCACTGCACGGCGCCCCCGTGACGCTGGCCTTCAACCCCGGCTACCTCGCGGACGCACTGGCCGCACTGGACGCCCCCCATGTGGAGTTCGCCATGCTGGGCCCGGGCCAGCGGGTGCTGCTGGCAGGGCGGGACAAGGCCGACGACGCGGCGGACCCGGGCCACCGCCATCTGCTGATGTCACTGAAGACGGCAGGCTGAGGCCCGGTCCCCCGGCGGCGCCCGCTCAGAGCAGCCCCAGGTCGTCCAGCTCCTTGTGGAGGTCGGCGCGGGGGCCGCCGGACGGCGCGGAGCGCGGCCCGGACACCGCCGCGGCGGGCGCCCCGCCGGCGGCACCCGGGCGGCGGCGCTCCCGGAAGATCCAGGCACCGGCCAGCCCGCCCACCAGGCCGCCGAGATGACCCAGCCAGCTCACCCCCGGAGTGCCGGGCACGGCCACCAGCAGCAGATAGGCGAAGGACGCGGCCATCACCACCCCGACCAGGGTGTCGATCAGATGCCGGTCGAAGACCCCGCGCAGCACCACATAGCCGAACCAGCCGAAGATCAGCCCGCTGGCGCCGACCGTCACCACCCCGCCGTCCTCGAAGAGCCACACCGCGGCCCCGCTGGTCAGCGCCACCAGCAGGGTCAGCCCCAGGAAGCGCTTCACCCCGCGGTAGGCGGACAGGAAGCCGAAGATGAACAGCGGCCCGGAGTTGCCCTCCAGATGCGCCCAGTTGGCGTGCAGCAGCGGCGCCGTGACGATGCCGCCCAGCCTGCCGGGGCTCTGGGCCACCAGGCCGAACTGCGCATCCAGCCGGTAGCCGTCCAGCCAGTTGACCAGTTGCAGCGCCCACACCACCACCAGGAAGCCGAGCATCACAAAGAACGCCCTCCGCGCCTCCGCGACCATCAGCTCCGCACTGCCGCCGCCCGTCGGCGAACCGTCCATGCCGCTCCCCCTTCCCTGCCCCGACCTTCCCTGCCCCGACCCGCGAGGACCCGGTCCCCGGGCACCGCCGCCGACCGCCGGCACCCGAAGACTACGGCCCGGGTCGCGGGCGGACGGCCGCTCTGGCTTCATGGAAGCCGAGGAGGGTGATCGGGTGACTGCACCGGACCGCCGCGGAACCGGCATACCCCGCCGGGCCGTGCTGTGGACGGCCGGCGCGCTGGCGGTGCCGACCGTGGCCGGCAGCGTCGCCCGCAGCGGGCGGCGGGACCCGGCGGTGCTGCCCGACGCCCTCGACGGGCGGCCCCCGGCGCGCCCGCCCGGCGGCCCCGCCACCACCCTGCAGCTCGTCGCCCACCCCGACGACGACCTGTACTTCATGAACCCGGACATCCAGCAGTCCATCGCCGCGGGCGCCCGCGTCGTCTCCGTCTACCCCACCGCCG
>NZ_LIQR01000088.1 GCF_001418575.1 Peterkaempfera griseoplana
ACCCCCGACCCACCGGTGCACCGGATCGAAGCGCTCCCCCGCCTGCCCTAGCGTGATATCCACACCACTCAGGGGGAGAGAGCGACGATGCCCACCACCGGGACCCGCACACACCATCTGCTGCGCCCTGCCGCAGCACTGCTGGCCGCCGCACTGTTGGCGGCCGCCGCCACGGCCTGTTCCACCGACGCCGACAGCGATCCGCAGCCGGACCACCGCTCCTTCGCCCTGCCGGGCCGGACCCTGGTCGTCGAGAGCGACAACGCGGACCTCACCCTCACCCCCGCCGACGGCGACCGGGTGCAGGTGGAGCGAAGGATCAAGGTGTGGAAGGCCGGCGGCGGCAAGCCGGACATCTCCTGGTCGATGAGCGGGGACACTCTCCACCTCAAGGTGCACTGCGGCTGGGGGCTGGGCTCCTGCAGCGTCCACGACCTGGTGCAGGTGCCCCGCGGGGTCACCGTCACCGTCCACGGGATCAACGGGGACGTCGATGCGAGCGGCTTCACCGCACCGTTGAGCATCGTCACCACCAACGGCGACATCAGCGCCTCCGCCAGCCAGGGACCGCTCTCCCTCACCAGCACCAACGGAGACGTCTCGGCGACGGGCATCCGGGCGGCGCAGACCACCGCCGGCGCCACCAACGGCGACGTGGACCTCTCCTTCGCCCAGGCGCCGACCGGTGTCCGGGCCACCAGCAGCCAGGGCGACGTGTCCCTGCACCTCCCGTCCGCGGCGTCTCCCGGCTACCACCTGGATCTGAAGTCCTCGCTCGGCGACATCGTGCACGACGGAACGCCCGACACCCCGGGCAGCTCCCATGTCATCACCGCGTCCAGCAGCACGGGTGACATCACCCTGCTGCGGGACGGCGGCTGAGAGGTACGGCGCCCCGGGGGCCGACGCAGACCGTCACAGGTCGAGGACCAGGCGTACGACGTCCTCCACCCGCTCCAGCTCCCGGGGCCCCAGCAAGGCCGCCCGGCGGACCAGCCGGGACTTGTGCTTGGTCAGTCCGCTCTCGTGGCCGACCGGCACATGGGTGGCCGATCGGCGGCGGCCGCAGGGGGCGCCGCCGATCAGGTCCGTCAGCGCATATCTGCGAGGAGGGAGTCGAGTTCAGCCTCCTGCTGGGCCGGCGGCATCGGCGGATTCGAGTGGTCGATGCCGAAGGTCACCAGGACCTGGTCCATCTGGGCGTCGATGAACGTCCAGCCGGTGTTGTCCAGCGGCTGCAAGGAAGCCTGGTCGGCATCCCAGAGGTCGCGCAGCGACTGGGCAGCTGCATGGGCCCCGGTCGCGTTTCCCGACCGTGCGTCCCTGAGCGAGGTCGAGGCGAGTGCCTTCAGTGCGTCGACCTTCGTGGACGGGAAGTGCTTCACGGCCTGGCCGGGGGCGAGGTGAACGGTGGAGGTGGCGTCGGTCTCCGGCGCCGGGCCGACGTGCGGCCGGCTGTGCGCCCAGAACAGCAGGCTGCCGGTGGCGACGGCGAGGAGGCCGAAGCCCGCCAGTGCGATGCGTTCCCTGTGCAGGTTGGCGGTGATCTGCGGAGCGTGCGAAGCCTCGTAGGTCTCGGTCACGTCGGAGCGCGTCACCGTCAGGTAGACGACGGTCGCCAGGATCAGGCCGAGGAAGACCAGGCTGGTGGTGAAGGTGCCCAGCGCAAGCCCGGTCGGCTCGCCCGGCTGAGCGACCTTGGGTGAGGCGAGCCAGTCACCGATGTTGGCGCCCAGCGGCCGGGTCAGGATGTAGGCGAGCCAGAACGACAGCACCGGGTTCGCCCCGAACTTCCACAACGCGGTGATCGCCGCGATAAGGCCGAGCGGCAGCAGGACCGAGACTCCCGGGCTCCAGCCGGTGAGCTCAAGGGTCCAGTCGCCGGTCGCGGTGCCGAGCGCGAAGGTGACGAGAACGGCGAGCCAGTAGAACGACTCACGCGGCAAGGTCGTGACCGAGTGGATCGACAGGGTGCGCTCGCGCAGCCACCACACACCGAAGACCACGGCGAGCAGGACCGAGAACACCGTGGAGCTGATCCAGAGCGGCACGTTGAGCTGGTCGGTCAGGATGTCGGTGTACAGCGTGCCCGTGACACTGACAACGACCACGGTCAGCCAGCACGGGAACGGGACGTACCGCTTGAGCCGTAGCTGGACGCCCAGAACCACGACGAACACCGCGGTGAAGATCCAGGCCGTGTTCACCAGGCCGACGCCCAGCTTCATGTTGATCCAGTCGGCGAAACTCTCACCGACGGTCGTGCAAAGGATCTTGATCACCCAGAACCAGACGGTGACCTCGGGAACCTTGTTCAGCATCAGCCGCCCGCTGCGGCGCGTGCGGGCTTCGCTTGTCGTTGTCATACAGCGCAGGTTTGCTCGGCCAACCTGCACACAACCTGACTACGCAGTCGCTTCCGGCGCGGGGAAGGTCACCTCGACGCGGCCGTGACCATCCGCGACCGCACGGACTGCCACTCCCGCGGACGCGGCGAGACGCCTTACCACGGCCAGCCCCGGCACGTCGCGGACCGCCGCATCGTCCTCGCACACCACGATGAAAGCCACGCGCTGACCCTAGGCACTCGGGTGGAAGTTCTCCATTTCCCCTGGTCGGCACCCTCGGAGCCGGAGTGCTCCGGCTGTCGACGGTCTCGTGGTCCGGCTCCGGCAAAGCATGATCGTTAGGGTGCCGGCAGAGGCCGATCCGGAGACGGATTCCAAGATTTTCGACTGGATTTCTCCAGAGAGCCCCGGAAACGCCGGACAGGGCCGGTGTCCTGGAAAGGACACCGGCCCTGAGCTGGTGCTACGAAGTCGGGGTGGCGGGATCTGAACCCACGGCCTTCGTCCCGAATCAGGCCCTGGGAGGCCCCAGAGCTGCGATCCAGGCCCAA
Organism: Peterkaempfera griseoplana; assembly: GCF_001418575.1. Classification (GTDB taxonomy): domain Bacteria; phylum Actinomycetota; class Actinomycetes; order Streptomycetales; family Streptomycetaceae; genus Peterkaempfera; species Peterkaempfera griseoplana. The sequence goes on from NZ_LIQR01000088.1 coordinate 2,900, forward strand.
AGCCGCAGCTCAGAGGCTCGCTCTGGGTTGGTTTGCGTCGGCGCTTCGAGGCGTCGACTGCTTGATCTTCTCCAGGTCTTCTCCCAGGTCGATGGAGCTTTCCTGTGGCGCGGCTGCGCCGGTTCTCGGTGCGCGCCCGCGGTCAACCGAGCCGGAAGGTGTCGGCGAGCGTGTTCATCTCCACCTCCAGCAGCGTCTGCGGCTGGTGGCCCATGCCGCTGTAAAGGCCTTCGACCTCCAGGCTCACCACTCCGTGGATGCGGGTCCACGCCATGACGGCTCCGGCCAGGGCGTGGTCCGCGCCGTCTGTCGTGTCGAGGTATTGCGCGACCCAGGCGGCGACCGCGGGTTCCTGGTGTACCCAGGTATCCATCTGCTCGGCAACGGGCAGTACCGCGGAAATGGGCTGCGCTGACGCGAACAGCGGCAGGAACGGGCCGAGCGCCGCGCGCGCCTGCGCGAGGGTCTCGGGCGGGGCGCTGTAGCCGGGCAGCGGTGTTCCGGCGATCATCAGGTAGCGGTGGGGTTCCGCCACGGCCCAGGCTCGATGAGCTCCGGCCAGGGACAGCAGCCGATGACGAGGGGTGTACTTCGCGGACGCCTGCGCGGCCTCCCCGATGGCTGCGGCGAGGTCCTGGTAGGCGTCGCCGATCAGGGAACCGAGCAGGTCGTCCCGGTTGGCGAAGTAGCGGTACAGGGCCGGGCCGGAGAGCTCCAACTCCTTGGCGATGCGGGTGAGGGCGACCGCCGAGATGCCCCCCTCGGCCAGCTGTCGCAAGGCGATCTCCTTGATCTCCGTGCGCGTCTGCTCCCGGTACCTGGCCCGTGGTCCACCGGTTGTCATCGCCGTTCCTCCTTGCTTGCCGTGCCGAGCATCTCTCCTGTGTGAGCCATCGTAACTTCCCTTCTTCCTTCTAACTTCCTGGAGCGCGGTGTCAGTGAATGGCGGTGCGCCGAGGGTGCGCCTACATGCAGTCGCGACCGCCGCGAGTTGCGTCTGACCGTAACCATAGTTACAGTCTCTAACAGAAGCGAGCGGCAGTAACGCTCACTCGCTTCCCACCCGGACTTCCGGGTGCCCCGCTCTCGGTCTCCACTCGAAGGAACACGTCATGCGCGCTCTCCACGCCGTCCCGCTCGCCGCCCTGTCCGCAGTCCTGGTCCTCGCCACCCCCGGTCTGGCCTTCGGCAACTCGAAGGACGACACGCACGTCCGCCAGTCGGCCAAGGCCCCCTACAGCCAGTCGCTGACCTGCGGCGACGTCCACCCCGACGAGACCGCACCGGTGATCACCCGCAAGGAGATCGTGGTCAACGCTCCCCTGCAGACGGTCTGGAAGGTGCAGACGGACGTCGAGAACTGGCCCACCTGGCAGCCCAACGTCACCTCGCTGGTCAAGGAGACCCCCGGCGCGCTGCGGTCCGGCTCTGTGTTCCGCTGGGCCACCGAGGGCCTGGACATCACGTCCACCGTCAAGACGGTCGAGCACGACAAGTGCCTGGCCTGGGGTGGTCCCGCCCAGGGCATCAACGCGATCCACGTGTGGACCTTCACTCCCGTCAAGGGCGGCGTGCTCGTGCGCACCGAGGAGTCGTGGACCGGCGCTCCGGTCGTGGCCAACACCGCCGTCCTGCAGGCAGCCCTCGACAACTCGCTCCAGAACTGGGTGAACAACCTCAAGCACAGGAGCGAAAGCGACTCCTGACCAACGGCCGCCCAAGCACATCAGCCACGAAAGGAGCCGGAGCCATGGAAGCCCTGCACACCCTGCCTGCCTCGCCCACCGTTCAGAAGGTCTCGCCCACACCGGAGCACCCGCCGTACCCGCGCCGCTGGGTCGCTCTGGGCGTGCTCGCGGTCGCCCAGTTCATGGTCGTACTCGACTCCTCGATCGTGAACATCGCCCTGCCGGACATCGGCACCGGCCTGCACATGGCCGCCTCCTCCCTGTCCTGGGTAGTGACCGCCTATGTGCTGACCTTCGGCGGCCTGCTCATGCTGGGCGGGCGGATCGCCGACCTGCGCGGCCGGCGCGCCACCTTCCTGGCAGGCCTCATCGGATTCGGCACGGCATCGGCCGTCGCCGCCTTCGCCCCCACCGCGGGCATCCTGATCGCGGCCCGTGCCGTCCAGGGAGCCGCGGCGGCGCTGATGTCACCGGCCGCCCTGTCCCTGGTCACCACCCTGTTCCCCAGCAGGGAGCGGTCCAAGGCGTTGGGCGTGTGGGGGGCGGTGGCCGGCTGCGGAGGTGCGGCGGGCGTCCTCTTGGGCGGCGTGCTCACCGGCGCCTTCGGTTGGCCCTCGATTTTCCTGGTCAACCTCCCCGTCGCGGCAGCGGTGACCGCAGGAACCCTCCGCTACGTCCCCGCCGGCACCGGAACGCGAGGCCGGATCGACCTCCCCGGCGCCCTCACCCTCACCACGGGACTGGCCTCGATCGTCTACGGCCTCTCCCAGATCAACGCCAAGGGGATCACCTCGCCCCTGGTCCTGTCCGCACTCGGCCTCGGCGCACTCCTGCTCGCGGCCTTCGTCGCCACTGAGCGAGCGGTCACCCAGCCGCTTGTGCCGCTGCGGATCTTCCGGCTGCGCACTGTCACTTCCGCCAACGTCATCATGGCGGCGGTCGGCGCGGCCACGGTTGGACTGTTCTTCTTCCTCTCCCTGTACCTGCAGCAGATCCTGCACTACACGCCACTCAAGGCCGGACTCAGCCAGCTCCCCCTCGCGCTGATGATCATTACGGCAGCCACGCTGGCACCACAGCTCGCAGCCCGCACCAGCACCAAAACCCTCATGGTCACAGGTCCGCTCCTGCTCGCCACCGGCCTCGGCTGGTTCTCCACCGCCGCTGTCCACGGCAGCTTCGCCGGCGACATCCTGGGCCCCTCGCTCCTGGTCGGAGCAGGCCTGGGCCTGTCCTTCGTCAGCGTCAACATCACCGCCGCCGAAAAGGTCGCCCCGGCCGACGCCGGCCTGGCCGGAGGCCTGATCAACACCACCCAGCAGATCGGCGGAGCCCTCGGGCTCGCCCTGCTGAGCGCCGTCGCCACCCGCCACACCGGAACCAGCCCCACCCTGGCCTCCATCAACAGCGGCTACCAGGCAGCTTTCCTCGCCGGCACAGCGATCGCCGCCGCCGCAGCCCTCCTCGCGGCCCTCATCGCCCCCCGCCGCGGCCGATCCACGCAGGAGACGGCTACCCGCAGGACCCTCTGAAACCCACCCACGCACCCCAACTCCCGCTGACCCGTTACCCGTTCGCAAGCCCGGAGGACACCACCATGAACGCCGACGCCACCACTGCCACCGACGCCCCGCAGACCCAGCCGGCCGCGATCACCGCCGTCGACGAGAACGCCCCCGTGATCGTGCGGGTCTCCACCACCGTCAACGCCCCCCTGGCCGTCGTCTGGGACCTGCACTCCGACATCGCGGGGTGGGCCCGGTGGAACACCAACGTCGAGCGGGTCGAGTTCGCCGGCCCCCTCGCCCCCGGAGCGAGTTTCCGCTGGCTCACCCACGGCCTCGACATCACCTCCACCCTCTTCCAGGTCGTCCACGGCGAGCGCATCGCCTGGGGCGGACCCGCCAACGGCATCGACGGCATCCACGTCTGGACCTTCGAAGAGCACGACGGCGGCGTGACCATCCACACCGAGGAGTCCTGGAGCGGCGCCGTGGTCGAGGCCCAGCCCGACCCGTTGCGGCTGGCCCTGGAGCAGTCCCTCACCGACTGGCTGCACCAGCTCAAGACCGAAGCCGAAAATCGGTAGGACGGTCCTTCGAACACCGCTGCGGAACACCCCCCGACCGGATGGTCGGGGGGTGTTCCATGTGCTACGCGTCCTCACGCACCGGCTACGACTGTCTGTTCTGTGGCTGGCCCTCCGTCAACCCACGGCGAGGGACGACCGAGGCTCAGCGCCGGTTGCAGTTCGGATGCCTCCAAACCGGCCCCCACTGCTGCCCCCGTCGACCTCACCGGCGTCGGCGTGTACCCGCGCGCCGCAGGCGTCCTTGCGCCGTTCCTCCACGTAGCGCCGGACCGGCCCACACCCTCCCGGCCGCCACCATGACCCCCTGCAGCGCGGCCGACGCCTGCAGGAGCGAGCAGCCCAGCGCCACAAGCCCGCCCACGATCCCTGCCAACGCCACGACGATGCACATCCGCTGCCACATGCAGACCTCCTGGTCCGGTTCACCCACCACCGCCCGCGGCGGGCTGATGTTCCGAGCCTCGGGGCGAACCCGGCCCCCACCAACCCCCAAATCTCATGCGCCGCGCCACCGCCGACCACCAGGTCGAAACGCACCCGCGCGCGGCCTGCCACCCACCGGCCGCACCACCAACACCCGGATCCGGCTCGCCAGGTGGTCGCAGCATCCGTTTCTTCTGTCGCGCCATCCGCGCGGCACAGCGAACGGAGAAAGACCCTGATGCGGGAGGTGGGGGCACCCCCGCAGCTGATGGACGACCGCTTGGGCCATGAGGACGGATCGGTGCAGGCGCGGTGCTCGCACATCACCGCGCGGTGCGGCGCTGGCCGCTGGACGGGCTGACCGAGGTATGGGAGGAGTCCTTGGAGGAGCGCCGCCGGCTCTCGCCACGCTCACCGGTCGCCGCGCTGGACGCGCTGCTGACGGGCCGCACCGGGGCCTCGGGGGGCAGCCGGATTCCATGATCAGCCCCCGGGCCGGCCCCCAGCGCCCCTGAAACGAGTCAGGGCCGGTGCTCTCTCGCGAGAACACCGGCCCTGAACTGCACTTTCCTGGGTCGGGGTGGCGGGATTTGAACCCACGGCCTCTTCGTCCCGAACGAAGCGCGCTGCCAAGCTGCGCTACACCCCGGTGTCGCACCGTCTCCGGCGCGACGAGTAGTACTCTACCGGACCCGTGGCGGGAGACGAAATCCGCTTTCGAAGCGGTGCGGCGGGGGCCGACGTGCTGGTCAGGGGCGGGGGACCAGGGTGAGCAGGGTGGCCTCCGGGGGGCAGGCGAAGCGGAACGGGGTGTAGCGGTTGGTGCCGCAGCCCGCGGAGACGTGCAGGTAGGAGGTGCGGCCCCCGGCGGTGTGGGTGGAGAGGCCCTTGACCCGGTCGGGGTCGATGTCGCAGTTGGTGACCAGGGCGCCGTAGAAGGGGACGCAGACCTGGCCGCCGTGGGTGTGCCCCGCCAGGACCAGGGGATAGCCGTCGGCGGCGAAGGCGTCCAGGACACGCAGGTACGGCGCGTGCACCACGGCCAGGGCGAGGTCGGCGGAGGTGTCGGGGCCGCCGGCGACCTTGTTGTAGCGGTCGCGGCGGATGTGGGGGTCGTCCAGGCCGGTGAAGGCGATCTCCAGGTCCTGGATCCTGAGCCGGCCGCGGGTGTTGGTGAGGTTGAGCCAGCCCGCCGAGTCGAAGCCGTCCCGGAGCTGCTGCCAGGGGTTGTGGATGGCGCCGGTGACCCCGCGGCGGGCGCTGCCGTCGGCGGCGTTCAGGCCGTGGTCCCCGGAGAGCCGGGCGCCGATGTAGCGCAGCGGGTTCTTGGCGACGGGTCCGTAGTAGTCGTTGGAGCCGAAGACATACGCCCCCGGGAACTCCAGCAGCGGGCCGAGGGCGTCCAGGGCCTCGGGTACGGCCTCCGGGTCGGAGAGGTTGTCGCCGGTGTTGACCACCAGGTCGGGGCGGAGCGAGGCGAGGCCCTGCAGCCAGCGCTGTTTGCGGCGCTGGCCGGAGACCATGTGGATGTCCGAGACCTGGAGCACCCGCAGGGGGCGGGAGCCGCGCGGCAGCACCGGGACCTCGATCCGGCGGAGGCGGAAGGCCCGTACCTCGTACCCGGCGGCGTAGGCGAAGCAGGCGGCGCCGGTGGCGGCGATTCCCAGGGGTACGGCGTACAGCGGTCGCATCGGTCCATGGTTGCAGACGGCCCGTGGCGGTACATGATCGAGGGGCACTGACGGCCGAGGGCGGGTCCCACTCAGGGTGGGAGCCGCCCTCGGCACTCCGGGCTCAGGGCTCCGGACGGCGGATCAGTCCGGCGGGTCCGGTGATCGGTCCGGTGATCAGTCGGTCGGCACGCCGGCGGGCAGACGGCGCGGCACGAAGGTGCTGTTGGCCGACGCCTTCACGCCGTAGGTCCAGTTGAGGATCTTGGCCGCATCGGTGAAGCGGTTGCTGTCGTAGAGCAGGACGCCGATCACCGGGCGGCCGTTGCGGGTGGCGGCGAAGACCAGGCAGGGGCCCGAGGGGGTGCTGGTGCCGGTCTTCACCCCGGTGGCGCCCTTGTAGGCACCGAGCAGCTTGTTGGTGTTGTACCAGGTGTAGATGCGGCCGTTGGTGGCCTTCTGGCGGGTCTTGGTGGTGGCGACGATGGTGCGGATGTTGCCGCTGTGCAGGGCGAAGCGGGTGAGCAGGGCCAGCGACCGCGGGGTGGTGTAGTTCTGCCCCTTGGGCGATATCCCGTCGAAGGAGTCGAAGTGGGTGCCCTTGAGGCCCAGTGCCTTGGCCTTGGCGTTCATCTTGGAGATGAAGTTGGCGGTGCGCGCGGCCATGGTCTTGCCGGTGCCGAAGTTGTCGGCCAGGGCGTACGCGGCGTCGCAGCCGGACGGCAGCAGCATCGCGTAGAGCAGCTGGCGGACGGTGAGCTTGTCTCCGGTGCGCAGATCGGCGCTGGAGGCGCCCTTGGCTGCGACGTAGCTGCGGTACTCCTTCTTGATGGTGATCTTGCGGTCCAGGTTGAGGCCCTTGGTGGTCATCACCACCGTGGCCGTCATGATCTTGGTGGTGCTGGCCATCGGCCTGCTGGTGTCGGCGCCCTTGCCCCAGAGCGCCTTGCCGGTGGAGGCGTCGATCAGGACGGCCCCCCGGGCGCTGATGCCGGACGGTCCGGTGGCGGCCTGAGCCGACGTGGCCGGGACCGCGGCCAGCAGCGCGGCGGCGGTGGTCAGCGCGGCGGCCATGCGGCGGATGCCGGTGTACCCGGATCTCATGGGTGCTCCGTTTCAGAACATCTGATGGTCCGACGTATTCGCGGAGTACGACGCCCGACAGCCGTGCGGGGTTGCGCAGCGCGGCCTTAATACGGGGCGGCACCGGCCCGGTGCAGGCACAATGTGGGGCATGACGCTCAAGAAGCAGCTGCAGGAGGACCTCACCTCTGCCATCAGGGCCCGGGACGAGCTCCGCTCCGCGACGATCCGGCTCACCCTGACCGCGATCACCAACGCCGAGGTGGCCGGTACGGAGGCCCGGGAGCTCTCGGACGACGAGGTGCTCAAGGTGATCACCCGTGAGGCGAAGAAGCGGCGTGAGGCCGCCGAGGCCTTCGCCGACGCCGGACGCGCCGACTCGGCCGCGCGGGAGCGCGCCGAGGGCGAGGTCCTGGCGGGTTATCTGCCGCAGCAGCTGGGCGACGAGGAGCTGGCCGCGATCGTGGCGGAGGCGGTGAAGGAGGCCGCGGCGGGCGGCGCCGAGGGACCCCGGGCGATGGGCGCGGTGATGAAGCTGGTGAACCCCAGGGTCGCCGGCCGCGCCGAGGGCGGCCGGGTGGCCGCCGCGGTGAAGCAGGCCCTCAGCGGCTGACGGCTGGTCGGTCCCGTACAACAGGGAGGGGGCACCCCGGAGAACCGGGGTGCCCCCTCGCCGTGTGGGGCGGGCCCTGCGATCAGGGGCCGGTGGTGGCGCCGGTGGTGTTGCCTCCGGCGCGGCCGGTGTGGCCGCCGGTGTTGCCGCCGATGAAGCCCGGCGGCAGGGTGATGCCGCCGTTGGTGGCGCCGGCGATCTGGCCGGCGGTGGCCTGGCCGCCCTTGTTCTTGCCGTTCTTGTCCTTGTTCTTGTCCTCCGGCGGCTTGGGCACGGGGATGAAGACACGGTTGAAGGAGCTCGGCGCGGTTCCGCTGAGGGCCTGCGAGACGGCCGCCTTCCAGATCGGACCGGGACCGTCGGCGCCGAAGACCTGCGGGTAGTAGCGGCCGCCGATGGTGATGTCGAGCATGGTGTGGCCCTGGTTGGGGTCGCCCAGCCAGACCGAGGCGGCGATGTCCGGGGTGTAGCCGGTGAACCAGGCGTTCATCGGGCCGGTGAAGCCCGCAGCGTCGGTGGTACCGGTCTTGCCCGCGCTGTCGCGGTCGGTGAGGCCGGCCTTGGTGCCGGTACCGTCCTGGGTCACGCCCAGCAGCAGGGTGTTGATGGTGTCGGCGGTCTTCTCCGTCATCACCTGCTGGCAGTTGGCCTTGGGGACCGTCAGCCGCTTGGTGCCGTAGGTGACCGCGGTGATGGCGACGGGGTCGCAGTGGGTGCCGCGGGCGGCGAAGGTGGCGTAGGCGTCGGCCATCTGAAGCGGCGAGTAGTTGAGGACGCCCAGGGTCATGGACGCCAGCTGCTGCAGCTTGTCGCCGTTCGCCTGGGTGCCCAGCCCCAGCTTGCCGGCCATGTTCGCCACCGGGCAGAGGCCGATCTTCTGCTCCAGCTGGACGAAGTAGGTGTTGACCGACTTGTTCATGGCCTCCTGCATCGAGTAGGGGCCCTTTTCGCTGGCGCTCTCGTTCCGGGTGCTGTCGCCGTTCTGCACCCACTGTCCGTTGCAGGTGGACATGGTGGGGTAGACCATCTTGTTGGGCGACGGGAAAACCTGCGTCGGCGGCGTACCGCCCTCGATCGCCGCCGCCGCGGTGACCGGCTTGAAGGTCGAGCCGACCGGCTGGCCGCCGCCGCTGCCGAGGTCGTTGCCGACGCTGAAGTTCACCTGGGTCTGGTGCTGCTTGGCGCTCAGGCCGTAGGGGCGGCTCTGCGCCATGGCGAGGATCCGCCCGGTGCCCGGCTTGATCATGGTGATCGCCGAGGCGACCGAGTCGCTGGCGTGGACCCTGCCGGTGATCGCGGAGCTCGCCGCGGCCTGCACCGCGGGGTCCAGGGTGGTGTAGATCTTCAGGCCGCCGCGGGAGAGCAGCTTGACGCGGTCCGCCTTGGTCTTGCCGAAGGCCGGGTTGGTCTTGATCACGTTGCGTACGTAGTCGCAGAAGAAGCCCTCGCCCCGCTTGGCGGTGATGCAGCCGTTCTGCTGGGGCGAGAACTTGAGCTTCAGCGGTGTGGCGATGGCCTGCTGGGCCTGGGCCTCGGTGATGTGCTTGAGCGAGGCCATCCGCTGGATCACCGTGTCACGGCGCTCCTTGGCGGCCTGCGGGTGGAGCGTGGGGTCGTACGCGGAGGGGTTCTGCACCAGGCCGGCCAGCATCGCCGCCTCGGGGAGGGTGAGGTCCTTGGCGTGCTTGCTGAAGTAGCGGTTGGAGGCCGCCTCGATGCCGTAGGCGCCGTTCCCGAAGAAGGTGATGTTGAGGTAGTTGGTGAGGATCTGGTCCTTGGAGAGCTTCTCCTCGACCGTGATCGCGTACTTCAGCTCCTGGATCTTGCGGCCCGCGGTCTGCCGGGTGGCCTCCAGGAACTTCTTCTGGTCGTCGCCGGCCTCCTCGACGAAGACGTTCTTCACATACTGCTGGGTGAGGGTGGAGGCACCCTCGGTGCTTCCGGACTCCGCGTTCTTGGTGGCGGCGCGGAGCACACCCTTGAGGTCGATCGCGCCGTGCTGGTAGAAGCGGGCGTCCTCGATGTCCACCTGGGCCTGGCGCATCACCGGGGCGATGTCGTCGAACTTCACGATGGTGCGGTCGCGGTCGTAGACCTTGGCGATCAGGCCGCCCTTGGCGTCGTAGATGTACGAGGCCTGGGAGAGGGTGGGCGCCTCGAAGTTCGCCGGGAGGCTGTTGAAGCTCTCCGCGGTGTTCTTGGCGGTGAGTCCGAGTGCGCCTGCCGCAGGCAGGGCCAGTCCGGCGGCGAGGACGCCGGCCAGGACGCTCGCGCCGGCGAAGTACACGGCGAGCTTGGCCTTGTCCAGGGGAGATCCCGAGCGCTTCTGTGCCATGGGGGACAGACTACGTCCTGGGAATCGCGGACAGCTGGGCATATGTTCGCTTACGCTGTCACAAGGTTGCGACAACTTCAGCGACCCCTCAGCACTCACTCTTGTGGGTGATGAGATCTGTCCGGATCGCAACATATGCCAGGAGTAGTTGCCGGGCGGAGGTCCCCGAAGCCTCCCGTCGGCGCCCCAGGAGGCCTCCAGGCTGCGGTCACTCCGGCGAGTGACCTCCCAGGCACCCATAGTCCGTTCGGGCCATTCGAGATTGGGCCCCGAGGGGCTGTTGCAACCTGCCGTTCTTCCGTAACGTCCTCAACTGGCAGCGGTGAATATGCCGTTGCCGCCGTGGGGGAGCCTCGATTCGGGAGAGGACGGCGCCAGCATGAGCTGGGTTGACGACTGGAGTGCGCAGGCAGCCTGCCGCACGAGTGATCCGGACGAACTCTTCGTCCAGGGGGCGGCGCAGAACCGCGCCAAGGCCGTGTGCAGCGGATGCCCGGTGCGCACCGAGTGCCTGGCGGACGCCCTCGACAATCGCGTCGAGTTCGGCGTGTGGGGTGGAATGACAGAGCGGGAGCGCCGTGCGCTGCTGCGGCGGCGGCCCACGGTCACCTCGTGGCGCAGGCTGCTGGAGACCGCGCGGACCGAGTACGAGCAGTCCGTGGGCGTCGGCGCTCCGGACTACGCACAGGCAGGTTAGGGCCCACCCGACGGGTGGGCCCCGCCCCCCTCAGGCCGGGGTGGAGTTCAGACGCGCGCCGATCTCCCGGAGTCCGTCCAGGTCGTGGACGTCTCCGGGCAGGGCGGGGACCTCGGTGATGGGGACGTCCGGATAGACCGAGACAAAGCGGTCACGGGTGCGCCGCTCACGCGCGATCACCTGCATCCGCTCGGCGTGCAGTCGCAGCAGACCGGCGGCCACGGCCTCGGCGGCGGTGCTTCCCCCGGAGGCGCCCGCGGCCGCGCTCGTCCCGTCGCCGATGCCGTTCTCCTCCAGGGTCTCCGCGCCGGCCAGCGCCCGTTCCGCGGTGAGCTGCGGGGCCCCGGTGGTGTGCACCCGGTTGAGGACCAGCCCGGCCAGCGGCATCCGGTCGGCGGCCAGCCGGTCCACGAAGTACGCCGCCTCCCGCAGCGCGTCGCGCTCCGGAGCGGCCACCACCAGGAAGGCGGTGCCCGGCGCCTGCAGCAGCCGGTAGGTGCGGTCAGCGCGCTCCCGGAAGCCGCCGAACATGGAGTCCAGCGCCGCCACGAAGGTCTGCACATCCGTCAGCACATGGGCGCCGATCACCTTGTTGAGGACCCCGGTGACCAGGCCCATCCCGGCGCCCAGGAACTTCATCGCGCCGCGCCCGCCGACCTTGGCCGGCGCCATCAGCACCCTGATGAACCGGCCGTCCAGGAACGACCCCAGGCGGTTGGGGGCGTCCAGGAAGTCCAGCGCGGAGCGGCTGGGCGGGGTGTCCACGACGATCAGGTCCCACTCGTCGCGGGCCCGGAGCTGGCCCAGCTTCTCCATCGCCATGTACTCCTGCGTCCCGGCGAAGCCGGCCGACAGGGACTGGTAGAAGGGGTTCTCCAGGATGGTGCGGGCGCGCTCCGGATCGGAGTGGGCGATGACGATCTCGTCGAACGTCCGCTTCATGTCGAGCATCATGGCGCAGAGCTCACCGCCGTTGGCGGCCGCGACGCCCTTCACCGGCCGGGGGGTGTTGTCCAGTTCGGACAGGCCCATGGACTGGGCCAGCCGCCGCGCCGGGTCGATGGTGAGCACCACCACGCGCCGGCCGCGTTCGGCCGCGCGCACCCCGAGAGCCGCCGCGGTGGTGGTCTTGCCGACGCCGCCGGAGCCGCAGCAGACGATGATCCGCGTCTCCCGGTCGTCGAGGAGCGCGTCGACGTCCAGAGCGGTCTGTGGCTCCGCCCGCTCCGCCGCCGTCGCCCCGGTCTTCCCGGTCATGCCGCCCCCTGACTCTTCAGCTCGGCCGCCAGCCGGTACAGACCGCCGAGGTCCACGCCCTCGCCCAGCAGCGGCAGTTGGTACGAGGGCAGGCCCAGCCGCGCCAGCTCGGCCCGCTGCTCACGTTCCAGCAGCACCCGTTCCGCGTGTTCCCTGGCCTGCTCCAGCAGCGGGTCCAGCAGCGGTTCCACATGGGTGCGGACGGCCTGGGCGCTGCGGGAGCGCCCGGACAGCCCGGCGTCGACCAGCGCCCTGGCGACCTCCTCGCGGTGGTCGCCGTCGGCGGCCCGCACCGCGGCCTCGTCCAGCAGCGGCGGACGGACCATGTCGATCACGATGCCGCCCACCGGCAGTCCGGCCTCGCGCAGCTCCGCGACCCCGTCCACGGTCTCCTGCACCGGCATCTCCTCCAGCAGGGTGACCAGGTGGACGGCGGTCTCGGCGGACCTGATGACCCGCATCACCGCCTGGGCCTGGTTGTATATCGGCCCGAACCGGGCCAGCCCCGCCACCTCGGTGTTGACGTTGAGGAAGCGGGTGATGCGGCCGGTCGGCGGGGCGTCCATCACCACGGCGTCATAGGCGCGGCGGCCGTCCGGGCCCTTGCGCCGGGCGGCCTCGCAGGCCTTGCCGGTGAGCAGCACATCGCGCAGTCCGGGGGCGATGGTGGTGGCGAAGTCGATGGCGCCCAGCTTCTTCAGCGCCTTCCCGGCGCGGCCGAGCTTGTAGAACATGTCGAGGTACTCCAGCAGCGCCTGCTCCGGGTCGATGGCGAGCGCGAACACCTCGCCGGTGCCGGTGCCGGGCAGTCCCAGCCGGGCCGGGGAGACCGAGGCGATCTTCCGCTCCTCGTAGGGGAGCGCGGCGATGCCGAAGAGCTCGGCGATGCCCTGCCGCCCCTCGACCTCGATCAGCAGGGTGCGGCGGCCCTCTGCGGCCAGGGCCAGCGCCAGCGCCGCGGCGACGGTGGTTTTGCCGGTCCCGCCCTTGCCGCTGACCACGTGCAGCCGGACCCCCTCCCAGTCCGATCCCCCCTCCTGGGTGCGCGCCATGCTCGACCTCATCCCGCCCTGCTCGATCCGATCGTCCTGCCGTGGAGGGCCTGCCCGAACGGGGGAGGGCCCACGCCGCGAGCGTAACCACCGGACCGCGCGGATGCGGGGAAGCCCCCGGAGCCAGGGGGGATTTGCAGCCTTTTGTGTCGGACCTCACAGCGGCGGCCAGGATGCCCGCGGAAGCGGATCCGTCAGCCGTTAGAGTCGCCCCATGACCAAGTGGGAATACGTGACCGTGCCGCTGCTGGTGCATGCGACCAAGCAGATCCTGGACACCTGGGGCGAGGACGGCTGGGAGCTGGTGCAGGTCGTGCCCGGGCCCAACAACCCCGAGCAGCTGGTGGCCTACCTCAAGCGGGAGAAGCAGGCATGAGCAAGGTGGAGAGCCGGCTGGCCGAGCTGGGGCTGACCCTGCCCGAGGTCGTCCCGCCGCTGGCGGCCTATGTGCCCGCGGTGCGCTCCGGCGACCTGGTCCTCACCTCGGGCCAGCTGCCGATGGCCGACGGCAGGATGGCCGTCACCGGCAAGGTGGGCGGCGAGGTCACCGCCGAGGAGGCCAAGGCGCTGGCCCGTGTCTGCGCCCTGAACGCGCTGGCCGCCGTCAAGTCGGTGATCGGCGACCTCGACCGGGTCGAGCAGGTCGTCAAGGTGGTCGGCTTTGTCGCCTCCGCTCCGGACTTCACCGGTCAGCCCGGTGTGGTCAACGGCGCCAGCGAACTGTTCGGCGAGGTGTTCGGCGACGCGGGAGTGCACGCCCGCAGCGCGGTCGGGGTGGCGGTGCTGCCGCTGGACGCCCCGGTCGAGGTGGAGATCCAGGTCCGCGTCTCGGCAGGCTGAGCCGCCGTACGGACCGCCCCGGCCCCGCCTCCCGGAGGGCGACCCGTTCGCTTTCCGGGCGCGGGGCCGTAGCATCCGCCCCATGGGTGATCAGCACATGGCGATGCCGCCGTCCTGGCCGGACCGGATCAGGGCACTGGCGGCGGGGGAGCTCCAACCGGTGGCGGCGCGCCGGGCGGCCACCGTGGTGCTGCTGCGGGAGACCGGCGGCGGCCTGCAGGCCTATCTGCTGCGGCGCCGCACCACCATGGCGTTCGCCGCCGGGATGTACGCCTTCCCCGGCGGCGCCGTGGACCCGCGTGACGGCGAGGGGCGGATCGGCTGGGCCGGACCGCCGCCCGAGGAGTGGGCGCTGCGGCTGGGCACCGACCGGGCGTCGGCCCAGGCGGTGGTCTGCGCCGCGGTGCGTGAGACCTTCGAGGAGTCCGGGGTGCTGCTGGCCGGACCGGACGGGGAGTCGGTCGTCGCCGACACCTCCGGGCCCGGGTGGCAGCAGGACCGGGCCGATCTGGAGGCCCACCGGCTCTCCTTCGCCGAGTTCCTGGCCCGGCGCGGGCTGGTGCTGCGCAGCGACCTGCTGGGCGCCTGGGCGCGCTGGATCACCCCGGAGTTCGAGGAGCGCCGCTATGACACCTGGTTCTTCGCCGCGGTGCTGCCGGGCGGCCAGCGGGCGGCGGACTCCACCGGGGAGGCCGACCGGGTGACCTGGACGGAGCCGTCGGAGGCGGTCCGGGGGTTCGAGGCCGGGCAGCTGGGCATGCTGCCGCCGACCATCACCGTGCTGCGTGAACTCGCCCCGCTGACCAGCCCGCGGACCGTACTGGAGGCCGCGGCAACCCGCACCCTGGCACCCGTGATGGCCCGGATCCGGGTGGACGGGGACCGGGTGACGGTGCGCTGGCCCGGGTACGAACGGCTGACGCTGGACGGCGTCTTCCCCGCGGCCGCGGACGGTGCCCGATGACCGGCCTGATCCCCGGCGCCCCGCGGGCCGGGGTGGGCGGCCCGGCGACGGACCGGGCGGTCTGCGTCCTTGCGCCCAACCCGTCCCCGATGACGCTGGACGGCACCAACACCTGGATCGTCTCGGAGCCGGGCTCCGGCCTGGCGGTGGTGATCGACCCGGGCCCGCTCGACGAGGGGCATCTGCGGGCCGTGGTGCGCACCGCCGAGGAGCGCGGCCAGCGGATCGCCCTCACCCTGCTCACCCACGGCCATGCCGACCACGCCGAGGGCGCCGCCCGGTTCGCGGAGCTGACCGGCTCCGCGGTGCGGGCGCTGGATCCGGCGCAGCGGCTGGGCGGCGAGGGGCTGCGGCACGGCGACACGATCACCACCGGCGGGCTGGACCTGCGGGTGGTGGGCACCCCTGGCCACACCTCGGACTCGCTCTGCTTCCATCTGCCCGCCGACGGCGCGGTGCTCACCGGTGACACCGTGCTGGGCCGGGGCACCACCATGGTCGCCCATCCGGACGGCCGCCTGGGCGACTATCTGGACTCGCTGCGCAGGCTGCGCGACCTGGCCTCCGAGCACGGGGTGACGAGGGTGCTGCCGGGCCACGGGCCGGTGCTGGGTGACGCGCTGGGGGCCGTGGAGTACTACATGGCGCACCGGGCGAACCGGCTGGCGCAGGTGGAGACCGCGGTGGAGGCCGGTTACCGCACCCCGGCGGCGGTGGTGGCGCATGTCTACGCCGACGTGGACCGGGCGCTGTGGCCGGCGGCCGAGCTGTCGGTGCGGGCGCAGCTGGACTATCTGGACGAGCACGGCCTGATCTAGCCGGGCGGGCCTCACCACGCCCCGCGCCGGGCCCCGGGCCTCCCTGCGGCTGCGCGCCGGGAGGCCTGGGGCCGTCGTCCGACCGGGGCGGTCGCGGGTCAGCGGGAGCGGCGGGCCAGACGCTCGACGTCCAGCAGGATCACCGCGCGGGCCTCCAGCCGCAGCCAGCCGCGGCCGGCGAAGTCGGCGAGGGCCTTGTTGACCGTCTCCCGGGAGGCGCCGACCAGCTGGGCCAGCTCCTCCTGGGTGAGGTCGTGCACCACGTGGATGCCTTCCTCGGACTGCACCCCGAAGCGCCGGGAGAGGTCCAGCAGGGCCTTGGCGACGCGGCCGGGGACGTCGGAGAAGACCAGGTCCGACATGTTGTCGTTGGTCCTGCGCAGCCGGCGGGCGATGGCCCGCAGCAGCGACATGGCGACCTCGGGACGGGCGTGCAGCCAGGGCTGCAGGTCCCCGTGGCCCAGGCCCAGCATCTTGACCTCGGTCAGCGCGGTGGCGGTCGCCGTGCGCGGGCCCGGGTCGAAGAGGGAGAGCTCACCGATCATCTCGCTGGGGCCGAGGACGGCGAGCATGTTCTCGCGGCCGTCGGGGGAGGCCCGGTGCAGCTTGATCTTGCCCTCGACCACCACGTAGAGGCGGTCGCCCGGGTCGCCCTCGTGGAAGAGCGATTCGCCGCGCGCGAGGGTCACCTCGGTCATCGAGGCGCGCAGCTCCGCCGACTGCTCGTCGTCGAGTGCCGCGAAGAGCGGGGCGCGCCGCAGAACATCGTCCACGAGCTTCCTCCTGTTCGGCCGGGTCTGTCCGGCTCCCCATCATGCACGACGGAGAAACAGTGCGATCAGTCACAAGGATGACGCATTCACTGTCGATCATATGAGGAGGGGTGGGTCCGGGGCGCCCCCGGGCCCTGATCTCTTGTCCCGGAAGGGGTGCTCACGGCCGCCCCGGGCGTATCGTCGCGGGCACCCGGCGAGGGTCCGCCGGGGGTGCGGTGCGAACACCGTATGTACACCACATGGCAGGGCGGGCCGCCGTGGCCCGGTCGACCTGCGGTGATTCGTCCGGCTTATGGCACGATTCGCGGATCGTGCTTGATGGCTGTTGTCCGCCGGGTAAGGATCGTTGTCGCACGGACTGAGCGTTTCAGCACTCGGGGGATCGATTGAGTCGACGCAGACCGGAAGCGACGGCGGGCCGCACCTGAGCCGTCACCCGGTCCATCCCCGCCTGCACTGAGCAGGCGGCTCACTTCGCAGCGGTAGTTCTCCGGCACAGGCACGGCCCGGTTCGCCATGCCTGCGTCCCGGCCTGCCCTCGAGCGCTGACCACCCATGGATTCCGGGGGGATCGTGTTACAGCAGCAGCCCTATTCGTACCGTTACAGCGCCCTCGTCGAGCCCGACTGGAGAAGGATCCCGGGCTGGCGGGAGGTGACCGAGCAGCAGTGGCGCGACCCGCAGTGGCAGCGCGCGCACTGCGTCAAGAACGTCCGGCAGCTCAGGGCGGCCTACCAGGGCCTGCTGTCGGAGGACTTCTACCGCGACGTCGAGCGGGACCAGGCGGAGCGCGCCACGATGTCCCTGCTCCTGCCGCCCTATGTGCTCGGCATGATGGTGCCGGACGCCGTCCCGAGCGCCGAGGCGATGTACGCGGACCCGGTGCGGCGGCACATGCTGCCGGTCTTCTCCGACCGCGAGACCGAGTGGCCCTCGCATCCGCACGCCTCCCGGGACTCCCTGCACGAGGCGGAGATGTGGGTGGTGGAGGGCCTGACGCACCGTTACCCCACCAAGGTGCTGGCCGAGTTGGTGTCCACCTGCCCCCAGTACTGCGGGCACTGCACCCGTATGGACCTGGTGGGCGTCTCCACCCCCCAGGTGCCCAAGCTCAAGTTCTCGGTGCCGCAGTACGACCGGCACGAGGCGATGCTGGACTATCTGCGCCGCACCCCGGGCGTCCGCGACGTGGTGGTGTCCGGCGGGGACGTGGCCAATGTGCCCTGGCCGCGGCTGGAGTCCTTCGTGGCCGGCCTGCTGGAGATCGACCATGTCCGGGACATCCGGCTGGCCTCCAAGGCGCTGATGGACCTCCCGCAGCACTGGCTCACCGACGAGGCGCGCCGCTGCATGTCGCGGCTGGCCGGGACGGCCCGCAAGCGCGGGGTGAACCTGGCCGTGCACACCCATGTCAACTCCGCGCAGCAGGTGACGCCGCTCAACGCGGAGGCCGCCCGGACCATGCTCGACCTGGGGGTGCGCGACGTCCGCAACCAGGGCGTGCTGATGCGCGGGGTCAACGACACCCCCGAGGCGCTGCTGGACCTCTGCTTCGCGCTGCTCGACGGGGCCGGGGTGATGCCCTACTACTTCTACCTCTGCGACATGATCCCGGGCGCCGAGCACTGGCGGCTCGCCCTGTGGGAGGCCCAGGCGCTGCAGCAGGCGGTCATGGGGTACCTGCCGGGCTTCGCCACCCCGCGGCTGGTCTGCGACGTGCCCTACGTCGGCAAGCGCTGGGTCCACCAGGTCGACCACTACGACCGCGAGCGCGGCATCTCCTACTGGACCAAGAACTACCTGACCTCGCTGGAGCGCGACGACCCGTACGCGCTGGCGAAGACCCATGAGTACTACGACCCGGTCCAGACCCTCGGTGAGGAGGGCCAGGAGTGGTGGCGAGCACACGCCGGGGCGTCGGAGACCGTATCCAGCACGAGGAGCCGCAGTGAGTGAAGCCAGCCCCATAGCGCCCCTGTCGGTGCGCCGGAAGTTCCTCACCGACCCCGACCTCGGGGCGGGCAACTTCCTCCAGTACGCACTGGACCACAACCCGCACCTCGATCTGCCGCTGGTCTACAGCCACCACAACGACCAGCACGGCCAGGTCGCCCTGCGCGGGCACAGCCTGCACCAGCTGGAGGCCCTCCGGGACCAGTACGCCCGCTGGTACTGGGCCAACGGGGTGCGGCCCGGCGAACCGGTCGCGCTCTACATCGCCGAGGGGCTGCAGCCGATCCTGCACTTCCTGGCGCTCACCGCCATCGGCGCCATCCCCGCGCTGGTGAACGACGCCATGCCGATCGCCACGGCCAGGCGCTACCTGGACCATGTCGGGGTGGTCGGCGTGGTGGCCGACGACCCGCGGCTGATCAGCGCCGCGTACCGGCCCGGCGAGCCCCGGCCGAGGTTCATCGTCCCCAGCGCGGAGGTCCGGGCGCACGACCCGGGGTCGGGCGCCCTCCCCGAGCAGTACCCCTACCGGCACGCCGCTCAGGACGTGGTGGCGCTGATCCACTCCTCGGGCACCACCGGCACGCCCAAGTCGACGATGGTCGCGCACCGCCAGTTCTGGGTCGGCAAGGAGACCCGCATGGTGCGCTTCCCCGCCGAGCCCTACGACCGGCTGCTGTCGCTGATGCCGCACACCCACGCCGGCGGGCTCAGCTATCTGCTCACCACCATCCTGCTGGGCCTGCCCACCCTGACCATGGGCGACTGGCGGCGCAGCGCGGTGGAGCCGGTGATGAAGGCCTTCCAGCCGACCATGGTCGCCTCCTTCCCGCGGACCTTCGTCGAGCTGGCGACGGGTGAGCTGCCGGTGGAGGCCGCCGCCCGGGTGCACACCTGGTTCAACACCGGCGACTCGGCGCACTACGGGCACATCCGCCGGCTGGTGCAGCTGGGCGAACGGCCGACCGGGCTGATCCAGCCCTGGCTGCTGCCGGAGGGCGCGGCGGACCAGACGGTGCTGGCCGGCTCGCGCTTCATCGACGGCCTCGGCTCCTCCGAGATGGGCATGGCGCTGTTCGGCCATGCCACGACACCGGAGACCCCCCGTGACGACCGCTGCGTCGGGATGCCGGTGGAGGTGGTGGAACGGGCCGCGGTACTGGACGACGAGGGCCGGGAGGTCCCGGACGGCACGGCCGGCAACCTCGCCGTGCTGACCCCGACCCGCACCCCCGGCTACTGGAACGACCCAGAGCTGACCCGGAGCTTCGAACTGTCCGGCTACTGGCTCACCGGCGATGTGGCGCGCAGGGAGCCCGACGGGCGCTTCTACCACCTCGACCGCACCGTGGACGTGATCCGGACCGCGGACGGGCCGGTGTACAGCATGCCGCTGGAGGAGGTGCTGATCGCCGACTGCGACCAGCTCGTCCAGGACTGCTCGGTGATCGGGGTGCCCGGCCCGCTGGGCGACGGACAGCTGCCGGTGGCGGTGCTGAGGCTCCAGCAGGACGCCGCCACAGCGGACCCCAAGGAGCTGCTGGACACGGTGAACCAGCAGCTGGCGGCGGCCGGGCTGACCACCCTCGCGGCGGTCTTCGTGGCCGCGACCGAGGACGACTTCCCGACCGGCCCCACCGGCAAGGTGCTCAAGCGGGAGCTGCGCACCCGCTTCGCCACCGCACTGACCGGTGGCGGCCCGGCCGGCGACGGCGGGCAGGCGGTGGCCTGACCGTATGAGCGCAACCCCCCGACGCCCCCGTACGCTGCCCGTGCTGCCGCGCAGCGCCGCCTTCTGGCTGGTCGCCGCCGTCCAGGGCCTGCTGCTGTTCGCCTCCAGCGCCCCGTCGCCGCTCTATGTGGTCTACCAGGCGGCGTGGGGGTTCTCCCCGATCACCCTGACCTGGGTCTTCGCCATGTACGCCATCGCGCTGCTGGCAGCGCTGCTGGTGGCCGGCGGGATCTCCGACCACATCGGCCGCCGCTGGGCGCTGGGCGGGGCGCTGGTGGTCGAGGTCGCCGCCATGGCGCTGTTCATCGGCGCCGACGGAGTGGGCTGGCTGCTGGCCGCGCGGGCGGTCCAGGGCGTCGCCACCGGTGTCGCCACCGGGGCGACCAGCGCGGCGATCCTCGACCTGCAGCCGCCGGAGCGGCCCCGGCTGGGGTCGCTGGTCAACAGCTCCGCCCCGATCGTCGGGCTGGCGCTGGGGGCGCTGGGCGCCGGGGTGCTGGTCGAGTACGTCCCCCGGCCCAGGGTCCTGGTGTACGCCCTGCTGCTGGCGCTGTTCGCCGCGGCGGCGCTGCTGGTGGTGCCGGCCGTCCCGGAGACCTCTCCCATGCGGCCCGGTGCGCTGGCCTCGCTGGCGCCCCGGCTGGGGATCCCCCGGGAGGCCCGCCCGCTCTTCCTGATCGTGGTGCCGTGCCTGTTCGCGGTCTGGGCGCTCGGCGGGCTGTACATGTCGCTGGGCCCCTCGATCGCGGTGGGGATCCTGCACCTGTCCAACCATCTGATCGGCGGCCTGGTCATCTTCACCCTGACCGGGGCCGGGGCGGTGGGTGCGCTGCTGCGGCGCAACCGGCTGCCCCGGCGGACCATGACCCAGGGGTTCCTGGCCTTCTTCGCCGGTGTCGGCGCCACCCTGGGCGCGCTCGCCACCACCTCCACCGTGCTGTTCTTCGCGGGCACGGTGGTCGCCGGCTACGGCTTCGGCACCGGCTTCCTGGGCGCCTTCCAGACCGTCGGGCCGCTCGCCGGACCCGACCAGCGGGCCCGGCTGCTCTCCAGCCTGTACGTGGTGTCCTACCTGGGCTTCAGCCTTCCGGCGGTGGCCGCGGGGGTGGCCGTGGTGCAGGTCGGGCTGCGGCCGACCGCCACCGCGTACGGGGTGGTGGTGATGGTGCTCGCCTGTGTCGCCCTCACCGGGCTGCTGCTGCACCGGCGGCGTGAGGCGGCGGAGCCGGCCCGGCCCGTCGCGCCCGCTCCGATGGCCGTCCGCGGCGGGCCGCCACGATGACTACCGAAGGGGCATCCATGCCTGCCTACCCCGATGGAACCGGCGCGGACGTGGTCCAGCGCTTCCTGCGGGCCGCCCGGCGCGACCCCGGCGGTGTCGCGGTGGCCGACGGCACCACGGAGGTGACCTACGCCGAACTGGAGGACCGGGTGCGCCGGACCGCCGCCGCCCTGGGCCCGCAGGGCGGCACGGTCGGGGTGCTGACCTCCCGCTCCTCGGACACCGTCGCCGCGCTGCTGGGCGTACTGGCCGCCGGCGGCGCCTACTGCCCGATCGACCCGGCCTTCCCCGAGCAGCGCCGGGCCGCGCTGGTCGAGGCCGCCGGCTGCCGTGCGGTGATCACCACGGGCTCCCGCCCGGCGCCGTACGGGGTGCCGGTGCTGCACCTGGAGGAGGCGGCCACCGGCCCGTACGCAGGCGGGCCGCTGCCGCTGGCGGACCCCGAGGACCCGGCCTATGTGCTGTTCACCTCGGGCTCCACCGGGCAGCCCAAGCCGGTGGTCACCCCCCGCCGGGCCATCGCCGCCGCCGTCGCCTCGCTGGGCGCGCTGCTGGACATCGCCCCCGGGGACCGGGTGCTGCAGTTCGCCTCGCTGAACTGGGACACCTGCTTCGAGGAGATCCTCCCGGCGCTCACCCGGGGGGCCACCCTGGTCTTCGACCCGGACGCCTACAGCGGCTCCTTCCCGCGCTTCCTGCGGATGGTCGACCGGCAGGCGCTCGGGGTGCTGGACCTGCCCACCGCCTTCTGGCACGAGCTGGTCAACCATCTGACGGAGGGTGGCGAGGCGCTGCCGGCCGGACTGCGGGTGGTGGTGATCGGCGGTGAGGCAGCCCGGCCGGACCGGCTGGACGACTGGCGGGCGCTGCCCGGAGCCGACCGCGTGCGCCTGGTCAACACCTACGGCTGCACCGAGACCACCCTGGTCACCCATGCCGTCGACCTGCACGGCCCGTACGCCCCGCCGCGCACCGACCGGGCCGTCCCGATCGGGCGTCCGCTGCCGCACGTCAGGGAGCAGATCGGCGACGACGGGGGGCTGCTGATCGGCGGCCCGTCCCTGGCCCTCGGCTACCGGGGGCTGCCGGAGGCCACCGCCGAGCGCTTCGCCGTCCTCCCCACCGGCCGCTGGTTCCACACCGGGGACCGGGTGCACCGGGAGGCGGACGGGGTGCTGCTCCACCAGGGCCGGCTGGACGACGAGATCAAGGTCCGCGGCATCCGGGTCAGCCCCGGCGAGGTGGAGGCCCAGCTCTGCGGCCACCCCGACGTCGCCGCGGCGGCGGCCACCGGTGCGCCGCTCGGCGACCACACCGCCGTGGTCGCCTATGTGATCCCGCGGCCGCACGCCGACTCCACGACCCTCGCCACCGAACTGCTCGGGTACCTGCGCAGGAACAGCCCGAGCCACCTGGTGCCCGCCCGCGTCACCGTGGTGCCCCAACTCGTCCACACCGCCAGCGGCAAGGTCGACCGGCGGCGGACGCACCAGCTGTACGCATCGAGCAACTGAGCCAAGGAGGCAGTACGTGTCCACTGACGGCACCGTCGACGGAGTGGTCGGCATCTTCCGGCGGGTCCTGGAGTCCGATCGGGTCCAGCCGGACTCCGACTTCTTCGAACTGGGCGGGGACTCACTGCTCGCCACCCGGGTGCTCAGCGCGATCGCCCGCGAGTTCGGGCCGGAACTCACCCTCGCCGACATCATCGACGCACCCTCACCGCTGGCCCTGGCCAAGCTGATCGAGGGCGTGGCGGCATGAGCGTCGTCGTTGTCGGGGCGGGCCTGGCCGGACTCACCGCCGCCACCGAACTGGCCGCCCGGGGCATCGAGGTGACCGTCCTGGAGGCCAGGGACAGGGTCGGCGGCCGCACCCACGGCATCGAGGTCGCACCGGGGCAGTGGGCCGACGCCGGGGCCGCCTACCTGGGCGCCCGGCACACCGAGCTGAAGTCCCTGATCGCCCGGCTGGGCCTGGCCACCGTGCCCACCACCATGGAGGGCCGCAGCCGGTTCTCGGTGGGGGGAGGCCCGCAGACCGTCGACGGCCGGTTCCCGCCGCTCAACGCGATCGCCCTGGGCGGCCTCTTCGAGCAGCTGGACGAGGTGACCAAGGCGGTGCGCCAGGACGCGCCGTGGCTCACCGCCGACGCCGAACGGCTGGACCGGCTCACCGCGGCCGAATGGATCGAGCGGCAGGTCCCGCACCCCGACGCGCGGTTGTTCTTCCCGCTCTTCCTCGGCGAGATGATGGCCGCCGACCCGGCCGACGTCTCCGTGCTGCACATGGCGTTCTACCTCTGCTCCGGCGGCGGGATCCGCTACCTCAACGCCTTCCAGGGCGGTGCGCAGGAGGAGCGGGTCGACGGCGGGGCGCACCGGCTGAGCGAACTGCTGGCGGCCAAGCTGGGCGACCGCGTCCTGCTGGGCCACCCGGTCCGGGCGGTCGAGCAGACCGGCGACCGGCTGCGGGTCCACAGCGACCGGGGCGTCCATGAGGGCGAGGCGGTGGTCGTCGCGCTGCCGCCGCTGCTCGCCGACACCATCGAGTACCGGCCGGGGCTGCCCGTGCCCAGGTCGAGCCAGGCCACCGGCCGTGGCTGCGCCGTCAAGGTCCAGCTGGTCTACCCCGAGCCGCTCTGGCGCGAGCACGGCCTCTCCGGCTGGTCGGTGAGCTCGGACGGGCCGCTGCTGTCCACAGTGGACGACTCGCCCCCCGGCGGCGTCGGCATCCTGACCGGCTTCGTCACCGGCAGCGAGGCGCGCAGCTTCGCCGCGCTGGACGGGCCGAGCGCCCGGCAGGCCGTACTGGACCAGACCCGGCGGCTGTTCCCCCAGCTGCCCGACCCGATCGGGTACCACGTCACCGACTGGATCAGCGACGAGTACAGCCGTGGCTGCTACGCCGCGCTCTTCGGCCCCGGCGACTGGCTCACCGCCGGCCCGCACCTCACCACGCCGCACGGCGGGGTGCACTGGGCGGGCACCGAGACCAGCACCGAGTTCTTCGGCCTGATGGAGGGGGCCATCCGCTCCGGACGGCGGGCAGCCGAGGAGATCACCGGAAGCTGATGTAGCGTCAGACCGAGCCTTGAGCGGCCGGTGCGCCCGGGGACGGGCGCACCGGCAGGCCAGCGACCACTCACCCCCGGGAGCCCACCATCACCAGCGATCCGGCGGCGGACACCGCCCAGCGCTGCGCCGAAGCCATGTACGCGACCGATCCGACCTGCCGGGAGCTCGGCATCACCGTCGAGGAGGTCTCCGAGGGCCGCGCCACCGCACGGCTGCGGCTGGCCGACACCATGGTCAACGGCCATGGCACCGCACACGGCGGCTATCTCTTCCTGCTGGCGGACGTGGCCTTCGCCTACGCCTGCAACAGCCGCGGTGTCCCCACCGTGGCCCAGTCCGCGCAGGTGACCTTCCTGCGCCCGGCCCGTCCCGGCGACCAGCTGGCGGCCGAGGCCGTGGAGCGCTCCCGCTTCGGACGCAGCGCCGTCTACGACGTCACCGTCCGCCGGGCCGACGGCACCGTGATCGCCGAGTTCCGCGGCCAGAGCCAGGCGCTCCCCGTACCGCCCTCCCCCGCCCCGACGAGGTGACCGCCATGACCGACATCCGCCCCTGGGACCGCCGGGCCCTGCAGCTCACCGAGACCGTCGTCGACCAGGTCGACCCCGGCCGTCTCGACCTGCCCTCGCCCTGCGCGGGCTGGACCCTGCGGCGGCTTCTCGCCCATATGATCGGCCAGAACCACGGCTTCGCGGCCGCCGCCGACGGCGAGCACACCGACCGTGCGGCCTGGGCCGACCGCGACTTCGGCGACGACCCGTCCGGGGCCTTCCGGGCCTCGGCGGCGCGGGTCAGCGCGGCCTTCGCCCGGGAGGGCGTCCTGGACGGCGAGTTCTGGCTGCCGGAGGTCCGCGGCGGCCAGATGTTCCCGGCCCGCACCGCCATCGGCTTCCACTTCGTGGACTACGTGGTGCACGGCTGGGACGTGGCGGCGTCCATCGGCGTACCCGCCCCCTTCGACGACGACCTGCTCGCCGCGGTGCTGCCGTACGCCGAGGAGGTCCCGGACGGCGACAACCGGCGGCAGCCCGGCGCCTCCTTCCAGCCTGCCCTGGCGACCGGCAGCAGCCGCCCGCTGGACCGGATCCTGGCGATGCTCGGCCGCTCCCCCTCCTGGCCTGCATGACCCGGGACTTCCGGCTGCTGCTGCTGGCCACCGCGGGCGCCTTCGCCACCTATGCGCCGATGCTGGCGGTGGTGCCGCTCTGGTCCGCGGCCGGAGGCTCCTCGGAGTTCGGCGCCGGGGCCACGACGGGCTCCGCCATGGCGGCGACCGTGGCGGTGCAGCTGTGCATGGGGCTGCTGCTGCCGCGCTTCGGCGCACGGCGGCTGCTGGCGGCCGGGTCGCTGCTGCTGGGGCTGCCCACCGCGGCCTACCCGCTGTCGGCCGCGCTGCCGTGGGTGCTCGCCGTGTCGGCCGTCCGCGGCGTGGGATTCGGGCTGGTGGCCGTGGCGGGCAGCGCACTGGCGGCGGATCTCGCCCCGCCGGGCCGCCGGGCCTCGGCGATCGGCTGGTACGGGGCCGCGGCCGGGCTGCCGCACGTGCTCTGTCTGCCCCTGGGACTCTGGTGCGCCCAGCGGTTCGGCTTCCCCGCGGTCTTCCTCGTCGCCGCCGCGTCCGCCGTCCTCGCCGCACCGCTCGCCGCCGCGATCGCCGAGCGGCCGCGGGGCGGGACCGGTCCGGCGGGCGGCACGGCGAGGGTGCCGGGCACCCCGCTGCTGCTGATGCTGCTGGTCGCCGGGGCACTGGGCGGCGTCACCTCCTTTCTGGCCCTGGTGCTGCCCGCGCCGGGGGCGGCGCCCGCGGTGCTGCTCGCGCTGAGCACCGCCATGGTCCTCGGGCGGCTGGCCGCAGGCGCCGTCGCCGACCGGATCGGCGACGGACGCCTGCTGGCCCCGGCGGTGGCCCTGGCGGCACTCGGGACAGGTGGGATCGCCACCGGGTCCGTGGTCCCCGCGACGGTGGCGGGGGTGCTCCTCGGCGCGGGCTTCGGCGCACTGCAGAACGAGACCCTGGTGGTGCTGTTCGCCCGAGCGGGCCGGGCCGGACGCGGCCGGGCCAGCACCGCCTGGAACATGGCCTATGACGCCGGCACCGGTGCGGGCGCGCTGGTGGTGGGTGCGCTCTCCCGGCTGCTGGGGCTGGGTGGCTCGCTGGCCCTGGCAGCCGTCCTGGTCGCTGCGGCGACCCCGCTGGCCTGGGCGGAGTCCCGTCGTACCGGCCCGCTGCCGGTCACACCGCCGTGGTGACCGGCTCCCGCGCGGCGGTACGGCCGGGGGAGGGGATCCGTGCGGGCTGCCCCGCGCAGGCCGCGACCGCCCGGATGCGGGCGTTCTCCTCGGCCGTCCGCCAGATCAGCGCCACCGAGGTGGTCGGCAGATCACGGATGGGGACGAAGACGACGTCGGGCTGGGCGTAGTAGCGGGCCACCGACTCCGCCAGCGGCGCCACTCCGCGGCCGGCGGCGACCAGCGACAGGATCTCCTGGCAGGTCTGCACCTCCTGGCCCTGCCGCAGGCTGCGGCCGCCGGGTGTCACCAGCGGAAGGTGGTAGTCCCGCCAGTAGGCCGGGGCGGTGGTCGCCAGCGCGAAGACGGTGTCCCGGGCCGCCTCCTCGATGGAGACCGAGGCGAGCTGGGCCGCCGGGTGGTCCAGCGCCACCGCGAGTACCCGCTGCTCCTCCCCGAGCAGCGGCCCCACGGTCAGGTCGGGCTCGTCGATCGGCAGCCGCGCCACCAGGATGTCCACCTCCCCGCGGCGCAGCGGTCCGAGCAGATCACCGCACGCCACCTCGTGCAGGGTGATCTCGCACTCGGGAGCGTGCGTGCGCACCGACCGCACCAGGTCGGCGGCGTACCCGCCGCCCGCGGCGCCGGTGAAGCCCAGCCTGGTGGTCCCCGCCACCCCGCGGGCATGGGCCACCGCCTCGGCGTACGCGGTCGTCATCTGCTCGTACAGCGGCCGCAGCCGCTCGACCAGGATCGCGCCCAGGGCGGTCAGCCGTACCTGGCGACTGGTGCGCTCGAAGAGCTGGCCGCCGACCCGCTGCTCCACATGGCGCAGGGTCTGGCTGACCCGGGACTGCGATATGCGCAACTCCCGTGCGGCCCGTCCGAAATGCAGTTGTTCACTGAGCGTCAGAAGACACTCGACCTCGCGCAGTTCCAGCATTGCCTCGTCCCTCGGCTGTTCCGGCTCGGCCGCCTGAAACGCGGCCGTCCCAGCATGCATAACCAGCGCCCGCATTAAGGATGCATGACAGGACTCGGCGGCTTGCCGCCCCGGTCGCCCAGCCGGGCCCGTTCCGCCGGCGGGCGGCCGGTGACGACTTGCGGCTTGTCGCTGATGGCTGTCGGTCGGCCACCGTAGGCTGGGCGGGTGGCGAAGAACCCGGTCGAGAACGATGCTGCCCAGGTCGAGCGTGCTGCCAGGAGCACGCCGGCGCGCAAGCCCAAGCAGGAGAGTCACCTGGCGATGGTGCGGCGGGCGCGGAAGATCAACCGAGCGCTCGCGGAGGTCTATCCGTACGCCCATCCGGAGCTGGACTTCGAGAACCCCTTCGAGCTGCTGGTGGCCACCGTGCTGTCGGCCCAGACCACCGATCTGCGGGTGAACCTGACGACGCCTGCGCTGTTCGCCAAGTACCCGACGCCCGACGACATGGCCGCGGCCAACCCCGAGGAGCTGGAGGAGCTGATCCGGCCGACCGGGTTCTTCCGGGCCAAGGCCAAGTCCCTGCTGGGGCTCTCCACGGCGCTGCGGGACCGGTTCGGCGGGGAGGTGCCGGGGCGGCTGAAGGACCTGGTCACCCTGCCCGGGGTGGGCCGCAAGACGGCCAACGTCGTGCTGGGCAACGCCTTCGGTGTGCCCGGCATCACGGTGGACACCCACTTCGCCCGGCTGGCGCACCGGTTCGGCTGGACCACCGAGAGCGACCCGGAGCGGATCGAGGCGGTGGTGGCCGAGATCTTCCCCAAGAGCGAGTGGACCATGTTGTCGCACCGGGTGGTCTTCCACGGCCGGCGGATCTGCCATGCCCGCAAGCCCGCCTGCGGGGCCTGCCCGATCGCCGCACTCTGCCCGGCGTACGGTGAGGGCGAGACCGATCCGGAGAAGGCGAAGAAGCTCCTCAAGTACGAGATGGGCGGCCAGCCCGGTCAGCGGCTGAAGCCGCCGGCCGACTACCCCGGTGAGGCTGCGGCGCGCAAGGTACTGGAGGAGGGCTCCTGAGCATGGCGACGGCGGTCGAGCGGGACGGGCTGCCCGACTGGCTGGTGCCGGTGCGGGACGCGGCCGAGCGGGTGCAGCCGGGGCAGCTGAGCCGGTTTCTGCCGCCGGCCCGGGGCGGGCGCCGGTCCGCGGTGCTGGTGCTCTTCGGCGAGGGCGACCACGGCCCCGACCTGCTGCTGATCGAGCGTGCCCGCTCGCTGCGCTCGCACGCGGGGCAGCCGTCCTTCCCCGGTGGTGCGCTGGACCCCGAGGACGGCGACCCGCTGGGGCCGGGCCCGGTCAACGCGGCACTGCGCGAGGCCCAGGAGGAGACCGGCCTCGATCCGTCCGGCATCCAGGTGTTCGGGATACTGCCGGACCTCTACATCCCGGTCAGTGACTTCGTGGTGACCCCGGTGCTGGGCTGGTGGCGGGAGTCCTCGCCGGTCGGCCCGGTCGACCCCGCCGAGGTGGCCTCGGTCTTCCGGGTCCCGGTGGCCGACCTCACCGACCCGGCGAACCGAGCCCGGCTGCGGCACCCCAGCGGTCACACCGGCCCGGCGTTCCTGGTGGCCGGGACTGTGGTCTGGGGCTTCACCGCGGGTGTGATCGACCGGGTGCTGCACTACAGCGGGATGGAGCGGCCCTGGGACGGCTCCCGGGTGGTCGGTCTTGACGAGGACGCCTTCGGCGCGGCCGTCGCCGAGCGGGAGCGTGCGAGGGACCGTACGGCGGGCGGGGCCTGAGCCACCGCCCGCCGGGGCGCCGCTATTCCATGATCGGAACGGGGGCGTGCTCGGCCTGGTCCGCGCCCGGTCCGCTGTGGCCGCGCAGCGGCACCTCGCGGATGAAGAGCGCCAGCACGAAGGCCACCGCCACAAACGGGATGCCGACCAGGAAGAGGTCGTCCAGGGCCTTCACAAAGCCGTTCAGCACGATGTCCTGGAGCTGCACCGGCAGCTGCTCGATGGCGGCGCGGCCGCCCGAGGTCAGCTTCTCGTCGCCACCGGAGAAGCTGCCGCCCTTGAGCCCGGCGGCGGCCACACCCTCGCTGATGTGGTGGTTGAGCCGGCTGGTGAGCACGGTGCCGAAGATCGCGGTACCGAAGGCGCCGCCGATGGAGCGGAAGAACATCGACCCGGCGGTGCCCGCGCCCATGTCCTTGATCTCCACGGAGTTCTGCACGGCCAGCACCAGCACCTGCATCACACAGCCCAGGCCGACGCCCATCAGCACCATGAAGCCGCCCAGCAGCCACATCGAGGTGTCCAGGTGAAGCCGGGAGAGCAGGGCGAGGCCGATCACGGTCACCGCGGTGCCCAGCAGCGGCCAGAGCTTGTACTTGCCGGTCTTGCTGATCACCCGGCCGGAGATGATGGAGGCGCCGAGGATGCCGATCATCATGGGGATCATCCGCAGGCCGGAGCCGGTCGGCGAGTCGCCCCGCACCACCTGGAGGTAGATCGGCAGGTAGATGATGGCGCCGAACATCGCCAGACCCACCACGAAGCCGATGGCGCTGGTGAGGGAGAAGGTGTGGTTGCGGAAGAGGTGCGGCGGCATGATCGGCTCCGCCGCGCGCCGCTCCACCAGGGCGAAGGCCACCAGCGCCAGCACGCCGAGGGCGCCCAGCAGCAGAGTGGTGGCGGAGGTCCAGCCCTTGGCGGTGCCGCTCCAGGAGGTCACCAGCAGCAGTGCGGTGACACCGCCGACCAGCAGTGCGGCGCCGGTCCAGTCGATGCGGTGCTTCTGCTTCTGCTGGTCGATCTTGAGCACGGTGGCCGCCACGAAGAGCGCCACCACACCGACCGGCAGGTTGATGTAGAAGATCCACCGCCAGCTGAGGTGGTCGGTGAAGAAGCCGCCGAGCAGCGGGCCGGCCACGCTGGAGACCGCGAAGACGGCACCGAACATGCCCTGGTAGCGGCCGCGCTCGCGGGGCGGGATGACATCGCCGATGATGGCGAGCGACAGCGACATCAGGCCGCCGCCGCCCAGGCCCTGGACCGCGCGGAAGCTGATGAGCTGGCCCATGTTCTGCGACATGCCCGCGAGTGCGGAGCCGACCAGGAAGATGAGGATGGCGAAGAGATAGACGGGGCGCCGACCGATCTGGTCGGAGATCTTCCCGTACAGGGGGACGGAGGCGGTGGAGGTCAGCAGATAGGCCGTCACCGTCCACGACATGTGGTCCAGGCCGTGGAACTGGCTGACGATCTTGGGCATTGCGGTGCCGACGATGCTCTGGTCGAGAGCGGCCAGGAACATGCCGAGCATGAGGCCGACCATGACCACGAGGATCTGCCGGTGGGTCATGGGACCCTGGGTTTTCGAGTCTTCTCGCACCATTTCAATACTACCATAATTAGTTGCTTGGAGCAACTTGTCTTCACGCTCTCCTCATGAACCGCACGATGGGATGGGACGTATGCCCCAGGCATGATGTGGGCCGTCGCGGGGGAGTCAGTGCATGGGCCCTACGCCCACCGCGTGAGGGAAGCCGTGGGAGGGTGTCCGGGTGAACGTCCTGGATGTATTGCTGATCGTCGCCGCCGTGTGCTTCGCCTGGTCCGGCTACCGCCAGGGCTTCGTGGTGGGCATCCTGTCGGTGGCGGGCTTCCTCGGCGGCGGGCTGGTCGCGGTCCAGCTGCTGCCGCTGGTGCTGCGCCATGTCAGCCCCGGGACGGCCTCGTCCGTGGTCGCCGTGGTCGTGGTGATCGTCCTCGCCTCGATCGGGCAGGCCGTGACCACCCACTACGGCTGGCAGCTGCGCGGCCGGATCGGCCGGGGACGCGGCCAGGTGGTGGACGCGGCCGGCGGATCCATGGTGAACGTCCTGGCGATGCTGCTGGTGGCCTGGCTGATCGGCTCCTCGCTGGCCGGCACCTCGATGCCCACCATCTCCAAGGAGGTCCGCACCTCCCGGGTGCTGGGCGGGGTCCAGGAGGCACTGCCGGGGAGCGCGCCCAACTGGTTCTCCGACTTCAGCTCGGTGCTGGCCCGCAACGGCTTCCCCCAGGTGTTCAACCCCTTCGAGAACGAGCCCATCACCGAGGTCCAGCCGCCCGACCCGGCCCTGGCCGGCAGCGCCGCGGTGGCCGAGGCCCGGCAGTCCATCGTCAAGGTGGTGGGCACCGCCTCCAGCTGCAGCAAGACCCTGGAGGGAACCGGCTTCGTCTTCGCCCCCGGCCGGGTGATGACCAACGCCCACGTGGTCGGCGGAGTCAACGAGCCCACCGTGCAGCTCGGCGGCGCCGGCCGCCTCTACGACGCCACCGTGGTGCTCTACGACTGGCAGCGCGACATCGCCGTACTGGACGTGCCCCGGCTGACCGCCCCCGCGCTGCACTTCGCCGGACAGGCCGGCACCAGCGCCAGCGCCATCGTGGCCGGCTTCCCCGAGAACGGCTCCTTCAACGTCCAGCCCGCTCGGCTGCGCGGCCGCATCCAGGCCAACGGCCCGGACATCTACCACCGCGGCCAGGTGGTCCGCGACGTCTACTCGGTGCGCTCCCTGGTGCGCCAGGGCAACTCCGGAGGCCCGCTGCTCACCCCCGAGGGCCAGGTGTACGGGGTGGTCTTCGCCAAGTCGCTGGACAGCCCCGACACGGGCTACGCCCTGACCGCGGCGGAGGTCCTGCCCGACGTCCGCCAGGGCGCCGCCGCCACCGCCCGGGTGGACACCCAGGGCTGCGCCCTGTGAGCCGCGCCACCGACTGGTAGCGTCGGCGTCGCTCACCCGTCCGGCCCAACCGGTCGGACGGCGTCCGACAGGTGGTCAGAGGGGGGCCGGGCGGCATGATGGGTCACTCGCACGCGGTCAGCGGCGCCATGCTCTACGCGGCCTCCGCGCCGTTTCTGCCGCCGCTGCTGCTCCACACCCATCTGCGGCCCAGCGACATACTGATGGGCACGGTGCTCTGTGCGGGCGCGGCACTGCTGCCCGACCTGGACCACCACGACGGCACCATCGCCAACTTCCTGGGGCCGCTGTCCAAGCTGCTCTGCCGGCTGGTGGCCTTCCTCTCCGGCGGACACCGGCACGCCACCCACTCCCTGCTCTTCGTGGCGCTGATGTCCGCCGGGACGTGGGCCGGCATCACCTACGGCGGCCACCGGTTCACCATGGGGGCGACCTTCGTCCTGCTGGCGCTGGCCATCCGGGCACTGCACCTCTGCCCGCCCGGCGACGGCCTGTCCCAGTGGATCACTGTGGTCGGCCTGGCGGCCATCGGCACCGTGGGGATCGACCGCTGGATGCCCAGCGCCCCGGTCTGGCTGCCGTACGCGGTCGGGCTCGGCTGCCTGGCGCACATCCTGGGCGACTGCCTCACCAAGAAGGGCGCTCCGCTGCTCTGGCCGCACAAGGAGCGCTACGAGACCGTGCTGATCCAGCGGAGCGGCAACACGGTGGAGACCAAGGTCCTGGTGCCGCTGATGAGCGTGGCCACCCTGGCGCTGCTCTGGTTCACGGCGCTGGCCCCCACAGTGGGAAACTAGTGCTGCAGCGGCGTCCGGTGGGTGGACCGGGCGCCGCTGCGCTGTCCTCGGGCCGCTGAGCTGACCGTCCGGCCGGGGTGCCGGTCATCGAGTCCACGGGGCCCGTCTCCCGGCCTGGTCGTCAGCCCTCCAGCCCCTCACCCCGTCACCGGACACGACGTCGGACGGGCCGCGGATCGCCGCCCGGTGGCCGGTGCGGGGCTCAGACGCCGGTGGCCAGGTTCGCGCCCCCGTCGCAGGGCAGCACGGTGCCGGTGACATTGCCGTTGCCCGCCAGGTAGAGGACGGAGTGGGCGATGTCCTCGGGCCGGCCGACCCGGCGGACCGGGAGGTGGGCGGCGGCCTTCTCGAAGAAGGCGGTCCGGTCCGCCTCGGGCATGGACGCCCACCAGGCGGTGTCCACCACTCCGGGGGAGACGGCGTTCACCCGCACCGGGGCCAGCTCGGTGGCCAGCGGCGGCACCATGGCGTCCAGCGCACCGTTGACCGCGGCCAGTCCGGCGGTGCCCGGCATCGCGCCGCGGGACGACAACGCCGTCACCAGGGTGATCGAGGCGGTACGGGTGAGCTTGGGGACGGCCGCCTGGACCACCCGGAAGTGGGCGAAGAACTTGCCGTCGAAGACCGCCCGCAGCGACTCCTCCGCCAGCTCGGTGAAGGGGCCGAACGCGCCGTGACCGGAGCCCGGGCCGAGGGAGACCACCAGATGGTCGATGTGGTCCACGGCTTCGAAGAACGCCGTCACGGCCGCCGGGTCGGTGGCGTCGAGTTCGGCTGTGGTCACCGGGTGGCCGATCCGCTCCGCCGCGGACTCCAGCCGCTCCTTGCTGCGTCCGGTGATGGTGACGGCGGCGCCGTCGGCGGCGAAGGCGGCGGCGGTGGCCTCTCCGATGCCGTGGCTGGCGCCCATCACGATGACCTGCTGTCCCTGGAACATGGACGACTCCCCTTGGCTTGTCGAGACCTGACGTCTCGACAAATACTTGCCGAGACGGACGGTCTCGTCAAGCTGTTAAAGTCTGCGGATGGCACAGGACGAGAGGCAGGCGGCGCAGGGCGCCCGCCCCCACACCGGGCGCCGGCGCAACGAGGCTGTACGCCGGGCGATTCTGGATGCCGCGCTCCAGCTGATGAGGGACGGCGACCGCCGCGAACTGACCATCGACGGCATCGCCAGGAAGGCGGGCGTCGGCAAGCAGACGATCTACCGCTGGTGGCCGTCCAAGGGCGCGGTCCTCGCGGAGGCGCTCGCGGACCTCGCCGAGGGGTTCGTCGGGCTTCCGGACACCGGCACGCTCCGGGGTGACCTGGGCGCCTTCCTGGCCGCGAGCTTCCGTGCGCTGGAGGAACCAGGGGCGGCCCGGATGTTGCGCGAGGTCATGGCCGCGAATCTGGAGAACGCCGGTGCCACCGCGGTGCTCGCCGACTTCACCGAACGGCGGAGGGTGGCCCTGCGGTCACTGCTGGACCGCGCGGCCGGGCGCGGTGAAGTGAGCCCGGAGGCGGATCCGGACCTGCTGGCGGATCTCGCGTACGGGTTTCTGTGGTACCGGTTGCTGGTCGGCCACGCGCCACTGGACGCCCGTGCCGCGGCGCGGCTGACGGACCACCTGCTGGCCGCCTGCCGCCCCGCGGAGGGGTGACGTCAGCCGCGGCCGCCCGGGCGCAGCCTGGCGGTCATCCAGCGGGCGCGCCGCCCCAGGATGGTCGGAATGCCCAGGCCGCCGACTGCTTCGGAGTGCAGCGCCGCGGCACCCCGGTCGTTGGCGGCCGGGTCGAGAGGGGCCGTCGGCGCGCTGTCCCTGCGCCGGGTCCGGGACGCGTGGGAACGCTCGTGCATCCAGGTCATGCAAGACCCATGCCCGTGGGGCCGGTGGGGTAATCGCTGGAGCGCGACTCCAATTGGCCTATGCATGAGTCCTATTAACTTATGGTCAGATTGTGAAGACGGCAGGCCGTCGCTCACCGGTCCAGCGAGTCGTCCCGCAGCCACTCCACCAGCTCCGCGGTGAACTGCGCCGGGTCCTCCTCGTGCGGGAAGTGCCCGACGTCGTCCAGCAGCTGCCACCGGTAGGACGCCTGGACGTACTCGCCGGCCCCCGTCGCGGTGGAGGTCAGCAGCACCGGGTCCTGGGCGCCGTGCAGATGCAGGGTCGGCACCCGCACCGGCCGCTTCATCCGGCGGGAGAACTGGAAGCCGTCCGGCCGCGCCATCGACCGCATCAGCCAGCGGTACGGCTCCACGGAACAGTGCGCCGTACTCGGGATCTGCATCGCCCGCCGGTACTCGTCCAGGGCCTTCTCGTCGAACGACCCGACCGAGGTCCACCCGCGCAGATAGCGGGCGACCTGCGCGGCGCCGTCCGCGACCAGCTGCCGCTCCGGCACCCACGGTCGCTGGAAGCCCAGCACGTGCTCGTACGCCGCGATCTGCCGCCGGTCGGTCAGCAGCGCCCGGCGCAGCCGCCGCGGATGGGCGGCGGAGACCACCACCAGCCGGCGCACCAGCGAGGGACGCATCACCGCGGCCACCCAGGCCAGGAAGCCGCCCGTGTCATGCCCCACCAGCGCGGCGTCCCGCTCCCCGAGCGAGCGGATCACCCCGGTGATGTCCAGGGCCATATTGGCCGGGTCGTAGCCGCGCGGTGTGCGGTCGCTGCCGCCCACCCCGCGCACGTCCATCGCGACCGCGCGGTAGCCGGCGTCGGCCAGGGCGGTCAGCTGGTGCCGCCACGTCCACCAGAACTGCGGCCAGCCGTGGACCAGCAGCACCAGGGGGCCCTCGCCGATCTCGGCGATGTGGAAGCGGGCTCCGTTGGCCGCCACGTCGCGGTGCGTCCACGGGCCGTCCAGGCGGACGTCCCAGGAGCCCGGGGCGGGGGAACGGTCGGAGGTTTCATCCAGCGGCATACCGAGAGCGTGTCACACCCCGGGCCCCCGCCGGGCCGCGGTACCCGTCCGGGTGGCCTCAGCGCCCGGACGTACCGTGCCTGTCCTGCGGCCCGGCCGGACGCGGCTTGGCCTTCTTCAGCACATCGGCGGTCGCCCTGGCGCCCTCGATGGTGCGCTGCGGCTTCTCGACCTTCTTGAACGAACGCAGCGCCAGCAGGCCCAGCAGCCCGGCCAGCAGCAGATAGGCGCCGCCCACGATCAGGAAGGACCAGCCCAGTGTGATGCCCAGCGCATGGATGCCGTAGGCGGCGGCGAAGCTCAGCATCGGGATCGCGGCCAGCGCCACCACCCCGGCGACCGTCAGCGACGCCCCGCCGGCCACCCCGCGCTTGACGTCCTGCCGGATCTCCGCCTTGGCGAGCGCGATCTCGTCGTGCACCAGCGAGGAGAGGTCGGCGGTCGCGGCCGAGAACAGCTGACCAAGCGATCGCTCGCCGTCGCGGAGCGCGGTGCTCCCGCTCGTGGACAGGCCGTCAGGTCCTGCGGACATCGCGTTCCTCCTTGTGGACGGGGTCAGTGCGATACGCCCTCAGATCATGCCCTCACCTGACATACGGCCACCACTCGCCCCCTGCCGACCCGGCGCACCGCTCACCCGGGCGGCGCCCGGCGGCCGGCACGCGCGGGCCGCCCCGGCGGAGCGCCGGGGCGGCCGGAAGCCGCCCGGAAGGGCCGTGCGGCTCAGTCCTCGGAGGGCGCGCTGGGCAGCTTCGCCTGGATGAGGTCCATCACCGAGGAGTCGGTGAGGGTGGTGACATCGCCCAGGGTGCGGTTCTCGGCGACGTCGCGCAGCAGCCGTCGCATGATCTTGCCCGAACGGGTCTTGGGCAGCTCATTGACGATCAGGATCCGCTTGGGCTTGGCGATGGGGCCCAGGGTGCGGCCCACATGGTCGCGCAGCTCGGCCACCAGCTCCGCGCTGTCGGCGGCGGTGCCGCGCAGGATGACGAACGCCACGATGGCCTGCCCGGTGGTGGCGTCGGTGGCGCCCACCACGGCGGACTCGGCCACCTTGGGGTGGGAGACCAGCGCCGACTCCACCTCGGTGGTGGAGATGTTGTGCCCCGAGACCAGCATCACGTCGTCGACCCGGCCCAGCAGCCAGATGTCGCCGTCGTCGTCCTTCTTGGCGCCGTCCCCGGCGAAGTAGCGGCCCTCGAAGCGGGACCAGTAGGTGTCGATGTACCGCTGGTCGTCGCCCCAGATGGTGCGCAGCATGGACGGCCACGGCTCGGTCAGCACCAGATAGCCGCCGGAGCCGTTGGGCACCTCGTGCGCCTCGTCGTCCACCACCGTGGCCGAGATGCCCGGCAGGGCGCGCTGCGCCGAGCCGGGCTTGGTCTCGGTGACCCCCGGCAGCGGGCTGATCATCATGGCCCCGGTCTCGGTCTGCCACCATGTGTCCACGATCGGGCAGCGGCCGCCGCCGATGTGCTCGCGGTACCAGACCCAGGCCTCGGGGTTGATCGGCTCGCCGACACTGCCCAGCACCCGGAGGCTGGAGAGGTCGAACTTGGCCGGGATGTCGTCGCCCCACTTCATGAAGGTGCGGATGGCGGTCGGGGCCGTGTAGAGGATGGTGACGCCGTACTTCTGCACGATCTCCCAGAACCGGCCCTGGTGGGGGTGGTCGGGGGTGCCCTCGTAGATCACCTGGGTGGCGCCGTTGGCCAGCGGCCCGTAGACGATGTACGAGTGCCCGGTGACCCAGCCGATGTCGGCGGTGCACCAGTAGACGTCGCTCTCCGGCTTGAGGTCGAAGACGGCGTGGTGGGTGTAGGCGGCCTGGGTGAGGTAGCCGCCGGAGGTGTGCAGGATGCCCTTGGGCTTACCGGTGGTGCCCGAGGTGTACAGGATGAAGAGCGGCTGTTCGGCGTTGTGTGCCTCGGGGGTGTGCTCGGTGGACTGGCCGCCGACGGCGTCGTGCCACCACAGGTCCCGGCCCTCGGTCCAGGCGGTCTCCTGGCCGGTGCGCCGCACCACCAGGACGTTGCGCACCTCGGGGCACCTGGTCAGCGCCTCGTCTATGGCCGGCTTGAGGGCGGTCGGCTTGCCGCGCCGGTAGCCGCCGTCCGCGGTGATCACCAGCTTGGCGTCGGCGTCCTGGATGCGGGAGGCGACCGCGTCGGCGGAGAAGCCGCCGAAGACCACCGAGTGGGCCGCGCCGATGCGGGCGCAGGCCAGCATGGCCACCACGGCCTCGGGGATCATCGGCAGGTAGACGGCGACCCGGTCGCCCTTGGCCACGCCGAGTTCCAGCAGGGCGTTGGCCGCCTGTGACACCTCGTCCTTCAGCTGGGCATAGGTGATGCTGCGGCCGTCGCCCGGCTCGCCCTCGAAGTGGATGGCGACCCGGTCGCCGTGGCCGGCCTCGACATGGCGGTCCACGCAGTTGTACGCGACGTTGAGTTCCCCGTCGGCGAACCACTTGGCAAAGGGCGGGTTGGACCAGTCCAGGGTCTCGGTCGGCTCCACCGCCCAGCTGAGGCGGCGTGCCTGCTCCGCCCAGAAACCGAGCCGGTCGGCCGCGGCCTGCTCGTAGGCGGCAGCGGTGACGTTGGCGGCTTCGGCCAGCTCCGCGGGCGGTGCGAAGCGGCGCTCCTCCTTGAGCAGGTTGGCCAGACTCTCGTTGCTCAACGCGCACTCCTCATCGAGATGATCGCGGGATGGTCCCATCGTCCCGCGACCTACCTCACCAGGCGAGGAGGCATGATGACAAGAGTGTCAGAGAAATTGGTTTAGACCTCTGTGGTTCAGGCTGCGGTGCCCGCCGTCTCCGCGCCGACCGGGGCGAAGACACCCGCCGCCGGATCCAGCAGATAGGCCTGCGCGGTGGCGATGTCGAAGTACATCCCGACCAGGTGAACGGCCGAGCCGGGGCCCTCCGCGGCCCGCGCCCGTACCGCCGGATGGGCGGCGAGGTTCTCCAGCTGCTGCACCACATTGGTCAGGCAGAGCCGCTCCAGCTCGTCCGCCTCGCGGTCCGCGAACCGGGCCGGCGACCGGTGCAGCCGAGTCAGTGAATCCTGTCCGTTGCGCAGCCAGCGGCCCAGCGGGGTCGGCTCCCCGGACGGCAGGTGGGCGCCCCGCAGCAGACCCTGCATACCGCCGCAGCCGGAGTGCCCGCACACCGTGACGGTGTCCACTCGCAGTACCCCGAGGGCGTACTCCACGGCGGCGGCCACGGAGTCGTCTGCGGGGTCGCCGGGGTCGCCGGGGTCGCCGGGGT
>NZ_LIQR01000089.1 GCF_001418575.1 Peterkaempfera griseoplana
CACGTACTACAACGGGGCACGCCCCAACGTCTCCGGCTACAACCCGATGAAGAAGCAGGGCGCCATCATCCTCGGCATCGGCGGCGACAACAGCCACGGCTCCGCGGGCACCTTCTACGAGGGTGTGATGACCTCCGGCTATCCGTCGGACGCCACCGAGAACGCCGTCCAGTCCAACATCACCGCCGCCGGGTACGGCGTCTCCTCCAGCGGAGGTGCGACCACCGGTGCGCTGCACGCGGTGGGTGCGGGGAAGTGCCTGGACGTGCCCAACTCGTCCACCACGGCGGGCACCCAGCTGCAGATCTGGGACTGCAACGGCCAGGCCAACCAGACCTGGACCCGTACGTCCTCCAACCAGCTGACGGTGTACTCCGGCGGCACTCAGCTGTGCCTGGACGCCTACGGCAACCAGACCACCAACGGCACCAAGGTCGAGACCTGGACCTGCAACGGCCAGGCCAACCAGCAGTGGACGGTCAACTCCAACGGCACCATCACCGGCACCCAGTCGGGCCTCTGTCTGGACGTCACCGGAGCCTCCACCGCCAACGGCGCCCTGGCCGAACTCTGGGCGTGCAACGGGGGATCCAACCAGCAGTGGAGCCTCAACTGACCGGTGCGCCGAGCACTGCCGCCCCGTGGCCGGCCTTCCCGCCGGCCACGGGGTGGGCAACGCCGCCGGCCACGGGTACGGGCGCCGGACCGGGCCCGGCCGCCGCGCGCCCTACGGGGCGAGGCGGCGCACACGGGCCCCCCGGGGGACGGGACGGAGGGAGAACGGACACAGGCCGCTGAGAGGTGGGATGACCTGTTAGGCTCGCCCGGCCTGACCGGGAGAATGGTTCGAGCCATGTCCTTGACCGACAAAGCCATCGCGCGCATCCGCGAGCTCATCCAGTCCGGTGAGCTGCCGCCGGGGGCCAAGTTGCCGCCGGAGCAGCAGTTGGCCTCCGAGCTGGGCCTTTCACGGAACCTGATGCGTGAGGCGGTCAAGGCGCTGGTGGTGGCCCGGGTGCTGGAGATCAGGCGGGGGGACGGCACCTATGTCACCAGCCTGGAGCCGGGACTGCTGTTGCAGGGGCTCGGTTCGGCGGTGGAGTTGCTGCGGGGCGACACACTGCTGGAGCTGACCGAGGTCCGCCGGCTGTTCGAGCCCGTCGCCACCGGACTGGCCGCCGGCCGGATCTCCGACGACGCCCTGGCCGAGGTCGGACACCACCTGGACGCGATGAGGCGCGCCTGCGACGACGTGGAGCTGCTCAACGAGCACGACGCCGCCTTCCATCGGGCGGTGATCGCGGCGGCGGGGAACAGCACCCTGGCCACGTTGCTGGACGGGATCTCCAGCCGGACGGTGCGCGCCCGGGTGTGGCGGGGTCTCGTCGACGACGACGCCGGGTGCCGCGCCATCGCAGAACACGAGGCGATCTATGCCGCGCTCGCCGCACGGGACGCCGCGCTTGCCGAAGCCGCCGCGCTGATGCATGTCAGCGCGACGGAGCGCTGGCTGCGCGAACATCTGGACCACGACCGGGCCGTCGAGGGTGCCCCGGCGGGGCGCATGTCGGGAGCGTAGGCGGCTTCGCGGACGACCGGGGCCGGCGATCGATCCCATCTCCGTCCGCGATCGACGACGGCCGGCTCCTGCCCGAGGTGTCCGGATGTGCCGGGAACGCGCGGTCGGCTCCCAGCGGATGAGAGAAGACGCGTCATGGGTATGGACATTGTCAGGTACCCGACCTATACAGTCATCCCATGTCGCTCGGCACTCTCGGATTCCAGGCATCCGAGCGGCCGAGCGGCCGAGCCGCGGACGTGCTTGCTGGGTGCCGCGCCTTCGGCGGTCGGTACGAAGGCGTGATCAGTGACCCATGTTAGCGCTAACAACCAGGCGTCATGGGTGTCCCAGCCGCCGTGTTCCTCCTTTCCCACCCAAAGGACCCAAAGGACTCGAACATGCCACCTTCATCCGTCAGACCTCCGGGACCTGCGCTGCGCACCTCCCGCTCGCCGGCGGCGGCCGTCGCATGTGTGCTGGCGCTGCTGGCCACCATGCTCGCGACCGCACTGACGTGGTCCGAGCCCGCGTCGGCGGTGACGGCGCCCCTGGTGAGTGCGGCCTCGGGCCGGTGCCTGGACGTCAAGGGCAACGTCGACACCGCCGGGACGCCCCTGGAGATCTGGGACTGCAACGGCCAGTCCAACCAGGCGTTCGAGTTCACGTCGGCGGGTGAACTGAGGACCTTCGGCGGCACCCGGTGCGTGGACGCCTCCAACAGCGGGACCGCTCCCGGGACCCAGGCCGTGATCTGGACGTGCAACGGGCAGTCCAACCAGAAGTGGCGGCAGAACTCCGACGGCAGCATCACCGGGGTCCAGTCCGGACTGTGCCTCGACGTGAACGGGGCCGGTACCGCCAACGGCACCGCGGTCACCCTGTGGACCTGCAACGGCCAGAGCAACCAGAAGTGGAACGTGTCGGCACCGCCGGCCGACGGCTCACGCCCCTGCGACATCTACGCCGCGGGCGGTACGCCGTGTGTGGCCGCGCACAGCACCGTCCGAGCCCTCTACGGCTCGTACAGCGGGAACCTGTACCAGGTCCGGCGTGCGTCGGACAACACGACCAGGGACATCGGACTGCTCGTCCAGGGCGGGTTCGCCAACGCGGCGGCGCAGGACTCGTTCTGCGCCGGGACCACCTGTGTGATCACCGTCGTCTACGACCAGTCCGGAAAGGGCAACGACCTCTGGTACCAGGGATCCGCCCAGGTGCCCGGGTCGAGCCAGAGCAGCCCGGCCAAGGCGACCTCCGAGTCGCTGACCGCCGGCGGCAGCAAGGCGTACTCGCTCTACATCAACCCCGGGAACAGCTACTGGCACGACGGCCACCTGTCAGGGGTACCCACCGGCGCCGCACCGGAAGGCGCCTACATGGTGACCAGCGGCACCCACGTCAACGGCGGCTGCTGCTTCGACTACGGCAACAGTGAGACGGACCGCAAGGCCGACGCCGCCGGGGCGATGGACGCGATCAACTTCGGCACCGAGTGCTGGTTCGGCGGCTGCAGCGGCAGCGGGCCCTGGGTCCAGGCCGATCTCGAGTGGGGCCTGTACTCGGGTGGAAGCCAGAGCTGGAACACCGGTCAGCGCGCCTTCTCCAGCAAGTTCGTCACCGCGATGCTCAAGAACGACGGGACGTCGCGGCTGGCTCTCAAGGGGGCCGACGCGCAGACGGGCGCGCTCACCACCTTGTGGAACGGCGGCCTCCCCAGCGGATACAGCCCCATGAAGAAGCAGGGCGCCATCGTGCTGGGCAGCGGTGGTGACTGCTGCAAGCCGGGCGGCGGCGCCAACCTCAGCGCGGGCACCTTCTACGAGGGCGCCATCGTCTCCGGCTACCCCTCCGACGCCACCGACAACGCCGTGCAGGCCAGCATCACCACTGCCGGCTACCGCTGAGGTCCGCGCGGGACCGAAGAGGGGCGGCGGTCCTCCTTCCGTCCGGGAGGAGGACCGCCGGACAAGGGGCCGCCCGGGAAGGCGCGGTCCACAGAGACAGAGTCCGCTCACCCACCACCCAGGAGCCGACGCATCATGTCCACCAGCAATTCCGGAGCCGGCCGTCCATGGCGACGCGCGGCGCAGTTCCGCTGCCGCAGGACGCTGGCGATCGCATTCTCGATCGCGCTTCTCTGCCTGACCGCCCCGCTGCTCGCGCTCGGCTCGGCCGCGCCCGCGGCGGCGCTCGGCAACGGGCTGGCGCTCACCCCGCAGATGGGTTTCAACGACTGGAACGCCTACGGCTGCAACGTCTCCGAGTCACTGATCAAGTCCACCGCCCAGGCGATGCACACCAACGGCATGCAGGCCGCCGGCTACAGCTACGTCAACATCGATGACTGCTGGATGACCCACTCCCGTGACTCCGGCGGGCATCTGGTGCCGGACCCGGCCAAGTTCCCCGACGGCATCAAGGGCACCGCCGACTACGTCCACTCGCTC
Organism: Peterkaempfera griseoplana; assembly: GCF_001418575.1. Lineage (GTDB taxonomy): Bacteria > Actinomycetota > Actinomycetes > Streptomycetales > Streptomycetaceae > Peterkaempfera > Peterkaempfera griseoplana. The sequence continues at coordinate 4,009 of NZ_LIQR01000089.1, forward strand.
GGCCTGAAGCTGGGCATCTACGAGGACGCCGGTCTGCAGACCTGCGGCGGATACCCCGGCAGCCTGGGTCACGAGACCACCGACGCCCAGTCGTTCGCGTCCTGGGGCGTGGACTACCTCAAGTACGACAACTGCTACGCCGGCCCCGGCTGCGCACTCAACAGCTGCTCCAACGGGAGCGAGGCACCGGCCCAGAGCCGCTACATCACCATGCGCGACGCCCTGGCCGCCACCGGCAGGCCCATCCTGTTCAGCCTGTGCAACTGGGGCCAGGAGAACGTCTGGACCTGGGGCGCCGGGGTCGGCAACAGCTGGCGCACCACCGGTGACATCAACGCCAGCTTCTCCAGCATGCTGTCGATCTTCCACAGCAACGTGGGCCTGGCCGCCTACGCCGGACCCGGCCACTGGAACGACCCCGACATGCTGGAGATCGGCAACGGCTCGCTGACCGCGACCGAGAACCGCAGCGAGTTCAGCCTCTGGGCGGAGATGGCCGCCCCGCTGATCGCCGGGACCAACATCGCCTCGGCCAGCTCCGCCACCCTCTCCGTCCTCACCAACTCCCAGGTGATCGCGGTCGACCAGGACCCGCTGGGCAAGCAGGGCACCATGGTCTCCTCCTCCGGCGGACTGGACGTCCTCGCCAAGCCGCTGGCCAACGGGGACGTCTCCGTGGCGTTGTTCAACGAGACCGGCTCCACCGCGACCATCACCACCAGCGCCGCCGCGGTCGGCAAGACCGGGGCGTCGGCCTACACGCTGACCGACCTCTGGTCCGGGGCGACCTCGTCCACCTCGGGCACGATCAGCGCCTCGGTCCCGGCCCACGGCACGGTCATGTACCGCGTCGCCGGTGGCACCAGCGGCGGCACGAGCGGGGGCAACGGCGGAGGGACCACCACCGGCGCGCTGCGCGCCGTGGGTGCGGGGAAGTGCCTGGACGTACCCAACTCGACCACCACCCTCGGCACCCAGCTGCAGATCTGGGACTGCAACGGCCAGGCCAACCAGACCTGGACCCGTACGTCCTCCAACCAGCTGACGGTGTACTCCGGCGGCAGCCAGATGTGCCTGGACGCCTACAACAACCAGACCACCAACGGCACCAAGGTCGAGATCTGGAGCTGCAACGGCCAGGCCAACCAGCAGTGGACGGTCAACTCCAACGGCACCATCACCGGCACCCAGTCGGGCCTGTGCCTGGACGTCACCGGAGCCTCCACCGCCAACGGCGCCCTGGCCGAGCTGTGGACGTGCAACGGCGGATCCAACCAGCAGTGGAGCCTCAGCTGACCGGCACGCCGGGCAGGTAAGGCCGTTCGGGGACCGGGGCGGCCGAGCCGGCCCCCGGTCCCGCACGCCCGCCGGCCGAACGCCGCCGGCGGCAGCCCGATCACCCGCCCGGGGTCCGCGCCGCCCGTCCAGTCCGCCCGGTGGCGGGGACCGGTCGTGCGGCGCGGCTCCCAGCAGCACCAGACCCTTCGACGGAAGGCATCGACATGAGAAAACGTCAGATCGGCGTCGGACGAACACGCCGTCTCACCGGACTGCTGGTCGGCCTCCTCCTGGCCGTGGCCGGCTCCCTGGTCGCCGTGGCGGCACCCGCGTACGCGGACGCCTCGATCACCCTCAACGGATCCTCGACCGGACGGCAGTTCGACGGGGTGGGAGCGATCAGCGGAGGAGGCGGCAACAGCCGACTGCTGATCGACTATCCCGAGCCCCAGCGCGGCCAGATCCTGGACTACCTCTTCAAGCCCGGCTACGGCGCCGCACTCCAGATACTGAAGGCCGAGATCGGCGGCGACACCAACTCGACCTCCGGCGCGGAGCCGAGCATCGAGCACACCAGGGGCACGATCAACTGCAACGCCGGCTACGAGTTCTGGCTGATGGAGCAGGCCAAGGCCCGCAACCCCGCAATCAAGCTGTACGGGCTCGCCTGGGGCGCACCCGGATGGATCGGCGGCGGCAACTTCTGGTCGACCGACACCATCAACTACCTGGTGTCATGGCTGGGCTGCGCCAAACAGCACAACCTGACCATCGACTACCTCGGCGGCTGGAACGAGCGCGGCTACAACGTCTCCTGGTACGAGCAGCTCCGCAGCGCCCTGAACTCCAACGGCTACAGCAGCGTCAAGATCGTGGCGGCGGACTCGGACTGGTCGGTGGCCAACGACATCAACTCCAACCCGGCCTTCGCCTCCGCGGTGAGCATCATCGGCACGCACTACCCCTGCGGCTACCGCTCGGCCCAGACGAACTGCTCCGTGCCGTCCGCCGCCACCTCCTCCGGCAAGACGCTGTGGGCCAGTGAGAACGGCTCCGACGACTACAACGGCGGCGCGCAGGCGCTGGCCCGCGGTATCAACCGGGGCTACATCGACGGAAAGATGACCGCCTACCTCAACTGGCCGGTGGTCGCCGCGCTCACCCCCAACCTGCCCTATCCCACCATGGGCGTCGCCCTGGCCTCGCAGCCGTGGTCGGGCTCGTACTCCATCGGCAAGAACGCCTGGGTGACGGCGCAGACCAGCCAGTTCACCGCACCGGGCTGGCAGTACCTGGACGCCTCCAGCGGATACATCGGCGGCAACCGGAGCAACGGCAGCTACGTCACGCTGAAGTCCACCGACAAGACCGACTACTCCACGGTCATCGAGACCGCGGACGCCACCGGGCCGCAGCGGCTCACCTTCAACGTCACCGGGGGACTGTCCACCGGCACGGTGCACGTCTGGTCGACCAACCTGGGCAGCGGCAACTCCGCCGACTACCTGGTCCACGCAGCCGATCTGACCCCGTCGGGCGGCAGCTACAGCCTGACCGTGCAGCCCGGCTACGTCTACACGCTCACCACGACCACCGGCCAGGGCAAGGGCACCGCGACCTCCCCCGCGTCGGGATCGCTGTCCCTGCCCTACAGCGACACGTTCGACGGGTACACGAGCGGCACCGAGGCCAAGTACCTGATGGACTGGCAGGGCGCCTTCGAGGCCACCGGCTGCGGCGGCGGCCGCACCGGCCAGTGTGTGCGCCAGATGAGCGCGCAGACCCCCATCACCTGGGACTCGCTCTCCGACCCGCACGCCCTGCTCGGTGACGTGGGATGGACCAACTACACCGTCGCCTCCGACGTCATGCTGGAGAAGTCCGGCTACGCCGGTCTGATCGGACGCGCCACCTCGCAGTCGTACACGGGCGCCGGCGGCCTCAACTCCTACGCCCTGCACGTGACCGACACCGGCAGCTGGTCGCTCCTGCGCACCGACACCAACAACAACAACTCCACCCTGGCCAGTGGCACGGTGGCGGCTCTGGGCACCGGGCGCTGGCACCATCTCGCCCTGACCTTCTCCGGCAACACCGTCACCGCGGCGATCGACGGGACGAACGTGGGCTCCGCCACCGACTACTCGTGGGGCGCCGGACAGGTCGGCTACGCCACCAGCCAGGGCGAGACCGCCCAGTTCGACAACCTGTCCATCACCCCCGCCGCCGGCGGCAACCCCGGTACGACCGGAGCGGTGCGCTCGGTGAGCGCCGGCCGCTGCCTGGACGTGCCGAACGCGTCGACCACCCAGGGCACGCAGACGGACATCTGGGACTGCAACGGCGGCTCGAACCAGACCTGGACGCACACCGCGAGCGGGCAGTTCACGGTCTACAGCGGCGGCAGCCAGATGTGCCTGGACGCCAGCGGACAGGGCACCACCGCGGGCACCAAGGTCGTCGTCTGGTCCTGCAACGGCGGACCCAACCAGCAGTGGATCCCCAACCCCGACGGCACCATCACCGGAGTCCAGTCGGGGCTCTGCCTCGACGTGACCGGAGCCGGTACCGCCAACGGAACCCAGGTCGAGCTGTGGACCTGCACCGGCGGCTCGAACCAGCAGTGGACCCTGCGATAGCTCCCGCCCCGACGCCCCGGGCGGCGGCGCCGTCCACCCCGAGCCGCCGCCCGGGACGTCGCCCGTCCCACCGACTTCCCAGAGGAGCCCGTCCATGTCCCCGTCATCCGGCATGAGCCGCCGCAGGCTGCTCACCACCGCCGCGGCCCTGGGAGGCGCCAGTCTGCTGCGCTTCCCCACCGCCTACGCCACCAGTGGTCCGCAGAGCTACACCGCGAGCTGGTCCTCCGTCGACCAGCACCCGCCGGCCCCCGCCTGGTTCCAGGACGCGAAGTTCGGCATCTACTACCACTGGGGCGCCTTCAGCGTTCCCGCCTTCGGCAACGAGTGGTACCCGCGCAACATGTACATCAGCGGTTCGGCCGAGAACCAGCACCACACCGCGACCTACGGAGACCCGTCGGCGTGGCCGTACAACCTGTTCATCGACGGCGGCCGCGACAAGGCCGGCAACCACGTCCAGTTCGCGCCGAAGCTGAAGTCCGCGGGCGGCAACTTCGACCCCGCCGCCTGGGCCGCGCTGTTCAAGGCCGCCGGGGCGAAGTTCGCCGGCCCGGTCGCCGAGCACCACGACGGTTTCTCCATGTGGAACAGCCAGGTCAACCCGTGGAACTCGGTGGCCCGCGGCCCCAAGCTGGACCTGCTCGGACTGCATGCGCAGGCCATCCGCGGCCAGGGCCTGAAGTTCATGTGCTCGATGCACCACGCGTACCACTTCCTCGGCTACTACGACCACGTGCCGTACCAGAGCGACGCGAACCTGCGCATCCTGTTCGGTCAGCAGGGGGACGCCGCGGAGAACGCGCTGTGGTACGCCAAGCTCAAGGAGGTGATCGACGGCTACCAGCCCGACCTGATCTGGGAGGACTTCGATCTGAACGGAGTCCAGGAGTCCTACCGGCTGCAGTTCCTCTCGTACTACTACAACCAGGCCGTCGCCTGGAACAGGGACGTGGTGGCCACCTACAAGGACGGCTACGACAACCGCGGCGAGGTCTTCGACTACGAGCGCGGCGGGGCCGGCGACATCGCCACGCCCTACTGGCTGACCGACGACAGCGTCTCTCCCAGCAGCTGGTGCTACGTCAGCGGCATCAGCCTGTACGACACCAAGACCATGCTGCACTCGCTGATCGACCACGTCAGCAAGGGCGGCAACCTGCTGCTGAACATCGCCCCGATGGCCGACGGCACCATTCCCTCCGACCAGCAGTCGCTGCTGCTGGGCATGGGCGACTGGCTCGGGCGCTTCGGCGAGGCGATCTACGCCACCCGGATCTGGTCGTCATACGGCGAGGGGCCGACCGCCATGGGCGGCAGTTCCTTCTCCGCCCCCCGCGCGGGCACGCCGCAGGACATCCGGTTCACCCGCAGCCAGGACAACACCGTGCTGTACGTCACCGCGCTGGGCTGGCAGGGCAGCACGATGACGGTCCAGACACTGAACTCCAACCGGATCAACATGGGCAACCTGGTCTCGGCGCAACTGCTGAACAACACGGCGGGCTCCTACACCTCCCTGCCCCGGCCCAGCCAGGACGCGTCCGGGCTGCACTTCTCGATGCCCTCGTCCAACCCGCCCTTCAGCGCCCTGGCCTACACCGTCAAGCTGACCTTCTCGGGCCAGATCCCCGCGCTGAACGCGCCGGCCGTCCCGACCGGCTGGGTGAAGGTCGCCAACGTCACCACCGGCCTGGTCCTCGACAGCGGTGGCAGCGTCCCCTCCGGGTCCGCGCTCAAGCAGTGGAACTACGACGGCAGCAGCAACCTGCAGTGGCAGTTCGTGGCCCTCGGCGGCGGGTGGTACCGCATCGTCAACCGGACCAACGGCATGGTCGCCGACAGCTGGGGCAACACCGCCAACGGCGCGACCGCTCTGCAGGCGCCGTGGAACGGCGGCAACAACCAGCAGTGGAGCCTGAACAGCGTCGGCAACGGCCGCTACCAGATCGTCAACAGGGGCACCGGCACCGCCCTGGACGGCGCAGGCAACAGCACGGTCGGCTCCAGCACGGTGCTCTGGGCCCCGAACGGCAGCACCAACAACCAGTGGACCATCACCGGGGTCTGACGCCTTCACGACCGGACGAAACCGCAGCACCCGACCGCTCCACGGAGCGGTCGGGTGCTGCGGTGTGCTTCGCCCGTCCGCCGCCGTTCACGCGGCGGCGGACGGGCGGGGCGTCCTGCGGGGCGTCAGCTGCGCGGCTTCAGCTTCAGGATCATGTACTCGTAGGCCTGGCTGTTCGGGCCGGGGTTGATGTACGGGTCGTCCGAGTTCGGCCAGCCGGTGAACTTGGTGTCGTTGTACTCGTACCAGGCGGCACCGTAGAGCACCGGGATCGCCGGGGCGTCGGTGGACAGCAGGTTCTGCAGCGTCTTGAGCGCGGCGGTGCCCGAGGCCTCGTCGGTCGAGTTCTGGTAGGCCTTGATCGCGGCGGCGGCCGCCGGGTTGTCGTAACGGCTGAAGTTCTCCGCGGCGGTCTGGCCGACCGGGGCGGTCAGGGCCGGGTCGATCAGGTACTGCAGCCGCTGGAACGGCGTGCCGCCCTGGCCCCAGTGGATCGCCGCGTCGTACTTGCCGGAGGTGATGGCGGTGTTCCAGCTGTTGAAGTCGAACTGGCCGTTGGTGGAGACGTCCATGCCGACGGCGTTCAGGTCCTTGGCCATGGCGCCCGCGGCGCACCAGTAGTCGGTGAAGGAGTTGGGGTCGATGATCGTGAACTTGATCGTCTTGCCGTCCTTCTCCCACTTGCCGGAGCCGTTCTTCTTGTAGCCGGCACCGGTGAGGATCGAGGTGACCTTGTCCGCGTCCGCGGTCGGCTTCAGGTCGTTGGCCAGCTTCGGGTCCAGCGACTTCTGGTCGGCCGGGAGCAGCAGGCCGCCGGAGGAGATGGCCGGGAGCTCGTAGTCGGTCTCGCACTGGGTGGCGTACTGCGCGCGGTTCAGACCGGCGCTGATCGCCTGGCGCACGGCCTTGTCGGCCAGGGCCGGCGCGCTGCTGCTCTTGAGGTTCAGGGTCAGGGTGACCGTGTTCCCGGACGGGAAGTAGGGCTTGTCCTTCATGAACAGGTGGTTGTGCGCCGGGTCCTTGGCCACGAAGGCGTTCTGGACGTTGGCGATGTTGTTACCGGTCAGGTCGATCTTGCCGGAGGTGATCGCCAGCAGTGCGGTGTCGTTGGTGGCGTAGGCCGGGAAGGAGATCGCCTTCACCGAGGGCTCGCCCTGCCGGTACGACGGGTTGACCTTGTAGGTGATGTTCTGGGCGCTGAACTTGTCGACCAGGTAGGGGCCGGTGCCGATGGCCTGGTCGGACTTGATGACTGCGGCGGACGGCTTGCTGATGCTGGACCAGATGTGCTTGGGCACGATCAGCTGGTTGCCGATGCCGATGAAGTTGGCCGCCTGCGGGTCCTTGTACTTCAGCACCACGGTGCTGGCGTCCGAGGCGTTGATGCTGTCCGGGATCGGGGTGCCGCCGGTGTTGGCCGCCCCGTCCTGCTTCAGCAGGTTGAAGGTGAAGACCACGTCGTCCGAGGAGAACGCCTGGCCGTCGCTCCACTTGACGCCGTCCTGCAGCTTCAGGGTGAGCGTCTTGTTGCCGTCGGACCACGCGAAGCTCTTGGCCAGCCACGGGATCGGGGCCGAGCTGGCGTCCAGGGTGTTGAACTGGAACAGCGGCTCGAAGACCAGCGAGTTGGCGTTCTCGATGGAGCTGAAGGAAGCCGTGGTGAACGGGTTGAAGTTCTCGGTGAAGGACGGGACCGGGGCGTCCTCGACCACCAGGGTCTTGGGGGCCGAGGATCCCTTGGAGGACCCGCCGGACTTGCCCTTGTTGTCGCTGCTGGAGTCGGTGCAGGCGGCGGTCATGCCGAGGCCGACGACCGCCACCACGGCGAGGGCCCTCATAGTGGTCTTGCGACTCATTGACGTACGCTCCTTGTGTCCGGACTTGCCAAACGTGCTGGTTGCGGTACCGCGGGGGTTCGGATTCCTGCCGTGGCGGAGTTGCCGCTCCACCGGGGCTTCGTCGTCCGTCCTCGTCTGCGGCGAGGTCGGACGACGCCCGGGTCCCGCAGGCGGGTCCCGGTGCCGACTTCTGGCGGGGTCTCCCATGGCCTCTCCTCGATGTACTACTCGTCCGTTGCCGACGGGGTCGCGTCGGCAGCGGTGGTGGGTGCGTGGTCCGGGCTGAGCAGCCAGCACGCCGCCACCTGGTCGCCCCCGGCGGGCAGCGCAGGCGGTGCGGTCTCCTTGCAGACGGCCATCGCGAACGGGCAACGCGGGTGGAACCGGCAGCCGCTCGGCGGGTCGACCAGGCTCGGCGGGGCCCCGCGGCCGCGCAACTCCACCGGCTCGGTCCGGCTGGGGTCCGGTGCGGCGCTGAGCAGCAGCTGGGTGTAGGGGTGGGCGGGGGAGTCGGTGATCTGGGTGGCCGGCCCGGACTCCACGACCTGACCTGCGTACATCACCACCACGGTGTCCGCCAGATAGCGGGCCGAGGCGATGTCGTGGGTCACGTACAGGATGGCCAGCCGCTCCCGCTCACGCAGGTCGTCGAGCAGGTTGAGCACCCCGAGCCGGATGGAGACGTCCAGCATCGAGACGGGCTCGTCGGCGAGCAGCACCCGGGGCTGCACCGCCAGGCCCCGGGCGATGGCGACGCGCTGGCGCTGGCCGCCCGAGAGCTCGTGCGGGAACTTGTCGATGTAGTTCTCCGCCGGGCTCAGCGCGACCCGCTCCAGCAGGGACTTGGCAAGCGCATCCAGCTCGCCGCGGCCGGGCTTGCGGTGCAGCTTGAGCGGACGCTCCAGATGGTAGCGGACGCTGTGCACCCCGTTGAGCGAGGAGAACGGGTCCTGCAGCACCAGGTGCACCTGGCTGGTGTAGGCGCGGCGCTCCCTGGCGGAGGTGCCGACCGGCTTGCCGTCCAGCAGCAGTTCACCGGAGGTCGGCGTGATCAGCTGGGTGAGCAGCCGCGCCAGCGTGGACTTGCCGGAGCCGGACTCGCCGACGACAGCCGTGACGGTGCCCTCCGGCAGCGCCAGCGAGATGTCCTCGACCGCGTGCACGACCTGGCGGCCGCGGAACTGGTGCACCGGGAAGTGCTTGGTCAGGTTGCGGGCCTCCAGCGCCGGCGTGCCGGGGCGCTTGGGGCCGTGCACCACCCGGGGGGTGGTCTCCGTGGTCGGGGTGGTCACTTGATGCTCCCGTCGGGCTCGGGCAGTTCTGCTCCGGCGGCTTCACCGCGCGGGGCGGGCAGCTTCGCCGACGCCGGCAGGGCCAGCTGCTGGGGGACGGTCTGCCCGTCGGTCTGCAGCCAGCACGCGGCGGTGCGCTCGGTGCCGTCCGAGTCGGCGACCGGACGCTGCAGTACGGGGATCTCCTCGCTGCAGCGGTCCAGGGCGAACGTGCAGCGCGGGTGGAAGGCACAGCCGCCCGGAAGTGACGTGAGCGCCGGCGGGGAGCCGGGAATGCCCTCCATGCGGACCTTCTCGCCGTGCAGGGCGGGGAAGGAGTTGATCAGACCGAGAGTGTAGGGGTGCCGCGGGGAGTGGAACAGCTCCTGTGCACCGCCGCGCTCCACGATCCGGCCCGCGTACATGATCGCGATGGAGTCGGCCAGCTCGATCAGCAGCGACAGGTCGTGGGTGATGAAGATGACCGCGAAGCCCAGGCGCTGACGCAACTGCATGAGCTCTTCGAGGATCTCGCGCTGGGTGACCACGTCCAGGGCCGTGGTCGGCTCGTCCATGAGGACGACCTGCGGCTCCAGGGCGAGCGCCATCGCGATCATCACCCGCTGGCGCATACCGCCGGAGAGCTCGTGCGGGTAGCTCAGCAGCCGGTCCGAGGTGATGCCGACCATGCGGAGCAGCTCGATCGCCCGCTCCTTGCGCTGCTCGGCGGTCATCTTCCTGCGGTGGACCTTCAGCATGTCGGTGAGCTGCGCATCGATCCGGGCGACCGGGTTGAGCGCGTGCATGGCGCTCTGGAACACCACGGACAGCTCCGACCAGCGCACCACTCTCAGTTCCTCGACGCCCGCGGCGAGCAGGTCGACGGTCCGCGTGGTGTCGCTGCCCTGCGGGCGGGAGTGGAAGAGCACCTGACCGCCGGTGATGACGCCGGGCGCACGCAGCAGCCGGGTCAGCGCATAGGCGAGGGTCGACTTGCCCGACCCGGACTCTCCGGCCAGACCGAGCACCTCACCGCGGTGCAGGGTCAGGGTGGCATCGGTGATGGCGCGTACGGCCTTCTTGCCCACGCCGTAGTCCACGCACAGGTCGCGGATCTCCAGCACCGGTTCGCCGAGGTGGCCGCTGGCGGTCACTTGGCGTCTCCCTTCGTCGGGGCGGACTGCAGGACCGGAGTCAGCCCGAGGCGGAACTTGACACCGCTGCCGCGGCCGGTGCGGGCCGAGGTGAGGCGCGGGTTGACGATCTCGTCGATGCCGAAGTTGAGCAGCGCCAGGGCGATGCCGACACCGGCGACGCAGAGCGCCGGCGGCACGTACCACCACCACCAGCCGCTGATCAGCGAACCGGACGCCTGCGAGACATTGAGCATGGTGCCCCAGGTGACCACGCCGGACGGGACGCCGATGACGCCGAGCCAGGTGAGCGACACATAGGCGCCGATGCCGTAGATGACGGTGAAGATGAACGACGAGGCGAGGATCGGCAGCAGGTTCGGCAGGATCTCGAAGACGATGACCCGCGGACTGCGCTCGCCGATGACGCGGGCCGACTCCACGTAGTCCTGGTTGCGCAGCGACAGGGTCTGCGCCCGCAGGACACGCGCACCCCAGGCCCAGGCGGTGAGCGCGATCACCCCGCCGATCAGGAACGGATTGCTGGTGTCCTGGGGCGGCAGCGGCTTCATGACCACCATCAGGATCAGCAGACCGGGCAGCGCCAGGAAGATGTTGGACAGCACCGAGAGGACCTCGTCGACGACACCGCCGAAGTACCCGGCGGAGACCCCGATCAGGATCGACAGCGCGCTCGCGATCAGGCCCGCGAGGAGCGAGATGAGCAGCGTGTCCCGGCCGCCGGCGAGCACCTGGGAGAAGACGTCCTCCTGCTTCTGCGTGGTGCCGAACCAGAAGTGGGAGGAGGGCGGCTGGGGTACGCCGCTGGTGGTGTTGGCCTGCCAGTCGGGCGCGTGCGGCGCCACGAAGGGGCCCACGACGGCGAGCAGAACGAAGAAGGCCAGCAGGGAGAGGCCGACGACGACCTTGGTTGAGCGGAGGATGCGCATGGCTCAGGACTCCTTGCGGGCGCGCGGGTCGAGGGCGACGTAGGCCATGTCCGCCAGCAGGTTGGCGCCGAGCACGGTGAAGATGACGACCAGCAGGATGCCCTGCATCAGCGGATAGTCGCCGGTGAGGATGGCCTGGTAGATCTCGTAGCCGAGACCTGGGTAGGAGAACACGATCTCGGTGGCGATCGAGCCGGCGACCACCAGGCTGATCGACAGGGCGAAGTTGGAGATGCTCGGCAGGATCGCGTTGCGGGCGGCCACCCCGGCGACCTTCCACTGCGGCAGGCCCTTGGCGGCGGCGACCAGGACGTAGTCCTCGTCCATCGTGGTGAGCATCACGTTGCGCATACCGATGATCCAGCCCGCGATGGAGGCCAGCGCGACCGTGGCCGCAGGCAGTGCCCCGTGTTCGACCACGCTGGTGATGAACGTCCCGTTCCAGCCCGGCACCAGATCCGGGTTCCCGGTGTCGTAGCCCTGGGCGTACGGGAAGACCTTGCCGTAGAAGCCCAGGGTGAGCAGCAGCAGGAAGGCGAGGATGAAGTACGGCACGGCCTGGAAGAAGGTCGCCACCGGCAGCAGTGCGTCGAAGAAGCCGCTGCGCCGCCAGCCGACGACGATGCCGATGAGTGTGCCGAACACGAAGGCGATCACGGTTGCCGAGCCCACCAGGCCGATGGTCCACGGCAGGTCGGTGCCGAGTACCGCGGTCACCGGGACGCCCTTGGAGGTCGAGGTTCCCAGGTCGCCGTGGAGCAGGTTGCCCAGGTACGAGAAGTACTGGGAGGCCAGGCTCTGGTGCGAGTCGAGGCCGTACTGCGCGGCGAGGGCCTTGAGCTCCTCCGGCGTGATGGCGGCGCTTCGCAGCTTCGAGAGCACGTTCTGCAGGGCGTCGCCCGGCAGCATGCGCACCAGGAAGAAGTTCAGCGTCACCGCGGCGTAGGCGGCCAGGACGTAGAAGCCCAGGCGGCGGAAGATGGTCCGCATCGTCGGCTCTCCTCAGCCTATGGGGCGCCGCAGGCGCGACGCGGCGGGCTCGGGCGGGCAGCCGCAGCTCTCGCGGCGGATGAGCCGGGTGGGCAGCACGATCTCCGCCGGTGGCTCGGTCGCGTCCGCTGACGCGTTGTCTGCTGTGATCATCGTGTGCAGGACCTCGAATGCTTTGGCGCCGATCTCCTGGATGGGCTGACGCACGGTGGTCAGCTGTGGCCGGAGGTGGCGGGCGAAGGGCAGGTCGTCAAAGCCGGTGACCGCGACGTCACCGGGGACGTCGAGGCCGTGCTCCGTCAGGGCGTGGCTGACGCCCAGGGCGGTCTGGTCGTTGGCGCAGGCGATGGCCCGCGGCAGGGTCGCCCCGAGGGCGATCAGGCCCCGGACGATCTCCACACCGCCCGCAGCGGAGTAGTCGCCCTGCCAGGCCGGTCCGGTCAGGCACTCGGCGCCCAGGGCGTGCACCTCGTCCGCGAACGATCGGCCCCGGACGACGTTGTCCGGGCTGTCGGCGTGGCCGGCGATGTAGGCCAGTCGACCGTAGCCGTGGTCCACCACCAGGTGGCGGGCCAGTTCACGCATGCTTCCGGCACCGTCGCTGCGGATGTTGGACACGGCCCCGCCGCCGGCGCCGGCCAGGGTCACCACCGGCACCGTACGGGCGATGGTGGCGATCCCGGCCGCGGACAGGACCTGGTCGTGCAGGATCAGCCCGTCGCACTTGCCGGCGATGGTCGTGATCCGGTCGGGCAGGGTGCGCTCGTCGATGTTGACCGAGCACACCAGCAGGTCGAAGCCGCTGCGCTGAGCCGCGATCTCGATGCCTCGGTTGAGCTGGTCGCCGAAGAGCAGGCTCTCGGATTCGTCCGCGAAGGTCCCCCCGTCGTCGGTGCCGTACACGCGGCGGAAGACGACCCCCACCACGTGCTTCAGTCGGCTGCTCAGTGCGCGGGCCGCCCCGTCCGGCACGAAGCCCAGTTCAGCGATGGCGCTCAGCACACGGTCACGGGTGGCCGGGCGCGGGTTGTCCCGCCCGTTCAGCACCCGGGACACGGAGGCGATGGACACACCGGCCCGACGCGCGACGTCGTAGATCGTCGGGGGAGTGTCGGGTTTGGATCGTGTATCCATGGGTTGCCTCCGGGCGGAACCAAGCGCGATCCGTAAGCGCTTCCGCGCAAGGGCTCGCGATGAAGTTAGGCCCAGGCCGATAAGCGTGCAAGGGTTGATGTCGTGGACGTTACGTTGATGTGATTTTCCCTGTACGGACGGCTTCCCTTGGAGTGAAGGCCATTCAGGGCCCGAAACCGGTACGGTGCTTGCACCGGCTTTCGTAAGCGCTTCCGGCGCACGTCGCACGGGCCCGGGAGCACAGGGGCGGCGGGCCGCACTGCAGGCTGCCGCGCCGGTCATCAGCCGTCCGGGCCCGGGCAGGGCCGGCGCAGCGCAGGTCGGCCGGGGGATGCACTCCGGGTCGCGCCGGCGATCCGGGAGTGCGTTCAGGAGGTGACGGGCTGTCGGCCCCACCGATCAACGACGCGGCGGCCGCCCGCAGTTGCCGAGCGTCCTGCCCTCACGGGTGTACGCGGCGCCGCAGACCGGGCCCGCCGTGCCGGGCCCGGAGCGGGGGAGGGTGTCGCGGGGCCAGGGCCGTGGCGACGAGGAGCGGACGTGTGGCGTCCGCGGCTCGCGGCGGCAGCGCGCCGGATCCCCACCCTCAGGTGCCCGGGCAGGACGCCGAGCCGCCGGGCGAACGCCGCCCGCGCGGGTGCGTCCGGCGGCCTGGCTACTGCCGGTGGGCCACCGTGGCGGCCTCCTGCGCTCCTGCCGCGTACGGTGTCGCCGCACCGGCCCCGCGGGGCCCAGGAAGCCCCTACCAGGTGCTCCAGCACCCCGCACTGGAGCACCTGGTTGCCGCCGTGCGGCGCGTGGTCGGCGCAGCGCGCCGCACGGCGGCGGATCAGGGGGCGGATCAGGGGGCGGATCAGGGGTGAGGCGGGCGGCTCAGGGGAGCCGGGAGATGCCGCCGCGGCGGATGACCTGGCCGTACCAGTGCGCGCTGGCCTTCGGCGTACGGCGCTGCGACGGGAAGTCGACATAGACCAGGCCGAAGCGCTTGGCGTAGCCGTAGGCCCACTCGAAGTTGTCCAGCAGCGACCAGGCGAAGTAGCCCGCGACCGGGACACCGGCCCCGATCGCCTGGTGCACCGCGCCCAGGTGCTGGTGCAGGTAGGCGATCCGGTCGGTGTCATTGACCTGCCCCTCGGGCGAGAGGTAGTCCTCGCAGGCTATGCCGTTCTCGGTGATCATGAGGGGCAGGTCCGGGTGGTCCTGGTGCACCCGGTCGACCAGGTCGCGCAGACCGGTGGCGTCGATGCTCCACTGCATGGCGGTCAGTTCGCCGGGCGGCTGGTGGAAGGCCACGTCCTCGGCACCGGGCCACGGCGAGTGGTCGCTCCTGCCGTGGGCGTCGTTGCGGACGCCGCCGCCGGCGGAGACCAGGGCCGGGGTGTAGTAGTTGATGCCCAGCTCGTCGATCGGGGCGGCGATGGCCTCCAGGTCCCCGGGGCGCACGAGGTCGTCCCACTCCACCAGGTGCGCGGTGTCCTGGAGCAGGTCCTGGTCGTAGGTGCCGCGCAGCATCGGGCCCAGGAAGACCCGGTTGCCCACCGCGTCGATCCGGCGTGCGGCCTCCAGGTCCGCCGGGCTGGTGGTGAGTGCCCGGACCTGGTGCAGGTTGAGCGCCACCGAGAGCTTGGCGGTCCGCGGGAGTTCGGCGCGCAGGGCCGCGACACCGAGACCGTGGGCCAGATTCAGGTGGTGTGCCGCGCGCAGCGCGTCAGCCGGGTCCGTGCGCCCGGGGGCGTGCACACCGGAGCCGTAGCCGAGGAATGCCGAGCACCAGGGCTCGTTCAGGGTGGTCCAGTGGGTCACCCGGTCACCCAGCGCCTGGGCCGTCAGCCGCGCGTAGTCGGCGAAGCGCTGGGCGGTGGCACGGTGCGGCCAGCCGCCGATGTCCTCCAGCTCCTGCGGCAGGTCCCAGTGGTAGAGCGTGGCCAGCGGGGTGATCCCGGCCTCCAGCAGCTCGTCCACCAGGCGCCGGTAGAAGTCCAGACCGCGCTCGACCGCCGGACCGCGCCCGGTCGGCTGGACCCGGGGCCAGGCGACCGAGAAGCGGTAGGCGTTCAGGCCCATGTCCTTCATCAGCGCGATGTCCTCGCGCCAGCGGTGGTAGTGGTCGGCGGCCAAGTCGCCGGTGTCGCCCCGGTGCACCTTGCCGGGCGTGCGGCAGAAGGTGTCCCAGACGGAGGCACTTCGCCCGTCTTCGTGAGCCGCGCCCTCGATCTGGTAGGCGGAGGTGGCGGCGCCCCAGAGGAAGTTCTCGGGGAAGCGGCGGAGGTCCTCGGCAGGGGCTGCGTCGGCGGAGGGCGTGGAGAGGCCGGCCGGCGAGGCCTGGACAGAAGTCATGTGTGGGAGCGCTTCCATTCTTGGCACGCATCGCGGGTGCGCGGTGTGGCTCAGATGGGTGTATCAGCTGGAGCTGTCGGCCTGTGGACGGCCGGGCCGCCCTGGGCGCTGGAAGCGCTTCCAGTGGGGCGTTGTCGGAAGTTTCAGGCGTGTGAGGCGGGGGTGTCAAGAGCGGGGTCGAGATTGCCGACGGACAGCCCGGATCGCTTGCGGGCGGTGGCTTCCGGATGGTCCGAAGGTCTGGCCGGACGGGGCAGCAGCAGGCCGGGACTGCGTTCACCAGGACACCGCCCCCCATGGCTGCCGGCGACCGACGAGTCGCTCACCCGGAGGGAGGAGAACGCCTCCGGCGTCGACGGGTGGTGGGCTCCGTACAGGGGCGCCGAGTGCCGCGGCGCGGGACATCACGTCCAGCGGGTCGAGCCGGCGCGGATCGGTCGGCCCCCGCTGCCGGTCGGGACACGCTTGGTCGGGACGGAGCCGGGGTGGTCCGCTCGTCCGTGGGGAGCACACGCCGGGCCGGCCCTGGCCGCCGCCGTACCGAAGTGCCGGACACCGTCGGCCGCCGCCGTGTCCCGCACCCCGCAGCGGCGTGAGCGGCCGGTCGGAGCGGGCTGTCGGGCCGGGATCCGGCGGGGTGTTCTCCTCTGTATAGAGGAGGGCGCCTCGTGGGGAGGGAGACGCCCCGCGCACCGGCCCCCCGCCCTTCCGGCTGCTGTACGGGCGTGGTCGCGGCGGGTGGCTCCGTGGGGTGCCGGTCGACCGGGTCGGACCGCCTAGGCCTCTGACAGGTCAGTGGCTGCACCTTGCACGGGTTGAGGGTCGGGGACTGGTCGTGGCCCGCACGGACCGTCTCGCCGTGGCTGGTGTCCCAGGTCCGGGTTCAGGACGGGAAGGCGGTTGTTCCCGGCACCTGCGGAGGGTTGCTCTCCCCGGCGCCGCCGGAGGTCCCGGACGGTCGGCAGGTGCCCGGTCGGGCCCTGCACCCCGCGGACATCGGCGGCTTGGAGGAGTGCGACAGCGTGGTCTGTGAGCAGTGGAGGCCCTTGTCGTCGGGGGAGTGGAGGCGGAAGGAAGAGGTCAGCAGTAGTGGTGTCCGGTATATCGAACGGCGTCCGAGCGTGTGTACCTGATGCGGAAACTTAGGGCCACGCCAAGCGGACGTCAACCTCGCGGAGAGTGGGGAGAGCCTTGGCGCCGACTGTGTCAATCAGGGGCCGCCAAGGCCTGCGCCACCGGGCGTGGCTCCGGCCCGGCCGCGGGCACCGACGCCCTGGGTCACGTCGACGGCCCAGGTGGGCCTGAGAGCTCTGGCGGTGGCCCGGGAGGGCGCTCGGCCCGGGAGAACCTCGGCTGGGCGCGGCAGGGCGGCTGCGGCGCGCCCGGGCGCCGTCTCGACCGTCCGCTCCGCAGAACCGCCTGGCGGAGAACGCGGCGCCGGGGGCGTACTCCGCTGGGCCGACATGGCGCTCCACCCCCTCCCCGTCCCGGGTTGCCGAGGATCGGCCGGCGGCTGGGCGGTGGTCGAAATTTTCGGCACGGCTGCCAAGGTCCCGTGAGCGCAGGGTCGGGCTGATCGAGAGTCAATGCATCGCCGGGCGCTGGTGGGGGGCCGGGCGAGGCGATCAGGGAGGTGTCCGACATGCCGTGAATAGTCGGCCCGGACGGCCGTTGATAAGTTTCGGAGAAGTTTCGGAAACAAGTCATTGACTGCCGCTCGACGGCGAGCGTACTCTCCAGCGATCGAACCTCCCCGTAACGGAGAAAACTCCGTACGGTCACGCCCGTCCACCCGGCACGTCCACCCGCGCATGCCGGGGGCTGGGAAGCAGGGGTTGGAGTGATCGTCACGACCTCGCGCATGTGTCCGGCCCTCGCTGCGGCCACGGCCGGCCACTCGGACGCCCGGATCGGCGTATGCACGAGGCCTGCGGTGCCCAACAGGCCATCACTTGGCGCACACCTATTCGCATCAATGTGTCCATGACACGGATCAGGGAGTTTCAGCGATGTCGAGGAAGATACGCAGCGCTACGGTTGTCGCGGTCGGTCTGGGCATGATGCTCGCTGCCACCGGTTGCGCAGGCGGCAGCGACGGCGGGAGCAGCAGCAGCGGCGGTTCGTCCGGCGGCGGCAAGGTCACGCTGACCTTCTGGGAGAACGCGCAGCCCGGCCCGGGGGCCGAGTACTGGAAGAGCGCCGTGAAGGAGTACCACGCGCTGCACCCGAACGTCACGATCAAGATCCAGGCGATCCAGAACGAGGACCTGGACGGCAAGCTGCAGACCGCGCTCAACTCCAACTCCGCGCCGGACATCTTCCTGCAGCGCGGTGGCGGCAAGATGCAGGCCATGGTCAACGCCGGTCAGATCCAGGCGCTGGACCTGACCGACACCGACAAGACCAACGCCAGCACCGCGGCGCTCGCCGGCAACTCGATCGACGGCAAGGTCTACGCCATGCCGCTGGACACCCAGCCCGAGGGCATCTACTACAGCAAGGACCTGTTCAAGCAGGCCGGCATCACCTCGACGCCGACCACCATGGACGAGCTCAACGCGGCCGTCGACAAGCTGAAGAAGATCAACGTCGCGCCGATCGCCGTCGGCGCCAAGGACGCCTGGCCGGCCGCGCACTGGTACTACAACTTCGCCCTGCGCGAGTGCAGCCAGGACGTCATGAACAACGCCGCCAAGTCGCTCAAGTTCGACGACGCGTGCTGGACCAAGGCCGGGGAGGATGTGTCCTCCTTCCTGAAGACCAGCCCCTTCCAGAAGGGCTTCCTGACCACCTCGGCCCAGCAGGGCGCCGGGTCGTCCGCGGGCATGCTCGCCAACCACAGGGCGGCCATGGAGCTGATGGGCAACTGGGACCCGGGAGTGATCGGCAGCCTGACCAAGGACCAGAAGCCGCTCCCCGACCTGGGCTGGTTCCCCTTCCCCGCCGTCTCCGGCGGCCAGGGCGACCCGTCCGCCATCATGGGCGGTGGCGGTGGGTACTCGCTCTCCAAGAACGCACCGAAGGAGGCCTTCGGCTTCCTCGAGTTCCTGGTGACCAAGGACCAGCAGGAGGCCTACGCCAAGGCGTTCGTCACCATCCCGGTGAACAAGGAGGCCCAGGAGGTCGTCACCGACTCGTACAACCAGTCGGCGCTGCAGGCCTTCAACAAGGCGGCTTACGCGATGCAGTTCCTGGACACCCTGTACGGCCAGAACGTGGGTAACGCCATGAACAGCGCGGTGGTGAACCTGCTGGC
>NZ_LIQR01000009.1 GCF_001418575.1 Peterkaempfera griseoplana
GGCCGCAGTCGCAGCGCGGCCGCGGCCTGGTCGGGCGCGGGTTCGCAGCGCAGGGAGAGCACCTTGGTCCGGGGGTGGCGGCCGGCGCGCAGCAGGTCGTCATGGAGGCTGGTGAGCTCCACCTGGCGGCGCACCCTGCTGTGCACCACCTGGGTGCCCACTCCGCGCTTGCGCACCAGCAGCCCCCTATCCACCAGGTGCTGGATCGCCTGCCGCATGGTGGGGCGGGACAGTCCCAGGTCGCCGGCGAGGGCGATCTCGTTCACCAGCCGGGTGCCGGGGGGCAGCTCACCGGTGGCGATCAGCTGCTCCAGCCGCGCCGCCACCTGGAAGTACAGCGGCACGGGGCTGGTCCGGTCGATGCTGATCAGCTCGGCGAGGGAGGGCATCCGGGGCCTCCGCGTCCGCAGGGATGGGGGCCCATTATCACCCCGCACGGGGTGGTTGATCCTGATGTCCTGACGAATCGGCCCGACGCAGCGGGGACTCCGCCGCCCCGGAACTCCTACACGGCGAACTCCTACGCAACGGGGAAAGCCGGAGGCCGGGGCGGGCGGCTCCGTGAGGAGCGCACCCACCCCGGCCCCGGGATGGTGCGTACGGCAGGGCGCGGGCCCGGCCGGGTCACTTGCCGGAGGCGGAGGCCTTCAGCTTGGAGCCGGCGGAGACCTTCACGCTGTAGCCGGCCGGGATCTGGATCGGGTCGCCGGTCTGCGGGTTGCGGGCGGTGCGCGCCGCGCGGTGGGTGCGCTCGAAGGTCAGGAAGCCGGGGATGGTGACCTTCTCGTCGCCCTTGGCGACGATGTCGCCAACGACCTCGGCGAAGGCGGCCAGGACGGCGTCCGCGTCCTTGCGCGTCACCTCGGCGCGCTCGGAGAGCGCGGCCACCAGCTCACTGCGGTTCATGTGTACTCCTGTGGTCTGATCGCGTCGCGGTTCCCAGGGGCCCGGGAGGGGATCCCGGCCCGGTCACCGTTTCGCACGTTGCGGCGGGCAGGGGTCCGGCTCCGCTGTCCCAAGCCGCGTCTACCGCCTGCCCGGGAACGAATCCTGCCCCCACCAGCACCGAGAAAGCCAATCCAGCACCCGGGAGGGTCACACGAACAGCGCCTCGCCGCCCGGGCGGTGACACGCTGTCCGTACACGGCCGACTCTCACCGGGCACCGAAGGCGGACGTTCCGTACGTTGTCGGATGTTCCCGTACTTGTCTGGTACGCCGCACCGGTGCAGGGCTACCGTACGCCCTGGCACCGACAACCCCAAACAAGCCCCTGCCCTTGTGTCGCAAGGGCTGCAGGCCCCCGGACAGCTGCCCGGGCGGCTCAGAGCGCCGGCGCGACCCCGTCGGCGCCCTCGGTGATGCCGATCGTCCCCGCCGGGGTGTGCGCCGGTGCGCTGCCGGTGGCCTGCGCGGCCTCCCGCACCGCGGCGGCGACGGTCTTGGCCACATCGGGGTGGAAGACGCTGGGGATGATGTAGTTGGCGTTGAGCTGGTCTTCCTGGACCGTGGCGGCCAGCGCCCGGGCGGCGGCCAGCATCATCTCCGTGTTGACGTTGCGGCTCTGAGCGTCCAGCAGACCGCGGAAGACCCCGGGGAAGACCAGCACGTTGTTGATCTGGTTGGGGAAGTCGCTGCGGCCGGTGGCCACCACCGCCGCGGTCTGCCGGGCCACCGCCGGGTCGACCTCGGGGTCGGGGTTGGCCAGCGCGAAGACCACCGCGTCCTCGGCCATCGCGGCCACGTCCTCGCCGTCCAGCACGTTGGGTGCCGAGACGCCGATGAAGACGTCCGCGCCGCGCACCGCGTCCTTGAGGGTGCCGGTGACGCCCTCGGGGTTGGTGTGCTCCGCGATCCAGCGCAGCGCGCTGTCCTCGGGGGCCTGCGCCAGGTCGGTACGGGAGGGGTGGACCACGCCGTGGACGTCCGCCACCACGGCGTGCCGCACACCCGCAGCCAGCAGCAGCTTGAGGATGGCGGTGCCCGCGGCGCCGGCCCCCGACATCACCACCCGGACCCGCCCGAACTCCTTGCCCACGACCCGCAGCGCATTGGTGAGCGCCGCCAGCACCACGATGGCGGTGCCGTGCTGGTCGTCGTGGAAGACGGGGATGTCCAGCGCCTCGCGCAGCCGGGCCTCGATCTCGAAGCAGCGCGGGGCGGAGATGTCCTCCAGGTTGATGCCGGCGAAGCCGGGGGCGATCGCCTTGACGATCTCGACGATCTGGTCGGTGTCCTGGGTGTCCAGGCAGAGCGGCCAGGCGTCGATGCCCGCGAACCGCTTGAAGAGGGCGGCCTTGCCCTCCATCACCGGCAGCGCGGCCTTGGGGCCGATGTTGCCCAGGCCCAGCACCGCGGAGCCGTCGGTGACCACGGCGACGGTGTTGCGCTTGATGGTCAGCCGGCGGGCGTCGTCGGGGTTCTCAGCGATGGCCATGCAGACCCTGGCCACACCGGGGGTGTAGATCATCGAGAGGTCGTCACGGTTGCGGATGGGATGCTTGGCCGACATCTCGATCTTGCCGCCGAGGTGCATCAGGAAGGTACGGTCGGAGACCTTGCCGATGGCCACGCCGTCGATGGCCCGCAGCTTCTCGACGATCTCCTCGCCGTGCGCCACCGAGGAGGCGGCGACGGTGACGTCGATCCGCAGCCGCTCATGGCCGGAGGCGGTGACGTCCAGACCGGTGACGGACCCGCCCGAGGACTCCACAGCCGTTGTGATCATGCTGACGGCGTTGCCCCTGGCGGGCACCTCCAGCCGCACCGTGATCGAGTTCGACACACTTGGCACCGTCGCCATTGACGTCCTTCTTCCCTGCTGACTTGCCTTGCACCGGCTGTGCTGTACAGGCATCCGATGCTGCCACCTACTGGCGGGTAGCCGTAAATAACGGCCATTGAGTACACAGGCGCCTAAGCTCGACGGTGGGGCCGCCGCAGCGGCGGCCACAGCTGAGCGCAGCAAGGCAGGGAAGCAACATGGCGCAGGGCAAGGTCAAGTGGTTCAACGCGGAGAAGGGCTACGGCTTCATCGCCCAGGACGGCGGTGGACCGGACGTCTTCGTCCACTTCAGCGCGATCACCGGCAGCGGGTACCGGGAACTCGCGGAGGAACAGCGGGTCGAGTTCGACGTCACCCAGGGCCAGAAGGGCCCGCAGGCGGAGAACGTCCGGCCGCTGTAGTGCGCTGAACGGGGGTTGCGCAGGAAATCTCGCGCGACGGGAATGGTCTGCGGGACCCATGGGTTAGTCTGGGTACGACACCGGCTCGATCCAAGCCCCCGGGCCCAACCTTAGTCGCTTCGAGCGACCACTTGCCGCGAGGCGAGCATGGCGGGTCGGTGTCGCAGACCTGGCAGAGGCCGGTTCCCTCCCTCGGGAGGGACCCGGCCTCTCGTCTTGCCCCGGCGCCTTGGCCGGGCGCCCCGCACGGACGGCGAACACCGGTTCCGTGCGGGGCCCCTGTGGTCAGCGCAGCAGCGCCGGCACCCCGTCGCTGTCCGGGAGGTCGTCGGGCCCGCAGAGCACGGTGAGCCGCTGGGTGGCGCGGGTGAGCGCGACATAGAGCACCCGCAGGCCCGCCTCGGACTCCCCGGCGATGCCGGTGGGGTCGGCCACCACCGTGGCGTCGTACTCCAGCCCCTTGGCCTCCAGGCTGCCCAGCGCCACCGCGCGGTCGCCCAGGCCCGCGATCCAGCCGGCCGCCTCGGTCCGCCGCTCCATCGGCACCACCACCGCGACCGTCCCCTCCACCTCCGCGAGCAGCCGCTCCACCTCGGAGCGGGCCGCCTCCGCGAAGTAGCCGTCCGCGTCCGGGGCCGCCGCGAAGCGCGGGGCGACGCCGGTGGAGCGGACCGCCTCCGGGGAGGGGGTGCCCGGGGCGGCCAGCGCCAGCACCCGGGCGGCCACCTCGGCGATCTCCGCCGGGTTGCGGTAGTTGGTGGTGAGGGTGTGACGGCGGCGGGGCTTGCCGCCCAGCACCTCGTCCATCGCCGCCTGGGCCTCGGCCGGATCGGGCCAGGACGCCTGAGCCGGGTCCCCGACGATGGTCCAGGTCGCCTGGCGGGCCCTGCGGCCGATCATGCGCCACTGCATCGGGGTGAGGTCCTGGGCCTCGTCGACGATCACATGGGCGTACTCGGTCCGCTCCACCGGTCCCTCACGGCGGCCGCGGTCGCGGCCCATCCGGTCGGCGTAGGTGGTGACCTCGTCCAGGCCGGTGAGCTGGTCGGTGGGGTCCACCTCGCGGATCCGCGGCCGGGCCGGTTCGCCCAGCAGCAGCGTCAGTTCGTCCACCAGCGCCACGTCGTGCGTGGACAGCGGGCCCCGGCCGTCGTCGTCCAGCCGGCGCCAGGACGCCGCCAGCAGCCGGACCTCCTCCGGGCCGAGCACCCTGCGGGAGACCCTGCCGAGCGCCCGGCCGCTGCGCAGCACGGCCAGCACCCGCTGCGGGGTGAGCACGGGCCACCAGGCCGCCAGGAAGTCCTGGAAGGCGTCCAGGTCGGTGACGTACTCGTCGAAGGACTCCCGCTCCTCCTGCCGCCGCTCGCGCTCGGCCCGGTCCACGGGGCGCGGCCGGTGCCGCACGGCCTCCGACCAGAGGGCGTCCAGCAGCAGCCGGCGTGCGCGCGGACGCAGCAGATTGATGGGGGTGGTGCCGCCGAGGACGGTGCGGCGCAGGTCCCCGAGCCGGGCGGCGTCCAGCCGCAGCACCTCGCCGGCGGCGACGATCCGCAGCTCACCAGGGGTGGTGGGGCTGTCCAGGGCGGCCCGGGCGGCGCGGCGCAGCACCTGCACCATCCTGGAGGAGCCCTTGATCCTGGCCACCTCGGGGGTGTCGTAGGTGTCCGCCTCCACGCCGTCGACCAGGGCGCCCACGGCGCGGATCGCGACCTGGCCCTCCTCGCCCAGCGAGGGCAGCACCCCCTCGGTGTAGGCGACCAGCAGCGGGGTGGGGCTGACCACCAGGATGCCGCCCGCGTAGCGGCGGCGGTCCTGGTAGAGCAGATAGGCGGCGCGGTGCAGGGCGACGGCGGTCTTGCCGGTGCCGGGGCCGCCGGTGACCAGGGTGGCGCCGGCGGCGGGGGCCCGGATGACCTCGTCCTGCTCCTTCTGGATGGAGGAGACGATGTCCCGCATGGTGTGCGAGCGGGCGCGGCCGAGGGCGGCCATCAGCGCCCCGTCACCGACCACCGCGAGGTCGGTCGGCAGGTCGGGGCGGAGCAGGTCGTCCTCGACGCCCAGCACCCGGCGGCCCTTGGAGCGGATCACCCGGCGGCGCACCACCCGGCCCGGCTCGACCGGGGTGGCGCGGTAGAACGGCGCCGCGGCGGGCGCCCGCCAGTCGATCACCAGCGGTCCGTACTCCGCGTCCAGCACGCCGATGCGGCCGATGTGCAGTGTCTCGGCGATGGTGGGGTCGGAGGGGTCCAGCGGCGTCTGGGAGGGGATGCCGTGCTCCTCCGGGCGGTCGGCCTGCTGGAGGTCGATCCGGCCGAAGAGGAAGTCCTCGAACTCGCTGTTGAGCCGGTGCAGATGGGCGCCCGCGCGATACACCTGGGCGTCGCGCTCGGCGAGCGCGCCGGGGGTGCCCACGGAGGCCCGCTTGGCGGCGTCCTCCAGGATGTACTCGGCCTCGGCGAGCTTCTCCCCCAGTCGCCGGTAGACCACGTCGAGGTGCCGCTGCTCCTCCGCGATCTCGCGGTCGCGGACGGTCTCGTGCGAATCCGCGGCCTGCGCCGTGGTGGTGTGCCGGGCTGTGCCGTGCGCGCCCAAGGAGCCCCCTGTCGTACGTACTGCGTTCTGGCTGATGGTTCCGTGCCGGGATTCCAACGAATCACGGAGCACCCGGATTCCTCCGGTTCGTCCGCTGCCGCGGAATCGGCGGACAGAAGATCGTACGCCTTTTGCGGCCGGGGCGGCGCGCCCGTCCCGGCAGCGGGGCCGCGGGAGGGCCGCACGTGGGCAGGCCGGTCCGGCGCTGGCCCTGTCCTGCTCCCGTCAGGCACGCTGGAGGAGGACCCATGGACGCGCGGGAAGGACTCGATGAGCCATGGCGGCGCCTTCGTACGGGCTGCGGTTCGACACCGGGCGGACCTGCCTCGACCTGCTCGCCACCGCACCCGGTCCCCTCGACCGGCTGGACAGCGGCACCGCGCTCGGCCGGTGGCTGGTGGGGGCCGGACTGGTGCCGCCCGGTGACCTGCCCTCCGCGGTCGACGCCCGCTGGGTGGAGCGGTTCGCCGGACTGCGGTCGCTGCTGGGACGTCTGGTGCAGGCGGCGCTGGCCGGCCGCGCCGACCCCGGGGACCTGGAGTCGCTCAACGGCCTCTGTCTGGCGCCCACCCCCGCCCCCAGGCTGGCGCTCGGCCCGCAGGGCGCCCCCGTACGGCGGCTCGCCGGACCGCCCTGCTGCGCCGCACTGCTCTCCGCGGTCGCGCGGGACGCCGCCGAACTGCTGGCGGACCCGGCCGCGGTGGCGCGGCTGCGGCGGTGTGAGCGGGAGGGGTGCGACCGGGTGTACATGGACACCTCCCGCGGCCGCCGCCGGCGCTGGTGCTCCGGCGCGGCCTGCGGCAACCGGGAGCGGGTCGCCCGCCACCGCCGCCGGGTGCTGGCCTCGGGCGGCTGACCGCGCGGGGGCCGCGGCCGGGCTCAGAGTGTGACGACGGGCTCCGCGTACTTGCCGCCGCCCGGCTCCCCCGGGTGGCCGGGGTCCGCGACCGGGTCGATGGCCAGGCGGTAGCCGCGTTTGACGACGGTGGCCACGATGCGGGGCACCCCCAGGGCCGCCCGCAGCCGGGCGACCGCGGTCTCCACCGCGTGCTCGTCACCGCCGGCGCCCGGCAGGGCGCGCAGCAGCTCGGCGCGGGGCACCACCCAGCCCGGCCGCCGCGCCAGGGCCCGCAGCAGCGCCATCCCGGCGGGCGGCACGGGCCGCAGCTCGTCGTCGACCAGCGCCGCCTGGCCGCGCAGCTCCAGCCGGTGTCCCGCGGCGGAGAAGCGGCGGGCGCGCTGGGGCAGTTCGGCGGCCAGCGTCTGCACCATGGCGCCGAGCCGCATCCGCTCCGGCCGGACGGCGGGGATGTCCAGCTCGTCCAGCGGCGCGGCGGTCACCGGGCCGACGCAGACCGCCAGCACGTCGCGGCGCAGCGCATGCAGCAGCTCACCGGTGAGATGCCGGGTACGGGCCCGGTCGAGCAGGCCGATGGCCGCGGGTGCGCTGGTGAAGGTGACGGCGTCCAGGGCTCCGGCGCAGCAGGCGTCCAGCAGCCGGTCCAGCGGCGCCGGGTCGGCCGGCGGCTCCCAGCGGTAGACGGGCACCGCGACCACCTCGGCCCCGGCCGCTCCCAGTGACTCGGCAAAGTCCGGCAGCGGCGTCCCGTGCAGCTGTACGGCGATCCGCCGGCCGTCGACGCCCTCCTCCAGCAGCCGGGACAGCACCTCCACCGAGGACTCGGACTGCGGGGACCACGCGTCCCGCAGCCCGGCTGCCCGGATGGCGCCCTTGGCCTTGGGGCCGCGGGCCAGCAGCCGGCTCTTGGCCAGGCACTCCAGCAGGTCGTCGCCGAGGCCCCAGCCCTCGGCGGCCTCGATCCAGCCGCGGAAGCCGATCCCGGTGGTGGCGACCACGATCTCCGGCGGGTCGGTGACCAGTTGCCGGGTGGCGGCGAGCAGCTGGGCGTCGTCCGGCAGCGGCACGATCTGCAGAGCCGGTCCGCGCAGCACCGTGGCCCCGCGCCGGTGCAGCAGGGCGGCGAGTTCGTCCGCCCGGCGGGCGGCGGTGACACCCACCGTGAATCCCGCGAGCGGCGGGACGGCCGCGTCCACGTCCTCGGGACAGGGCGGCGGCGGTGTGCGACCAGGCATGGGGTCTTTCCCATCGATCCAGGTCCCCGGCGGTCGTGAGCCTCAGGAACGGCGGTCTTCCGACAGTGGGCCTGCGCAATGGTCCCCCTCGGCGGTGTCGTCGACGGGTCGCCGCGGTTTCGCCGGTGTTTCACGGGGGGCGCAGGTGGCGGCCCGTACGGCGTGGGCTGCACGCCGTACGGGCCGGGGGCAGGGAACGCCCGGGGGCCGCGCTCAGACCTTCGCCAGGGCGCGGGCCGGGTCGGCGGCCTCGGTGGCGCCGGTCTGCGCCCCGCCGGGGCGGCGCAGGTAGACCGCCCAGGTGAGGGCGAAGCAGAGGGCGTAGGCGGCCAGGAAGGAGAGGAACGCCGGGGAGCCCGACTTGGCGCTGAGGAAGGACTGCCGGAAGGCGAGGTTGATGAAGAGCCCGCCGAGGGCGCCCACCGCGCCGATCACCCCGATGGCCGCGCCGGACAGCCGCCGGGCCCAGGCGGCCTCCTGCTGGTCGCTGAGGCCCTCGGCCAGGCTGCGGGCCCGCGCCCTGGCCTGGAAGATCCCCGGGATCATCTTGTAGGTGGAGCCGTTGCCCAGGCCGGAGAAGACGAAGAGCCCGATGAAGCCCACCAGGAAGACGGCCAGCGACCCGGTCGAGGAGGCGCGGAGCACCACACCGGTGGAGACCGCCATCGCCACGAAGTTCCAGAAGGTGATCCGGGCGCCGCCCCAGCGGTCGGCCAGCAGACCGCCCACGGGGCGGATCAGCGAGCCGAGCAGCGGGCCGATGAAGGTGAGCTGGGCGGCCTGCAGCGGGGTGCGGCCGAACTGGTTCTGCAGCACCAGGCCGAAGGCGAAGCTGAAGCCGATGAAGGACCCGAAGGTGCCGACGTAGAGCGCCGCCATCACCCAGGTGTGCTTCTCCCGCACCACCTCGCGGAAGGCGCCGGTGTCGGAGCGCATCGGCGCCAGGTTGTCCATGAAGAGCACGGCGCAGGTGGCGGCGACCACGATCAGCGGGATGTAGATGCCCAGCACGATCCGGGGGTGCCCGGCGCCTGCCGCGGAGATCACCGCCAGCGTGACCAGCTGGATCACCGGGACGCCGATGTTGCCGCCGCCCGCGTTGAGGCCCAGCGCCCAGCCCTTGCGGCGGAGCGGGAAGAAGGCGTTGATGTTGGTCATGGAGGAGGCGAAGTTGCCGCCGCCCAGCCCGGTGAGCGCGCCCACCAGCATGAAGGTGGTGTAGGAGGTGCCGGGCTCCATCACCAGCCAGGCCGCTCCGGTCGGCAGCAGCAGGAGCAGCGCCGAGACCACCGTCCAGTTGCGCCCGCCGTAGCGGGCCACCGCGAAGGTGTAGGGGATCCGGACGAAGGCGCCCACCAGGGTCGGCATCGCCACCAGGAAGAACTTCCCGGCCGGGTCGATGTGGTAGGCGGGCCCCATGAAGAGCACCATCACCGACCAGAGGCTCCAGATGGAGAACCCGATGTGCTCGGAGAGGACCGAGAAGAGCAGGTTGCGGTTGGCGGTACGGCGTCCGGTGCGCTCCCAGAAGGCCTCGTCCTCCGGGTCCCACTCCTGGATCCAGCGGCCGCCGCGGCGCACCGCCGTCGTGCCCGTGCCCGTGGTCATCAGCGTCTCCCGTGTGCGTCCTGGTGTTGTCTCGATTCCCTGACGCTAGAAGTCGGCGGTTTCGGGCTCATGGCTGCGTGTGACACCTGCGGAACCGTCCACTCACGCACTGTGGACGCGCCGTGTGAGCCCGCCGGCCGCGGGGGGCCGGGCACACGAAACGGCCGCCATCCGGTGCGGATGACGGCCGTCGCGTACATGGGTGTGGTGGAGGTGCCGGGAATCGAACCCGGGTCCTGTGGAGTTGATTCAGGGCTTCTCCGAGCGCAGTCTGCTGTGCTTTTCTCAGCCCCGGCAGTCACGCAGACAAGCTGCCGACGGGCTCAGTCACTGTTTGATGTCCCGAACTACCCCGCGACCGGGTAGAGCGGTGAGTTCCCTAGCTGATGCCAGGATCCGGGGCGGGAACACACCCGGTCTGACACCTTCGTTACTCGCTGATCAGGCAGCGAGCGCGAAGGAATCGCGCTTAGAGTTGGCGATTATTTTTTTGCGGCAGATGGTTAACGAGATCATTGCCGCGTTCCTCGGCTCGCTTCCCCTGTTTCGACATCCCCAGTCGAAACCGATCACCCCCATGTGTTTTTTTCAAAGAGCTCCGGGGGCCTTCGCAGGCCTCCGGCGCACGCCCATCGTACGGTGTCAACACCCGGCGGGTCCAGCGCATTCCCCCCGGCCGGGGG
>NZ_LIQR01000090.1 GCF_001418575.1 Peterkaempfera griseoplana
GGCGAGGGGCGCGACCTTGTCCGGGGTGGTCGGGGCGAGGCTGACGGCGACGTTGGCAGCGCCGGTGACGGCGGCGTAGTCGACCCGGACGGTGTGCGTCCCCGCGGGCATGGCCAGCTTGACCGTGGCGCGCTGGGTGGAGGCGTAGTTGTGCCAGAGGTTGACGTAGCCCTTGCTGTCGACCCAGACGCGGACGCCGTCCTGGCCCGCGGTCCGCAGCAGGAACGGGCCGCCGCCGCCGAAGTTGCGGCGCATCGTCCAGCGCACACCGAAGTGGTCGTTGGGCAGGGAGATCCCGGCCGGGTGACCGTTGCCCCAGTTCTCGTTGATGGAGCTGTCGCACAGCGACTTGCGGGGGGTGCCGGTGAGGGTGGTGTTGGCGTAGTAGTCGGCCTTCCACACCCCTGCGGCGCAGCTCACCGCCGCGACCGGGGCGGCGGCCGGGGCGGCGCCCCCGGTCGGGGGCGGCGTCTGTACGGCACCGGCGACAAGGGCGGCTCCTGCGGCGACCGCGGTGGCGGGGCCCAGCAGTCGGTGCAGTGTCCTGGCGCGGAGGTGCGGGGGAACGGGTCTGCCCATCCGGGGAGTCGTCCTTCCTTGTGCCCTGGCGCACCGTGCGACTGGGTGGCTCGCGTGGTGCGCCGGCGGTGATCGTCGTCTGCTCGTCGCGATGATGGCATGCGAACGGACGTTCGCGGAGGGTTTCGTGGAGAAATCGTGTCCACGCGAACTTCCTTTATCAGAACGCGACTTGGCGATCCCCGACCCCCACGGGCCGCTTCCCCGTCACCCCTGACGGGCCGAACCCCGGGCGCCCCGGATCCCCTCCGGGATCACCGTCGAAGGTCATGCCGGATGCCGGCGGCGACGGCATGGAGTTTGTCGGGATTGGCCACATTGTGGATGGCGGCGATACGGCCGTCGGCGCCGACGTCGAAGGTGACCGTGGCGACCACCCGTCCCGGTCCGCTGAACAGCAGCCCGGGACCGCCGTTGATCTCCACGAGTTCCGCCCTCATGTCGGCGGGCTCCACACCCTGGTAGGTGACGGTGCCCATGGCGGCGAACCAGGCCGCCACCGTGGACGCACCCACCACCGGGCGCAGCGCCTGGCGGACCTTGCCGCCGCCGTCGGTCCACAGGGTGACGTCCGGGGACAGCAGCTCCATCAGGGCGTTGACGTCACCGCCGGTCGCCGCGGCGAAGAACCGCTCGGTGGCCGCGCGCTGCCGGGCGCCGTCCGCCGTGAAGCGCGGCCGCCGGGCCCGTACGTGCTCGCGGGCGCGGTGCGCAGCCTGCCGTACCGCGGTCTCCGAGCGCTCCACCGCCGCCGCGATCTCGGCATGGCTGAAGTCGAAGACCTCCCTCAGCACGAAGACCGCCCGCTCCAGCGGGCTCAGCGTCTCCAGCACCACCAGCATCGCCATCGACACCGACTCGGCGTCGGTGACGGCCTCCGCGGTGTCGCGGCAGGTGAGGACGGGCTCCGGAAGCCAGGGCCCCACATAGACCTCGCGCCTGTGCCGGGTGGAGCGCAACCGTTCCAGCGCCAGGTTGGAGACGATCCGCGCCAGGTAGGCCCTGGGGTCGTCCACCTGCGACCGGGGGGCCGCCGACCACTTGATCCAGGCGTCCTGGACCACGTCCTCGGCATCGGCGGCGGTGCCGAGGAGACGGTACGCCACCGAGAACAGCAGGCCGCGATGTTGGTCGAAGACCTGCTGGTCCAGGAGCTGCTGCCGGGTCACCCCGCCTCCCGGACCCTGGTGAAGCGGCCGCCGCGGGGCCAGAACGCGCCCGAGGCGGGCATCCTCCGCATACGCCCGTAGGTGGGCCAGGGGGAAGCGGTCACCGTCTCCTTGTACCGCACCGCCGGACGGCCGGTCAGGAAAAGGCGCCGCGGGCTGTCGTCGGGGCGGGTGAACTGCACCACGGCGTCGTGCCGGCCCAGGCTCACCGGGGTGTGGTAGTAGCCGAAGCGGAAAGGCCTGGGCTGCTTGCCGTCCAGCGTACGGACGATGGACACCGCGGCGTGCACCCCGGTCGGCATCCCGCCCTGGCAGGTCCCGTGCATGACGCCGTAGCCCTGGCGGATCGCGGCGGCGTCGCCCACGGCGTACACCTCCGGGTGCGACACCGACCGCAGCGTGGCGCCGGTGACGACCCGGCCCCGCTCGTCGACGGCCAGTCCGGCGGCGGCCGCCAGCGGCGAGACCCGGGTGCCGCCGGTCCAGAGCACCGCGTCCGCGGCGATCCGCTCCCCGCCCGTCAGCTCGACCGCGCCGGGCAGCACCGCCGCCACCTCGGCCCCGCTGCGCACCCGGACCCCCAGACGCTCCAGCGCGGACCGCAGATACGCCCGGGCCCCGGGGTGCATCGCCGCACCGGGCTCGCCCCGGCCCAGCAGGACGACGTCCAGTTCCGGGTGGCGTTCGGCGATCTCCGCGGCCGACTCGACCCCGGTGAGCCCGGTACCGGCGACCACCACGGTGCCGCTGCCGAGCCCCGCCAGCCGGCCGGCCAGCAGCTCCGCGTCCTGGGCGCTGTCCAGGGTGTACGCGTGCTCCGCCACGCCCGGCACCGCCGCCGGGTCCGCCACCGAACCCAGCCCGTACACCAGGGTGTCGTAGCCCAGGACCCGGTCGTCGTCGACCCGGACGGTCCTGGCGTCCACGTCCACCGCCGTCACCCAGCCGCGTACGAACTGCGCGCCGGTGCCCTCCAGCAGGTCCGGGATGTTCAGTTCCCGGAGCGGCTGCCCGGTCGCCGCCATGTGCATCCGCAGCCGCTCGGTGAACCGCTCCTGTGGATTCACCAGCACCACCTGGACGTCCCCGCGGTGCCCGACCCGGGCCGCGAGCTGGACCGCCGCGGCCATACCCGCGTAACCGGCCCCCAGGACCACCACCCGGTGCACGGCCGCCGCATTCTGGTCTGCGCTCATCGTTCCGCCTCCTCCGCCGTTCGTTGACGACCACCAGATGGAAGCTGCCGGTCCGTTCGTGACACGGGAGGGATGTGACGTGGGCCATACAGCCGCTTACGGCTCCGGGCGGCGGCGGCCCGGGGCCGTAAGCGGTCACTGCGGGGCCGGCTGCGGGCGCACCTCCGCCACGACGACATAGAAGACCACCGATGCGAGGAAGGGCCCGACGGCGAGGTGGTCCAGCCAGCGCCGCGCCGCCTCCTCGGTGAAGTGGCCGTCGGCGACGGCCCGCCGGGTGGTGCGCTCCAGTCCGAGGATCGCGTCCGCGGCCCGGGCGTCCCGGAACACCGGCGTGACCGGCACGACGGCGGTGACGTCGAACCCGGCCTCCTCCGCCAGCCGGGGGAGCCGGCTGCCGATACGTGCGTTGCGCACCACCCGGCCGGTGACGTATCCGGTGTAGGCCAGCGACAGGTCGCCGTCCGGGTGGTCGACGGTCAGGGTCTGCCAGTCGGGCTCTCCCATGACGAGCCGGCCGCCGGGCCGCAGCACCCGGCGGGCCTCGCGGAGCGCCCGGGCGGGGTCGGCGACATGCTGCAGCACCCGGTCGGTGCGGGCGCGCTCGGCCGTGCCGTCGGCCAGCGGCAGGTCGTGGACGTCGCCGAGTCGGACGGTGACGGTGGGCCGGTCCGCGCTGCGGGTCCTCGCCGTGTCGACGGCGGCCTGGTCGCGGTCGACACCGATCACCCTGCCGGTCGCGGTGGCGGCCTCGGCGAGCGCACCGAGGTCGGTGCCGGGTCCGCAGCCGAGGTCGACCACCGTGTGGCCCGGACGGACGCCGAGCTCGGCGAGCATACGTTCCTTGTAGGCGCGGCCGAGGTCGCTCGCGGCGAGCCGGTCGAGGTAGGCGATCGGGTCGGGGGTGACGGACTCGAACCGTGTGGGCGTCATGCACTCCAGTGAACCAACTGCACCGGTAAGCAGTCCTTCTGACGGTGAATCCTGTCGTCGCGCTACGGCAGGGACAGGTCGGGACGGTCGTCCCCGGCCCAGGGGCGGCGCTGCTCCAGATAGCGGGTGTGGATGTGCTGCCGGCGCTCCTCCGCCTCACGCAGGGTGGCGACCAGGCGGTCGGCCTCCTCGGTGAGCAGCGCCGCCTGCCGGTCCAGCTGCCGCTCGGGTGCCTCGGCGCCGGGGGTGAGGCGGTTCCACCAACGGGCTCGCAGACAGGCGTCGACCGCCTCGGGCACGTCCTGCCGGATGGTCCGGGAGAGGGCGTGCAGCGCCTCCGGGTCGCCGGCCAGGACGTCGCCGCCGCGTTCCGGGTCCAGCAGTGCGGCCAGCCGCTCCAGCAGGCCGGAGAAGCGGCTCTCCAGCTGGGCTTCGACCAGGTAGGCGCGGAGCGCGGCCAGGTCGCCGCGGAGCGCGGAGAGCTGCTCCTCGGGTGCGGGGAAGTCCGGCGCCGGCGGCCGCTCGGGTGGGGCCAGCAGTGCGCCGACGCCGTAGAGCCCGGCAACGACGAGCGGCCACAGGGAGCCGGTCACGCCGGTGAAGTACAGCACCAGTCCCCCGATGGCGAGGGTGCAGCCGGTGAGGTTCTTGCGGGACTCCAGATAGGCCGCCGGGCCCCGCCGGGAGTTTCTACTGGTAACCACGGATCTCCTCGAAGGCACCGCTCAGCGAGCTGCCCACCGCGTCGAACAGCCGGCCGCCGGTGAGGTCGGCGATGTGCTGCAGCTCGGCCCGGTCGGAGTCGCCGAAGAGGATCGGGAAGACCGGGACGGACCGCTGGTCCGCGGGGAGGGCCGCGTAGAAGGCGTTGAAGTCGTCGGCGCTCTCTCCCGCGGTGTTCTCACCGTCGGTCATGAGCACGATGGAGGTGAACCGGTCGCCGCCGGCCTCATCGGCGCGCTGCCCCAGATACCGGTAGGCCTCCTGGAGGCTGCTGTAGATCGCGGTGCCGCCGTCGGCCCGCAGGGCGTCGGCGTCGGCGCGGATGGCGTCCAGCGCCTGCTGCCGCCGGCCCTCCTCCACGGTGTGGCCCAGCACGCCCTTCACGGTGTCGGCGAAGGGCATCAGCGTGACCTCCTCCCGGTCCCTGAAGCGTTCGCCCGGCGCGGCGTCGGTGCCGGTCAGACCCGCGAGGGCGGTCTTGAGCCGGCTCAGCCGGCTGCCGTCCATGGAACCGGAGGTGTCCAGCACGTACACCGTGCGCGAGGGGCGGCGCAGCTGGTTCTCGTAGCTGTCCAGCAGTCCGTCCGCGACGGCGCGGCTGCCGGGGAAGGGCAGTTCGCGGCGGCGCCCGGCGGGCAGTCGCGGGTCGGGTGCGACCGAGGC
The DNA here is from genome assembly GCF_001418575.1 of Peterkaempfera griseoplana. Taxonomy (GTDB): domain Bacteria; phylum Actinomycetota; class Actinomycetes; order Streptomycetales; family Streptomycetaceae; genus Peterkaempfera; species Peterkaempfera griseoplana. Next base: position 5,264 of record NZ_LIQR01000090.1, read on the forward strand.
GACCACGGGGCGGCGCAGGGTCTGCCGGGTGATCGCCTGCTGTGCCCCGGGGCTGCGCAGATAGCGGGTGAGTGCGGTGTACGCGGTCCGCTGGTCGGTGCCGGCGGAGGCCAGCAGGGTCAGCGGATAGTCGGCGGTGACCACCCCGTCGACCGGGCGGATCACCGTGAGGTCGGTGTGGCTGTCGCGGTTGAGCGACAGCAGCACCGACTCGTAGTTGATCAGCGCGTCCACCGAGCCCTGCCGGGCGTAGGCCTGGGCCAGCCAGCCCGAGGAGCCGGAGGTCAGCTTCTGGCCGGCGAAGAACCGCTTCAGGGCGGGCGCCGCGTGCCGGACGTCCTGCTCGGTGAGCGCGGACTGCGCCCCGGAGAGCGCGGAGGCGAGGCCCACCAGTGCGGAGTAGCCGGAGTTGGAGCGGGCCGGGTCGGTCATTCCGTAGGTCAGCCGGCCCTCGGTGACGGCCTGGCCGATCTGCGCCCAGGTGACCTTTCCGGGGTCCCAGCCGAGCCTGCGGACGGCCTCGGGGCGCACCCCCAGGGCGACCGGCGAGGTCATCACGGGCGTCTCCGAGCCGATCCGCCGGGCAGCCTCGGGGTGCAGCCGCAGATAGTCGTCGGAGGGCAGCCACACCGCGTCGTAGCTGCGGTCGGCCTGCCCGGAGGCGATCTGCTGGACGGCGTCCAGGGTGCCGCTGTAGGTGGGGACCACCTTCACCCCGGTGGCCTTCTCCGCGGCCTTCAGCACCGGCTCCAGGTCGGAGAGTTCACTGCCGGCGAGCACCCGGAGCGTCCCGGGCTGCGGTCGGGCGGTGCGCTGCCCGCCCTGGCCGTCGCCGGAGCCGCCGCCGGAACCGCCGCCCGTGCAGCCGGTGAGCAGCAGCCCGGCGAGCGCGGCGGCGGCCGCGATGCGCGGTACGGTCCTCATCCGGCCCCGCCCTCCAGTTCCGTGAGTGCCCGGCTGCGCTCCAGCCGGGCTCCTGCGTCCTGGAGTTCGGCGGTGAGCGTGGAGACGGTGGCCGCCATGGTCTCGGTGGCCTGGGCCTTGTAGGTGTCGATGGCGTCCAGCGTCCGGTAGATCTGCTGGAAGGCGCCGCGCAGGGTCTCCACCCCGACCGCCGGGTCGGCGGCGATCCGCTGGATCTCGCCGCTCTGGCCGGCGAGCATCTCCGCGTTGCCCCGGATGAGGTCCTCGGTGGTTCCGCGCAGCGCGTTGACCTGTTCGACGACCTTGCGCTGGTTGTCCAGGGCCGAGGCGAGCATCACCGCGATGCGCAGCGCGGTCACGGTGGTGGTGGCGGCCCGGTCGACGCCCTTGACCAGCTCGTCGTTGTTGCGGCGCACCACGTCCATCGCCAGGTAGCCCTGGGCGCAGACGGCGAGCTGGGTCAGCAGGTCCTGGTGCTTCTGCCGGACGGGGAAGAGCAGGTCGGCGCGGAGTGCCTCGGCCTGCTGCGGGTCGCCGGCCTCGGTCTCGGCGATGCGCCGCTCGACGGCGGTGTCCAGGGCGTCGGTGAGGACGGCGTACTCCTGGAGTCTGCCCATGGCCTCCCACAGGCGGGTGCGCTCGGTGTGCAGGGCGGCGCTGTCGCGGCGCAGTTCGTCCTGGCCGCTGCGCAGGCTGCCGACGATCCGCTGCAGGGTGGCCTGTGCGGAGGCGTAGCGGGCGACGTGGTCGCGCAGTCGGTTGCCGCCGGGCAGTCGGGAGAGCAGCCGGCGGGCGCCTCGGCCGGGGCTGTCCGCGGGGTCGAGGTCCTCGACGGTACGGCGCAGTTCGACCAGACCCGCGGACACCCGGGAGCCGGCGTCGGACCCGGGTCCGCCGGAGAGGGAGCGCACGGTGCGCTCCAGCATCCGGTTGGACTGCTGGGCGGCGGCGCGGATGTCGGCGCTGCCCAGGGAGGCGATCTCGCCCAGCCGGGAGGCGAACTCGGGGCTGCGGGCGTCCAGGCCGGCGAGGCCGTCCACATAGGCGGCGGCGCGGCGTTCCATGTCGGCACGTACGCCGTCGGCCAGCGGCACCAGGCCGGATGCCCGTTCCTTGGGGACCGGTGCGACCGGCTCCGGCGGGGTGAGGACCAGCGGTGAGTCGTCAGGGGTGGTCATGCCGGCTCCTACTTCTCGTCGCGGGCCCGGCGCGCGATCTCGTGCATCACCGCGGAGGTGGGCACGGGCGCCTGCCGGACACCGGTCAGCTTCTGGTTGAGGTACGCGGTGTACGGCGCGGCCGCCGCGTTGAACTCCTTGGTGTCACCCTGCGGCCGGAACCCGTACCGCACCGCCAGCTGCCGCAGCCGGGGGTCGTCGCGCAGCAGTTCGCCGACGCGCCTGCCGTTCCCGGTGAACGGCACCAGGGTGTGGTCGCTGGAGACCGTGGTGTCCGGGTAGAGCAGCACCAGGTCGCCGAGTTCCCCGGCCTGGTGCCGGACCAGCAGCGACGCCACCTGGGACTCGTAGACCAGCACCAGCGGATTGCCGACCCCGCTGAGGAAGTCGCGGAAGGGCGCGTCGCTGCTGGACTGCTGGGCGCCCTGGACGGCGATCAGCTTGTGCAGCAGGGGCGCGGTGGCCGCCACCCCGTGGCTGTCGGCGACCACCGCACCACCGTTGGCCACGTAGGAGGCGGCGGCCAGGTAGAGCGCCCCGGAGTTGGAGGAGAGCGGGTCGGTGCTGGTGACGAAGAGGGTGCCGGTCAGCTCGCTGTGGGCTGCGGAGCCCCTCAGCTGCTGCCAGGTGGTGTTCTTCTGCATCGCCTTCAGATAGGCGTCCATGCGCAGGATGCCGGGCTGCCCGCTCTGCAGGGTGGCCAGGCCGTTGGCGGCCAGTACCTCGGCGGCGTCCCGGTGAGCGGCCACCACCAGGGGTGAGTAGAAGGGCCGCAGCGGTCCGCCGGGGTCCTTCGACCTGCTGCGGAGTGCGTCTGCGGGTGCGCTGCTGCTGGGGAAGGCGAAGTCGTAGCCGCTGGTGTCCAGGCTGTCCATCGCCCATGAACCGGACGTCTCGGTCCGGACCGTCAGTCCGTGGTCGGCGAACGCCCGCACCACGTCGGGGTCTGCGAAGAAGTCCGCCTTCTCCGACCCGATGACCCCTCGCACGGTCGTCGTCGCCGTGCTCTGCCCCTTGTCCCGGTCCACCAGGACGGCGGCCATGATGCCGCCGGCCAACAGGACCGCGAGGGCCACTGAGAATATGCGTCTCACGCAGGGAGTGTTCTCACGGGACACTGCGCGCCGGCCGGTTCGCGGTGAACAGACGGTGAACGGACGTTCCCGGTATGGAACCGGAGGAGTCTGCTCCGGACGTACCGTCAGAAATCTTGTCGCAGCGGCGACTTCCCGCAGTACGGTGCCCCTGACCGGCTCCGCCGCCGGAGGCGGGCGCCGGGCGCGGGCCGGCCTGCCGCGGAGAGCGTGTGAGCGGTGTCCTCCTCCGGCCGGACTGGGGAGGACCGCGTACCGGCGACCCCTGGCGGGCCCTCCGCGATACGTGCCGCCTCCGTGGAGCCCGAACATCAGGATAGGCTTATCAGTCCACACTTATGACCGAAGCGGGTGTTCCCATGAGCGACAGCCTCAGCGCGGTGACCGTCCGGATCGCCGGGCACCAGGGCGACGAGATCGAGGCCTACCTGGCCCGCCCGCAGGGCGAGCAGCGGCGCGGCGGCGTGGTCGTCATCCACCACATGCCCGGCTACGACCGGGCCACCAAGGAGATCGTCCGCCGGTTCGCCGAGCTCGGCTATGACGCGATCTGCCCCAACCTGTACAGCCGGGAGGCCCCGGGCGCGGCCCCCGACGACGCCGCCGCGGTGGCCCGCGCCGCCGGTGGAGTGCCGGACGACCGGCTGGTGGGCGACGTGGCGGGTGCCGCAGCGGCCCTGCGGGCACTGGACGGCTCCAACGGCAGGGTCGGCGTGATCGGCTACTGCTCCGGCGGACGGCAGACGGTGCTGGCCGCCTGCAGCCTCGATGTGGACGCCGCGGTGGACTGCTACGGCGCCTTCGTCACCGGCAACCCGCCCGAGGGCTTCCCGCTGAAGGTCACCAACCTGGTGGACCGGCTGCCGGAGCTGCGCGCACCGCTGCTGGGGCTGTTCGGCGCCGAGGACAAGTTCCCCGGTCCCGAGCAGGTCGCGGAGCTGGAGCAGACCCTGACCGCGAACGGCAAGGAGTTCGAGTTCCACAGCTACGAGGGCGCCGGGCACGCCTTCTTCGCCGTCGACCGCCCCTCGTACAACGTGGCCGCCGCCAACGACGGCTGGGAGCGGATCTCCGCCTTCTTCAGCAAGCACCTGGGGGCCTGACGATGTGCACCTACACCACGGTCAAGGACAGCGTCGACGGCAGCGCCAAGGGGCCGGGCGGTGCCTGGTTCCACGTCTCGGACGTGACGGTGTACTTCGACCACCCCGTGCACGCGATGGCCGAGCACACCCTCAACATCGACTTCGCCGATCCCAGCAAGGGTCCCTCGGCCCGGGTCGCCCTGGAACTGACGGCTGAGTCCGCCCGCCGGCTGGTGGCGGCCGTCCAGGAGGCGCTGGCCGCGGTGCCCGCCGAGCTCACCGTCTGACCGAGCTCACCGTCCGACCGAGCTCACCGTCCGACCGAGCTCACCCTCTGGGGCCGCCGCCGGGCCGGGCCCACCGCCCGGCCCGGCGGCGGCCCGCGGGGCGCTCAGTAGCGCTGTGCCTTGGCGATCTTGGGCGTGGTCGCTCCGGTGGCCGGGTGGGCGGCGAAGGCCAGCTTGGTCACGGTGGCACCGGCGGCCAGGTCCTGGGCTCCGACCACCGCCGACTCCACCGTCTTGCCTGAGGCGTCGACGAAGTCGACCTGGACGGCGTACGAGGCGGTGTCCCGGCCGTGGTTGGTGATCGCCACCGAGGCCCCCGGACGACCGCCGGTGGCGGCGGTGGGCACCCCGGTGAGCCGTACGTCGGCGACCGCGTTGCCGCTCCCGGTGACCGGCTTGAGGGCGGCCGAGGCCGACGCCCGGCCTGACTTCACCCTGGCCTCCACCGACGCCTCGAAGGCCCGGGCCCGCGCCTCCAGGGACGCCGCTCCCGCCGACACCGAGGCCAGCACGGAGGAGTGCACCGAGGCGAAGGACGCCGCCGCGGACTGGACGACGGAGGCCTGCGCCTGCGCCTGGGAGGCGATCGCACCGGCCGCCTCCGACGCCTTGGCCGCCGCCGAGGCGGCATGCGCCGAGGCGACCGCCGCAGCCGACCCGGCGATCCTGGAGATCTCCGCCCCAGGGGTCGGCGCGGCGGCGCCCCCCTTGGACGGGGAATTGCTGCAGGCCGCCACCGCGACCGCGGCGACCGCCGCCGCCAGCAGGGCAGCCGCAGCCGCGGCCGAGCGCCGCCGCCGCGACGCGGACGGGTTGCCGAGGACGATCGTGCGCTGGGTGGTCACCACCGGGCTGCTCCTGTCGGACGCGTCGGGCCGCCAGGGCCTGACGGCATGACCTCAGCCTCCGCGCCATGGCCGGGAGCCGCGACCGGGGATGGTCCAGGCGGGTCGGGAATCTGGAACCGTCCCGCTCGGAGCTATCCTCGGTCTCCGGGCCCGTTTCGGGACCGAGGGCCGATGGGGGCAGCCGGCCGCACCGGGCATCCGGGCCACGCGTCCTCCGGCGCCGGGGCCGGCCCCCGCGTCAGCCGGCCGGTCGGCTGCCGCACACCGGCAGCCGACCGCGGCCACGCTGCGCGGCGAAAACCCGCGTGCGACCGTCCGCCGTTTCTTGCGACTGTATGGGGATGCCCTCAGTGAGTTCTCCGTTCGCCGACCTTCAGGCCCGGCTGCCCGAGCTGATGCTGCGCGACCAGCGGCGGCTCGAACGGCGGCTGGACGGCGCCCGCCGGGTGCGCAGCCCGGAGGCCCGCAGCAGCATCGCCGAGGAGATCGCAGCCGAGATCGACAAGGCCGAGTTGCGGCTGGAGCAGCGCCGGGCCGCCGTACCGGCGATCAGCTATCCCGAGGAGCTGCCGGTCGCCCGGAAGAAGGACGACATCGCGGCGGCCATCCGGGACCACCAGGTGGTGATCGTCGCCGGTGAGACGGGCTCCGGCAAGACCACCCAGATCCCCAAGATCTGCCTGGAGCTGGGCCGGGGGATCAAGGGCCTGGTGGGCCACACCCAGCCGCGCCGGATCGCCGCCCGCACCGTCGCCGACCGGGTCGCCGAGGAGCTGAACACCCCGCTGGGCGAGGCGGTCGGCTGGAAGGTCCGCTTCACCGACCAGGTCGGCCAGGACACCCTGGTCAAGCTGATGACCGACGGCATCCTGCTGGCCGAGATCCAGACCGACCGCGAGCTGCGCCAGTACGACACCCTGATCATCGACGAGGCCCATGAGCGCAGCCTCAACATCGACTTCATCCTGGGCTACCTCAAGCAGCTGCTGCCGCGCCGCCCCGACCTCAAGGTCGTGATCACCTCCGCCACCATCGACCCGGAGCGGTTCTCCCGCCACTTCGGCGACGCCCCGATCATCGAGGTCTCCGGGCGGACCTACCCCGTGGAGGTCCGCTACCGCCCGATCGTGGAGGAGGGCGACGGAGCGGAGGAGGTGGAGCGCGACCGCGACCAGGTGCAGGCGATCTGCGACGCCGCGACGGAGCTGCAGGCCGAGGGCCCCGGCGACATCCTGGTCTTCCTCTCCGGTGAGCGGGAGATCCGCGACACCGCCGACGCCCTGGGCAAACTGGGGCTGCGGGACACCGAGGTTCTGCCGCTGTACGCCAGGCTCTCCTCCGCCGAGCAGCACCGGGTCTTCCAGCAGCACCGGGGCCGCCGCATCGTCCTGGCCACCAATGTCGCGGAGACCTCGCTCACCGTCCCCGGCATCAAGTACGTCATCGATCCGGGCACCGCCCGCATCTCCCGCTACAGCCACCGCACCAAGGTGCAGCGACTGCCGATCGAGGCGATCAGCCAGGCCAGCGCCAACCAGCGCAAGGGCCGCTGCGGCCGCACCTCCGACGGCATCTGCATCCGGCTGTACTCGGAGGAGGACTTCCTCTCCCGCCCCGAGTTCACCGACGCGGAGATCCTGCGCACCAACCTGGCCTCCGTCATCCTGCAGATGACCGCGGCGGGCCTCGGCGACATCGCCGCCTTCCCCTTCATCGACCCGCCGGACTCCCGCAACATCCGCGACGGCGTCAACCTGCTGCATGAGCTGGGCGCCCTCGACCCGGCGCAGAAGGACCCCCGTAAGCGCCTCACCCAGCTCGGCCGCAAGCTCGCCCAGCTGCCGGTGGACCCCCGGCTGGCCCGGATGGTGCTGGAGGCCGACCGCAACGGCTGCGTTCGCGAGGTGATGGTGATCGCCGCGGCGCTCTCCATCCAGGACCCCCGCGAGCGGCCCAGCGAGAAGCGGCAGGCGGCCGACGAGAAGCACCGCCGCTTCGCCGACGAGACCTCGGACTTCCTGGCGTACCTCAATCTGTGGCGCTACGTCCGGGAGCAGCAGAAGGAGCTCTCCTCCTCCGCCTTCCGCCGGATGTGCCGCACGGACTACCTCAACTACCTGCGCATACGGGAGTGGCAGGACATCTACACCCAGCTGCGCACGGTGGCCAAGCAGCTGGGCGTCCACATCACCGAGCCGGTTCCCGGGGCCGAGCCCGACGCCCAGCGCATCCACACCTCGCTGCTGGCCGGGCTGCTCTCCCACATCGGCCTGATGGACGTGGAGAAGCGGGAGTACGTGGGCGCCCGCGGGGCGCGCTTCGCGGTCTTCCCCGGGTCGGGTCTCTTCAAGAAGCCGCCCCGCTGGGTGATGTCCGCCGAGCTGGTGGAGACCTCCCGGCTGTGGGCGCGGATCAACGCGAAGATCGAGCCCGAGTGGGTGGAGCCGCTCGCCGGCCATCTGATCAAGCGCACCTACAGCGAGCCGCACTGGGAGAAGAAGGCCGGAGCGGTCCTGGCCTACGAGAAGGTGACCCTCTACGGCATCCCGATCGTGGCCCAGCGCAAGGTCAACTACGGACGGATCGACCCGGAGCTCTGCCGGGAGCTGTTCATCCGCAACGCCCTGGTGGAGGGCGACTGGGAGACCCACCATCAGTTCTTCTCCGCCAACCGCCGGCTGCTGTCGGAGGTGGAGGAGCTGGAGAACCGGGCCAGGCGCCGCGACATCCTGGTCGACGACGAGACCCTGTTCGACTTCTACGACCACCGGCTGCCGGAGGATGTGGTCTCCGCCCGGCACTTCGACTCCTGGTGGAAGCAGACCCGGCGCGAGCAGCCGGACCTGCTGAACTTCGAGAAGTCGATGCTGATCAACCAGTCCGCGGGCGGTGTCACCGAGGAGGACTACCCCGACCACTGGTACCAGGGGAAGCTGCGCTTCCGGCTGACGTACCAGTTCGAGCCGGGCAGCGACGCTGACGGCGTCACGGTGCACATCCCGCTGCCGGTGCTCAACCAGGTCTCCTCCGAGGGCTTCGACTGGCAGATCCCGGGGCTCCGGGAGGAGCTGGTCACCGCGCTGATCCGGTCACTGCCCAAGGCGGTCCGCCGCAACTTCGTCCCCGCGCCCAACTTCGCCAAGGCGGTGCTGCAGAAGCTGACCCCGCGCCAGGAGGCGCTGCTGCCTGCGCTGGAGCGGGAGCTGCGGCGGATGACCGGGGTGACCGTCCCGCCGGAGGCCTGGGGACAGACCCCGGTCCCGGACCATCTGCAGATCACCTTCCGGGTTGTGGACGAGCGCCGCCGACGGCTGGCCGAGTCCAAGGACCTGGAGGAGCTGCGGCTGCGGCTGAAACCCAAGCTCAAGGCCACCCTGTCGTCGGCCGCCTCCGACGAGGGCCTGGAGCAGCAGGGCCTCACCGCCTGGCCGTCCGGCACCCCGGTCCTGCCCCGCACCTTCGAGCGGCGCAGCCGCGGCCACTCCATCCGGGCCTATCCGGCGCTGGCGGACGAGGGCGGCTCGGTCGCGGTCCGGCTGTTCGACACCCCCGAGGAGCAGCAGCACGCCATGTGGGCGGGCACCCGGCGGCTGCTGGTGCTGACCACCCCCTCCCCGGTGAAGTCGATCCAGGGCCGGCTGGGCAACCAGGCCAAGCTGGCGCTCTCCAACAACCCCCACGGCAGCATCGGCGCCCTCTTCGAGGACATCGTCTGCTGCGCGACCGACAAGCTGACGGCGGACGCCGGCGGCCCGGCCTGGGACGAGGAGGGCTTCGGCAAGCTTCGCGACCAGGTACGGGCGGAGCTGTACGACACCGCCGCGGACACCACCCTGAAGACGGCCTCGGCGCTGATCGCCTTCCAGCGGGCGGCCAACCGTCTGAAGGCGATCTCCAGTCCGGTGCTGCTGCCGGCCGTGTCGGACGTCAGGGCCCAGCTGGCAGCGCTGGTGCATCCCGGTTTCGTCACCGGGACCGGCTGGGCGAGGCTGCCCGACCTCAGGCGCTATCTGCTGGCCGCGGAGCGCCGTCTGGAGTCCCTGCCCGAGCACCCCCAGCGCGATCTGCAGCATCTGCGGCGGGTGGAGCAGCTCCAGCAGGAGTACGCGGAGCTGCTGGCTTCGCTGCCCGCGGGCGTGCGTCCCTCGGAGGAGGTGCGGCAGATCCGGTGGATGCTGGAGGAGCTGCGGGTGAGCTTCTTCGCCCAGACCCTCGGCACGCCGACGCCGATCTCGGAGAAGCGGATCCTCAAGGCCATGGACCGGGCGGCCGCCGCCTGAGCCGTCGCGGAGCCCCGGGAGGCAGTTCGACCTGGGGCTCCGCATGCAGTAACATCAGTGTTGTCGCCGCGCGAGCAGCGACGATCGATCCTGGTCCCGTGGAGCAGTTGGTTAGCTCGCCACCCTGTCAAGGTGGAGGTCGCGGGTTCAAGTCCCGTCGGGATCGCAGTGGGCGAGGGGCCCGGAGTCACAGACTCCGGGCCCCTCGCCTTTGCCGTGCCCTCTTCGGCGCCGCGTCCCCGCCCGCCCCCGCACAGGCCGGCCTCCGCTGCGGGTCGTACCCGCCGTTCGACGGGTACGACGGGGCTCCGGCGCGGTGTACTGTCGGGCGGGCCTCGGGGAGGTGACCTCATGAAGGTCTGGACCAATATCGCAAGCCGCTGAACCGCGCAAGAGGCCCGTCGATGTGACAGGTGTCACTGAAGTTCCGCTGAGACGGGTGTCTGCGGGGCCTCCCCGGAGGACCCTCGATTTAACATATGAAATTGCACAGCGGATCCGGGCGCACCGACCGGATATGCAGAGAGGCCGCATCGGACCCGGCGGAGTCCGATACGACCTCTTGAGCGGTACTGCTGGGGACCCTGAGCTCCCGGTCCCGGAGGTGGACGCTTCGCTGGCGTACACCCGCCGGAGACCCTGGAAGGGCCGCCGTCGAGGCGTCAGGCCTCGCTGCGCTGCTGCGGGATCCCCGCAAGCAGGGCGCGAACCTCCGCCTCTCGATAGCGGCGGTGCCCGCCGAGCGTGCGAATCGACGTCAGCTTGCCTGCCTTGGCCCAGCGCGTGACCGTCTTGGGGTCCACGCGGAACATGGTGGCGACCTCAGCCGGCGTCAGCAGCGGCTCGGCGTCAGGGGTGCGAGCGGTCATGAGCGGCCTCCTCGGGAGAACCGAACCAACACGGTTCTTTCCTTCAAATTCTGCACCTTGACCCGCGATGCCCGAAATGGCATACACGGGCCGAGTCGGTAATAGGACGAACGGCTTGTCCTCGGGACTACAACTACACCATCCGTCCAGCCCGGTCGGCCAAACCGCCGGAATTGGCACCTCAGGGGGCCAAGGTCGACGGATCGCGATGGACCATGCCATAGCGGACAGTCACCCGGGAGTGACGATCGGTCATGGCACAGGCAGACGGACAGCCTGCCGCAAAGACCACATCCTCCCGTGGATCCACCCAAAAGTGGGCACACCCGCAGACAGCTGGTCTGGTTGTCCTATTTTGACACATAGGGACTACTTGGCGTCAACGGTGAGTAGCATCACGTTCCGCCGATACGCAGGATGCCACGCATGTCCGACGAGTCCCCCGTTCGGGCATGGCGCAATACGGCGTTGGCGGAAAGCCGCCACCCGCTCCGACCAGGCTCAGTTCGCGTACAGCAGTTCCTGTACCAGGCGCCACCGCTCGGTCACCGTCCGATACGCCTGCCCGGCCCGGTCGCCGTCCCCTGCCCGCAGCGCCGCGATCCCCTCGGCCACCTCGGCCGCCGAGCGGTCGTCCGCCAGCCGCGCCTCCGGGATCGCGTGCACCAGGCCGCCGTAGTCCAGCTCCACCAGCGACCTCGGGTGGAACTCCTCCAGCCAGCGGCCCACCTGCTCCACCCCGGAGACCAGCGGCCCCTCATCCAGGTTCTCCCGCAGCACCCGGTAGCCGCGGGCCAGCCGCCGCCGGGCCTGCGCCATGGGCGTCAGATAGAAGAGCGAGGCCGGAGCCGCCGGGCGCCCGCCGCCGCCGTCGCCCTCCCCGGCGGGCAGCGCGGGCAGCGACGGCGAGAAGTGGCGCTCCTCCTCGGAGAAGAGCAGGAACCAGCGCACCGGCACATGCCAGGTACGGGTGAGGATCCACGGCCGGGTGTCCGGGTGGTCGCCCCGCCAGCGGTTCCAGTCCGCCTCGGCCTGCTCCCGCACCGCGGGCGGCAGCACCGCGTCCAGCAGCGGCGCCGGGAGCTCCTCCTTGAGTTCCTCCAGCGCCAGCCAGCTGCGCAGCCGGATCCGTGAGGGGCAGATGTAGACGACGCCGTCCGCGACCCGCACCAGGGCGTCCCGGCTCTCCCGCTCGGGCAGCGCCTTGGGGGTCACCGTGACCAGCTCCGCCAGGCTGCGCCGGCGCTCGGCCAGCGCCGAGGGGGCGGCCCCGGGCGACCCGTCGGCGGGCCCGTGCTCCACCGCATACGTCTGCCACTGGGCCCTCTCCGGCTCCGGGAAGGCGGCCAGCGGCTCGTACACGCGCAAGTAGGCGGCATACGGCGGGAGTACCGAGGTGCGCACGGCGGTCACGCTAGGCATCGTCGCACGCGGCGCGCGGGGCCGGGGGTGCTTTGGGAGGCTCCCCGGCGGGACGGGCGCCGAGGCACCGGAGCGCACCGGGCCGTGGCCCGGGACCGCTTCGGCAACCACCAGGGTGACATCCAGCCCGCCGCATACCCGCGCCCGAGCGCAAGGACCTACGCTTCGGTCAGGAGCCCGCACCCACAGCAGCGGGCCGTACACACGGGAGTCACCACAGTGACCGACGTACACACCGAGTCAGCCCCGCCCACCCGAGCAGGGGTGCTCAGCCGCATCTTCGGAACCGAGTCCGAGGGAGCGCCCGGAGACGGGCACGAGCAGATCGTCCTGTGCCACGACCGGCACTCCGGCCTCAAGGCCGTCATCGCCATCCACTCCACCGCCCTGGGCCCCGCGCTCGGCGGAACGCGCTTCTACCCGTACGCCTCCGAGGAGGAGGCCGTGCAGGACGCGCTCAACCTCTCGCGCGGCATGTCGTACAAGAACGCGCTTGCAGGCCTGGACCACGGCGGCGGCAAGGCCGTGATCATCGGCGACCCCGCCGAGGTCAAGACGGAGGCGCTGCTGCGCGCCTACGGCCGCTTCGTGCAGTCGCTGCGCGGTCGCTACATCACCGCCTGCGACGTCGGCACCTATGTCGCCGACATGGACGTGATCGCCCGGGAGTGCGACTGGGTCACCGGCCGCTCCCCGGAGCACGGGGGCGCCGGGGACTCCTCGGTGCTCACCGCCTACGGCGTCTTCCAGGGCATGCGTGCCAGCGCGCAGCACCGCTGGGGCTCCCCCTCGCTGACCGGCCGCCGGGTCGGGGTCGCCGGCGTCGGCAAGGTCGGCCACCACCTGGTGCGGCACCTGGTGGAGGACGGCGCGACGGTACTGGTCACCGACATCGACCAGGCCTCACTGGCCCGGGTCCGCGCCGAGCACCCCCAGGTGCACGTGGTCGCGGACGTGGAGGCGCTCATCCGGGCCGACCTCGACGTGTACGCGCCCTGCGCCCTCGGCGGGGCCCTCAACGACGCCAGCGTCCCCGTCCTCACCGCCTCGGTGGTCTGCGGCGCGGCCAACAACCAGCTCGCCCATCCGGGTGTGGAGAAGGACCTCGCCGACCGGGGCATCCTCTACGCGCCGGACTACGTGGTGAACGCCGGCGGGGTGATCCAGGTCGCCGACGAGATCGACGGGTTCTCCTTCGAGCGGGCCCGTACCAAGGCCGCCCGGATCTACGACACCACCCTGGAGATCTTCGCGCTGGCGACCTCGGACGGCGTTCCCCCGGCGGTGGCCGCGGACCGGCTCGCCGAGCGCCGGATGTCGGAGGTCGGCCGGCTGCGCACCATCCTGCTGCCGGACGGACGCACCCGCCGATAGCCCTTCCGCCGCCGTCGGCGGTGTGAGATCGGTCACCGGTGCGGCGCCTCCCGGGGCGCCGCACCGGTGACCGTCGTGCGTCCCCGGGCGCCAAAGAAGAACCGGATTCTCAGTCGATGGCTCCGTACGGGGGATGCAAGGCCCTCTGGCGGGGGATAATCAGTGTCCGGAGGGCCGCCGGACGGCTCCTCCGACACCTGCGCGGCGGCTGTCGGCTACCCTCGTGACCAGGAACGACGCGGCCGCGAAGCGCGGTAGAGTGCGCCACGTCGCACGGGCGACGTACCGCCCGGCGACGGAAGCAGGTACCGTTGTTGCTCTAAGGAGCGGTCCTCTCGGTTGGAGAGGCCGTTGCCGAACATGAACGCGTGTCAGACTCGGGGCCGTGTGCCCCGTCGTTGAGGGGGTCGACCCATGGGGCGCGGCCGGGCCAAGGCCAAGCAGACGAAGGTCGCCCGCCAGCTGAAGTACAACAGCGGCGGCTTCGACGCTTCCCGTCTGTCCCAGGAGCTGGGCGTACCGTCGAACGAGCCGGTGCCGGTCAACGGCGAGCCGTTCGAGGACGATGACGACGAGGACGACCCTTACGCGGCGTATGCGGACTACTACGCCGACGAGGACGACGGCGAGGACGAGTCCCGTTCCCGCCGGGGCGCCTAGCCTCCTCGTCACCGCCTCAGGACCGGACCGGGATCTCACACCCCGGTCCGGACCTTGGCGTCTGCGGGCGGCTCAGCCCGCCGTGGGATAGGCGTTGTAGAGCGTCGCCCCGGCCTGGTGCTCGGCGGCGCGGTCCACCACGTCGCCCAGCAGCCATGCCTCCACATCGCGGTCGGCCAGCACCGAGAGCACCACGTCGACCGACTCCGGCGGGACCACGGCGACCATTCCGACACCCATGTTGAGGGTCTTCTCGACCTCCGGCAGGGCCACCTTGCCCACCTCGGCGACGGTCTGGAAGACCGGCAGTGGGGTCCAGGTGCCGCGGTCCAGCCGGGCGTGCAGGTGGTCCGGGATCACCCGGGCCAGGTTGGCGGCCAGGCCACCGCCGGTGACGTGCGAGAAGGCGTGGATCTCGGCGGAGCGGGCAAGTGCCAGGCAGTCCAGTGAGTAGATCCGGGTGGGCTCCAGCAGCTCCTCGCCCAGGGTGCGGCCGAACTCCGGCACCTCCCGGTCGAGCTGCCAGCCGGCCCGCTCCAGCAGGACGTGACGCACCAGCGAGTAGCCGTTGGAGTGCAGCCCGGAGGCGGCCATGGCGATCACCACGTCGCCGGCCCTGACCCGGTCGGCGCCCAGCAGTGCGTCCGCCTCCACCACCCCGGTGCCGGCCCCGGCCACGTCGTACTCGTCCGGCGACAGCAGCCCCGGGTGCTCGGCGGTCTCCCCGCCGACCAGCGCGCAGCCGGCCAGCACACAGCCCTCGGCGATGCCCTTGACGATGGCCGCGATGCGCTCGGGGTGGACCTTGCCGGTGGCGATGTAGTCGGTCATGAAGAGCGGCTCGGCGCCGCAGACCACCAGGTCGTCCACCACCATGCCGACCAGGTCGCGACCGATGGTGTCGTGACGGTCCATGGCCTGGGCGATGGCCACCTTGGTGCCCACGCCGTCGGTGGAGGTCGCCAGCATCGGCCGCTGGTACCGCTTGAGGGCCGAGGCGTCGAAGAGCCCGGCGAAGCCGCCGATGGAGCCGACCACCTCGGGTCGGGTGGCCTTTCCGACCCACTGCTTCATCAGCTCGACGGCGCGGTCGCCGGCCTCGATGTCGACGCCTGCCGCCGCGTAGGTGGCGCCCTGGGCGGTCGCGGAGGAGGTCTGTTCGGTCACGGGAGCGGCCCTCTCGGGTCGGGGGAGTGGTGCGTGTGCGGAATGCGGCGGCCGCGGGCCCGTACACGGTCGGTACGGGCCCGTCGGCGGCTGCTACGGGCGGCGCAGTGCGTCGGCGGCTCCGCCGCCGCCCAGCAGGGTCTGCACGCCGTCCAGATCGGTCAGCTGGGCCGCGGCCTTGCCGCGGGCGGCGGACTGCTGCCGGCCGGAGGCGATCTCGGCCTCCAGGAGGTGCTTGCCCAGCAGCTCCGGGTCGGGCAGCTCCATCGGGTACTCACCGTCGAAGCAGGCCCGGCAGAGCCGGTCCTTGGGCTGGGTGGTGGCCTCGACCATGCCCTCTATCGAGATGAAGGCCAGCGAGTCGGCCCCCAGCGACTTGCCGATCTCCTCGACCGTCAGGCCGTTGGCGATCAGCTCCGCCCGGGTGGCGAAGTCGATGCCGAAGAAGCAGGGCCACTTGATCGGCGGCGACGAGATCCGGATGTGGACCTCGGCGGCACCGGCCTCGCGGAGCATCCGCACCAGGGCCCGCTGGGTGTTGCCGCGGACGATGGAGTCGTCCACGACCACCAGCCGCTTCCCGGCGATGACCTCCTTGAGCGGGTTGAGCTTCAGGCGGATGCCCAGCTGCCGGATGGTCTGGCTGGGCTGGATGAAGGTGCGGCCCACATAGGCGTTCTTCACCAGGCCGGAGCCGTAGGGGATGCCGCTGGCCTCGGCGTAGCCGATGGCGGCGGGGGTGCCGGACTCCGGCGTCGCTATCACCATGTCCGCCTCGGCCGGGGCCTCGGCGGCCAGCCTGCGGCCCATCTCCACCCGGGAGAGGTGCACATTGCGGCCGGCGATGGTGGTGTCCGGGCGGGCCAGGTAGACGTACTCGAAGACGCAGCCCTTGGGCCTGGCCTCGGCGAAGCGGGACGCCCGCATGCCGTTCTCGTCCACCGCGATCAGCTCGCCGGGCTCCACCTCACGGATGTAGCTGGCGCCGACGATGTCCAGGGCGGCGGTCTCCGAGGCGACCACCCAGCCGCGCTCCAGCCGGCCCAGCACCAGCGGGCGGATGCCCTGCGGGTCGCGGGCGGCGTAGAGGGTGTGCTCGTCCATGAAGACCAGCGAGAAGGCGCCCTTGACGGACGGGAGCACCCGGCGGGCCGTCTCCTCGATGGAGAGGTCCGGATGCCCGGCCAGCAGCGCCGTCACCAGGTCGGTGTCATTGGTGGCCGCGCTGCGCCCGGAGCGCGAGACATGCTCCTCGCCGGGCAGCTCGGCGACCATCCGGGCAAGCTCGGCGGTGTTCACCAGGTTGCCGTTGTGGCCGAGGGCCAGGGAGCCGCTCGCGGTCGCCCGGAAGGTCGGCTGCGCGTTCTCCCACACCGACGAACCGGTGGTGGAGTAGCGGGCGTGACCCACGGCGATATGGCCGTTGAGGGAACCGAGGGAGGTCTCGTCGAAGACCTGGGACACAAGTCCCATGTCCTTGAAGACCAGGATCTGGGAGCCGTTGCTCACTGCGATGCCCGCGGACTCCTGTCCGCGGTGCTGCAAGGCATACAGCCCGAAGTAGGTGAGTTTGGCGACCTCCTCGCCCGGGGCCCAGACTCCGAAGACGCCGCAGGCGTCTTGGGGGCCCTTCTCGCCGGGAAGAAGATCGTGGTTGAGTCGTCCGTCACCACGTGGCACGTCTTCGAGTCTAGGGCAGTGGGCGCGGTCCGACCGAACGGGGGACGGGCCACCTCGTCATTGACGCGCGTAGACGGCAGATCGGCGGGCCCCTCAGGGCATGACCCTGGTCACACCGGGTCGCTCTCGGGCACGGCCGTCAATCCGATCACGGGGGAACTCGCTCGTACGAGTGGTGTCCACTCCGGCCCCTGTCCGCGGCGGCACCGGCTCGCCTACGGTGGCCTCGGACTGACCGGTGCGCAGGGTGATGGCGCACCAGGGCGCCCTGATCTCCCCGCACCACGAACGGGGAGGAATCATGACGGCGACACCGTCCACAGCGGCGGCTGCCTCGACTGCGCCCGCTGCCGGAGCGCGGGCGGCATGCCGGGGAGCGGCAGCGCCACCGACCACGCCGGCACCCGACGGCGACACGGTGCACGGCCTGCGCCTGCTGGCCGTGCGGCTGCGACTGCTGGCCGAGGAGACGGACGGCTGCGCGGTCTGCCTGCGTCGCGCCGCGGACACCCTCCACCGGCCCCACCCGGCCACCGACATCCCGCAGCGGCCGGATCCGGCCGGGGAGTTCCGACGGCGCCTGCGCCGGCGCGCCCGGGAGGCACCGGCGGCGGCCGAGCGGCTGCGGCACGCCTCCGCGGCCGCCGAGGCCTGCGCCGATCGGCTGGAGGCGGCGCTCTCCCACCGGACCGCACTCGACCGGCTCCCCCACAGGCGTCCGCCCCGGCGCCGCACCCCGGCCGCCGCGCGGCACGCCCCCGTCGGAGGGCGCCGCGCACCTGCCACGGGGTTGCACGCACCGGCCGGAGGGGTCGGATGAGCGGCGGCAGCGGGCAGCCGGCCCCGCCCCGCGGCCGGACCGCTCTGCAGCAGGTCTGGGCCGGCGCGGCACGCTCCGTACGGGAGGTCGCCGAGCAGACGCGGCAGGCGCTTGCGGCGCCTTCACTGGGCGCTGCGGCGGCCCTCTGCCCGGCCGAGGCCGACCGGGTGAGGGAACTGCTCCGCCGAGCGCTCGACGACCGGCCTGAGGGGCTCTCCGCCCTCGCCCACGGGCTGCTGCTGGACACCGTACGGCTGGCTCGTCCCGGGGCGGTCGACCCATGAGGGTGCGGCCCGAACCGAAGTCAGCCCATCACCGGCAGGACGGCCGAGAGATCGCTGCGCTCCCCGCTCGCCGAGACCGCGGCCGACTCCACCGCGTCGGCCCAGGAGGTCCGGCCGGTGGCCAGGCGGATCCAGGTCAGCGGATCGGTCTCCACCACGTTGGGCGGAGTGCCCCGGGTGTGCCGGGGGCCCGCCACGCACTGCACCACCGCGTACGGCGGCACCCGCAGTTCCACCGCACCACCGGGGGCCGCCTCGGCCAGGGTGTCGGCGAGCAGCCTGGCCGCGGCGGCCAGCGCCTGCCGGTCGTGGCGGAACGCATCCGGTGCGTGCACTGGTCCGTCCACACCCTGTGCACGGGCGGCGCGCTCCACCGCGTCGGCGAGGTCGTCCGCATGGACCACGGTCTCCAGCAGCCGGGTCACCAGGAAGTCCGCAAGTCCGATCGTTCCGAACCGCACCACCACGCGGCGCTCCGGGTCCGCGGCCTCGGGCCCGGTCAGCATCCGGTGCAGGGCGTCCCGCTCCCGGTCGAACCGCTCGGCCAGCGCGGCCGGCGACTCGGCGGGCCGCTGCCGGGCCGCCTCGTCGATACCGGCGGCAGCGGTCCGGGTGGCCAGCGCCCAACCGGTCAGCGTCAGGGGCTCACCCTCCGGCACCGGATCGTGGAGATGGGCCGGCGCCCAGCCCATCACCCAGCACAGATGGACCACCAGGTCGGCGACGGTCCACTCGCCCAGCCGGGTGGGCGCCGCCAGCAGCGCCTCAGCCCGGGGGTGTGCACACAGGCTGTGGACGGCCTCGTGGATCGCATCGGTCTGCGAGACCAGAGCCTCACGGACCTTCGCGGGGTCATAGCGGCGGGGGCGGCGGGTGGCCTTGGCGGTACGCGGCTGCGGCATGCGCCGAGCCTAGCCAGCAGGACCTGGGCGTACGCACGATCCGCGGCGGCGGCTGCCGTGCGGGACGGGCACCGAGCAGCCGCTGGGGTGCCCTGCCGCGGACCCGGAGTGCGCAGCGCCGGTGAGGCGGGGGCAGGCGGCACAGTGCCCCCGGACGGCGAACCGCCCGGGGGCACTCGATGGCGGCGGATCCCGGTGCCGCCGGACCGGGAGGACTCAGCCCAGCAGCGCCGGGAAGGTCTCCAGGTGGGCGGTGCGCAGCTCGTCGAGCGCCACGGAGAAGTGGCCCTGGATCTCGATCGAGTCCCCGTCCACCACACCGATGCGGGCGGCGGGCAGGCCCCGGGCGCCGCACATGTCGGTGAAACGCAGTTCCTCACTGCGCGGCACCGCGACGATCGCCCGGCCGGCCGACTCCGAGAAGAGCAGCACAAAGGGGTCGGTTCCCTGCGGCACCACGATGCGGGCGCCGCGACCACCCTTGAGGCAGCTCTCCACCAGGGCCTGCGCCAGACCGCCGTCGGAGAGGTCGTGGGCCGCGTCGATCATGCCGTCACGGGAGGCCGCGATCAGGATCTCGCCCAGCAGCCGCTCGCGCTCCAGGTCCACCTTGGGCGGCAGGCCGCCCAGGTGGTCGTGGGCGACCTGGGCCCAGGCGGAGCCGCCGAGCTCGTCCTCGGTGTCACCGAGGAGGTAGATCAGCTGCCCCTCCTCGGCGAAGGCCATCGGCGTACGCCGGTTGACGTCGTCGATGACGCCGAGCACACCCACCACCGGGGTGGGGTGGATGGCGGTCTCGCCGGTCTGGTTGTAAAGGGAGACATTGCCACCGGTGACCGGGGTGCCCAGCACCTGGCAGGCGTCGGCCAGGCCACGGCAGGCCTCGGCGAACTGCCACATGACGGCGGGGTCCTCGGGCGAGCCGAAGTTGAGGCAGTCGGTGACGGCCAGCGGCTTGGCGCCCGTGGCGGCGACATTGCGGTAGGCCTCGGCCAGTGCCAGCTGGGCACCGGTGTACGGGTCCAGCTTGGCGTAGCGGCCGTTGCCGTCGGTGGCGATCGCGACGCCGAGGTTGGTCTCCTCGTCGATGCGGATCATGCCGGAGTCCTCGGGCTGGGCAAGCACCGTGTTGCCGAGCACATAGCGGTCGTACTGCGAGGTGACCCAGGACTTGTCGGCCTGGTTGGGGTGCGCGGCCAGCGTGAGCAGCGCGGCCTTCAGCTCGTCACCGCTGACCGGGCGCTTGAGGCGCTCGGCGGTGGGGGCGTCGGCCTGGAGCTCGTCCTGCCAGTCGGGGCGGGCGTAGGGGCGCTGATAGGTCGGGCCCTCGTGCGCGACGGTGCGCGGCGGTACGTCCACCACCTGCTCGCCGTGCCAGAAGATCTCCAGCCGCTCGCCGTCGGTGACCTCGCCGATCACGGTGGCGATGACATCCCACTTCTCGCAGATCTCCAGGAAGCGGGCGACCTTGCCGGGCTCGACGATGGCGCACATGCGCTCCTGCGACTCGCTCATGAGGATCTCCTCGGGCGAGAGCGTCGCATCACGCAGCGGCACCCGGTCCAGCTCGACCCGCATACCGCCGGAGCCGGCCGAGGCCAGCTCGCTGGTGGCGCAGGAGAGGCCGGCGCCGCCGAGGTCCTGGATGCCGACGACCAGCTTCTCGGCGAAGACCTCAAGGGTGCACTCGATGAGCAGCTTCTCCTGGAAGGGGTCGCCGACCTGCACCGCGGGGCGCTTGGCCGGGCCGCTGTCGGAGAAGGTCTCGGAGGCGAGCACGGAGACGCCGCCGATGCCGTCGCCGCCGGTGCGGGCACCGTAGAGGATGACCTGGTTGCCGGCGCCGGAGGCCTTGGCGAGGTGAATGTCCTCGTGCTTCATCACGCCCACGCAGAGGGCGTTGACCAGCGGGTTGCCCTGGTAGCAGGGGTCGAAGACGATCTCGCCGCCGATGTTGGGCAGGCCCAGGCAGTTGCCGTAGCCGCCGATGCCGGCGACCACACCGGGCAGCACCCGCTTGGTGTCCGGGTGGTCGGCGGCGCCGAACCGCAGCGGGTCCATCACCGCGACCGGGCGGGCTCCCATGGCCAGGATGTCGCGGACGATGCCGCCGATGCCGGTGGCGGCACCCTGGTAGGGCTCGATGTAGGAGGGGTGGTTGTGCGACTCCACCTTGAAGGTGACCGCGTAGCCCTGGCCGACGTCGACGACGCCGGCGTTCTCACCGATGCCCACCAGCATGGCGTCGGAGGCCGGGGCCTTCTCGCCGAACTGCTTGAGGTGGACCTTGCTGGACTTGTAGGAGCAGTGCTCGGACCACATGACGGAGTACATCGCCAGCTCGGCGCCGGTGGGGCGGCGGCCGAGGATGTCCCGGATGCGCTGGTACTCGTCCTGCTTGAGGCCCAGCTCGGCCCACGGCTGCTCTGCGTCGGGGGTCTCGGCGGCGTGCGAGACGGTGTCGAGGTGCTTCTGCGACATCAGGCGTTGACCAGCTTCCTCAGGATCGAGGTGAAGAACCCGAGACCCTCGGTGCCGGGGCCGGTGAGCGGTTCCACGGCGTGCTCGGGGTGCGGCATCAGGCCGACCACATTGCCGGCCGCGTTGCTGATGCCGGCGATGTCGCGGTACGACCCGTTGGGGTTGACGTCCAGGTAGCGGGCCACGACCCGGCCCTCGGCCTCCAGGGCGTCCAGGGTGTGCTCGTCCGCGACGAAACGGCCCTCGCCGTTCTTCAGCGGGACGGTGATCTCCTGGTCCTGGGCGTAGTCGGAGGTCCAGGCGGTGCCGGCGTTCTCGATGCGCAGCTTCTGGTCGCGGCAGACGAAGTGCAGGCTGTCGTTGCGGGTGAGCGCACCGGGCAGCAGATGCGACTCGCAGAGCACCTGGAAGCCGTTGCAGATGCCGAGCACCGGCATCCCGTCCCTGGCCTGCGCGATGACGGTGTCCATCACCGGAGAGAAGCGCGAGATGGCTCCGCAGCGCAGGTAGTCGCCGTAGGAGAAGCCGCCGGGCAGCACGACCGCGTCCACCTGGTGGATGTCCTTGTCGCGGTGCCAGAGGGCGACCGGCTCGGCGCCGGCCAGGCGGACCGCGCGCTGGGCGTCGCGGTCGTCGAGGGAACCGGGAAAAGTGACGACGCCGACGCGGACGGTCACTTTGCCTCCTCCTCGACTCGCACGGTGAAGTCCTCGATCACGGTGTTGGCGAGGAAGGTCTCGGCTGCTTCCCGGATACGGGCCAGGGTGGCCTCGTCTGCCGGGCCGTCCAGCTCGAGTTCGAAGCGCTTTCCCTGACGGACGTCGGAGATCCCGGCAAATCCCAGACGCGGCAGTGCACGCTGCACCGCCTGGCCCTGGGGGTCGAGGATCTCCGGCTTGAGCATGACGTCGACGACGACGCGTGCCACTGGCACTCCCGATGTTGGTGCGTGTGGGCGGGAACCCCAGAATAACCGGCCTTTCGGGCCTCCCGACGGCCCGGGACGCTGCGACGCGCGTAGACCACCGCCCCTTACCCGTCGGCGCGCGCCACCCGCCGAGCGCTGGCGCATCCCACGAAATTCACCTCTTTCGCCGGTTTCAGCCCCACCGCCGCCCGATCGGTGAAGGCGATCTGGAACGCCGTCATTACCGGCACTCCGGGCAGATCGGCCGCCGTATCGACCAGCGGTATCGGCCGCCGGTATCGGACCGGTATCCGATGGGTCACGGAACCGGCCCGGATAATCCGTCAGCAAAAAGTGAAGGCTTCAATTCTCCCGTGGTTTTGGTGCAGAATAAGGACACCGGTTGCGGCAGGTGGTTCACACCCTGCGGATCGTCGCACCCTTCCGACGGGCCGCGCGGCAATCGGTGCACACCGGGTCGCTCGGCGCCCTCCCGGGCCGCCGTCGGCGGCCGCATTGCCCGAGAGGATTGACACCCATGGCACAGCGTGTAGTGGTCACGCTCTCCGACGACCTGGATGGCGGTGCGGCGGAGGAAACCGTCCACTTCGGCATCGACGGCAAGTCGTACGAGATCGACCTGTCGACCGACAACGCCGAGAAGCTTCGGGAGGTCCTCGCGCCCTATGTGACGGCCGGCCGCAGGCAGAGCCGTTCCGGCAAGTCGTTCCGGCGCACCGCGCTCGCGCCGGACCCCGCTGCGGTGCGCGCCTGGGCCCAGTCGCACGGAATGGACCTGCCGGCGCGCGGCCGGATCCCCAAGCACGTGTACGAGAAGTTCGCCGAGGCGAGCTGAGCCGCTGGCCCGTTCGGGCGTCACGACCGGCCCCGTGCCGGTCGTGGCGCCGGGGGTCGCGGCGACCACCCCGTTGGATGGGGTAGAGTACTTCTCGTCGCCACGGCCCGACAGGGTGGTGGAGGCAGGCACCAGAGGTGCCAGGCGGACGTGGCTCAGTTGGTAGAGCATCACCTTGCCAAGGTGAGGGTCGCGAGTTCGAATCTCGTCGTCCGCTCTGAGCAGGACAAATGCATCACCCCTCTCACCAGGGGTGATACCATAAAGATCATGCGGACGTGGCTCAGTTGGTAGAGCATCACCTTGCCAAGGTGAGGGTCGCGAGTTCGAATCTCGTCGTCCGCTCCAGGTATGGAGGCCCACTCGAAAGAGTGGGCCTCCGTCGTTTTCATGTACGTGTCAGCCGGGCAGAACACCCTGCATGACGCCGAGCAGGCTGCTTGACCAGGCCCGGGGGCTCACCAGGGACCAGCGCAACGCCTTTGTCGCCGCCTATCTCGGGTGGGCGATGGACGCCTTCGACTACTTCCTCGTGGTGCTCGTCTACAGCGAGATCGCGGACGAGTTCCAGGTGTCCCTCACCGACATGGCCTTCCTCACCACCGCCACCCTGGCCATGCGCCCGGTCGGCGCCTTCCTCTTCGGCCTCTGGGCCGACCGCCGGGGACGCCGCATCCCCCTGATGGCCGACGTCCTCTTCTACTCCCTGGTCGGTTTCGCCTGCGCCTTCGCCCCCGACTACACGGTGCTGCTGGTGCTGCGGCTGCTCTACGGCATCGGCATGGGCGGCGAATGGGGCCTGGGCGCCGCCCTCGCCATGGAGAAGATCCCCCCGGAGAAGCGCGGCTTCTGGTCCGGGGTCCTCCAGGGCGGCTACTCCCTGGGTTATCTGCTCGCCGCCGTCGCCTTCCTGGTGATCGAGCCGGTCTTCGGCTGGCGCGGACTCTTCGCCTTCAGCCTGCTGCCCGCCCTGGTGGCCCTCTGGGTGCGCAGCCGGGTCGCCGAGAGCGAGGTCTGGAGCAACGCCGTACGCCGGGGCCGCACCCCCGCCCGCCAGGTGTTCCGCAACCCCGCGGTGCTGCGCCGGTTCTGCTACCTGGTGGCCCTGATGACCGCCTTCAACTGGATGTCCCACGGCACCCAGGACGTCTACCCCACCTTCCTCAAGAAAGGTCTGGGCTTCTCCCCGCACACGGCGATCGCGGTGGCCGTCGTCTACAACATCGGCGCCATGATCGGCGGCATGCTGCTGGGCGCCTGGTCGGAGCGGCTGGGCCGGCGGCGCACCATCATGCTGGCAGCCGGCCTCGGGCTCCCCGTGGTGCCGTTCTTCGCCCTCTCCACCACCCTGGGCCTGCTGATGGCCAGTTCGTTCCTGATGCAGCTCTGTGTGCAGGGCGCCTGGGGCGTGATCCCGGCCCACCTCAACGAGCTGAGCCCGGATGCGATCCGCGGCTTCTACCCGGGCGTCACCTATCAGCTGGGCAATCTGATCGCCGCTCTGAACCTGCCCGTCCAGGAGGCGTTGGCGGCGGACCACGGCTACCCCGCCGCCATCATGGTGACGGTGCTGCCCACCCTGGTGGTGGTGATCCTGCTGACCGCGGTCGGCAGGGAGGCCAAGGGCGTCCGGTTCGGTGCCGTGGACACCGCGACGGCCCCGCGGGCCGCCGCAGCGGGTCCCGCGGAGCCGTGAGCCCCGGCATCGGCATCGGCAGGGTCAGGACCAGGGGGTCCCGGTGAGCCGCTCGTACGCCTCGATGTACTTGCCCCGGCTGCGCTCGACGATCTCGTCCGGCAGCGGCGGCGGGGGCAGCTCACCCGTGCGGTCCCAGCCGGACGCCGGGGAGGAGAGCCAGTCGCGGATGAACTGCTTGTCGAAGGACTCCTGCGGGCGGCCGGGCTGCCAGCTGTCGGCCGGCCAGAAACGGGAGGAGTCGGGGGTCAGCACCTCGTCGGCGATGACCAGCCGCGGGTTCTCCTTGTCGGCCTCCGGGTCCAGGCCGAACTCGAACTTGGTGTCCGCCAGGATGATCCCCCGCGACCGCGCGACATCCCTGGCCCGGCTGTAGACGGCCAGCGTGGTCTGCCGCAGCTGGGCGGCCGTCTCGGCGCCGATCCGCCGGGCGACCTCCTCGTAGGAGACGTTCTCGTCGTGCTCGCCGACCTCCGCCTTGGTCGCCGGGGTGAAGATCGGCGCGGGCAGCTCCGAGCCGTCCACCAGTCCCTCGGGCAGCGCGAGTCCGCAGACGGTGCGGTCCCGGTCGTACTCGGCCAGACCGGATCCGGTGAGGTAGCCGCGGGCCACGCACTCCACCGGGAGCATCTCCAGGCTGCGGCAGACCAGGGTGCGGCCCGCCCAGTCCGCCGGGGCGCCCTCCGGGACGTCGGTGGAGATGACATGGTTGGGCACCAGGTCGGCCAGCAGGTCGAACCACCAGAGCGAGAGCCGGGTGAGGATCCGGCCCTTGTCGGGGATCTCGTTGGGGAGCACCCAGTCGTAGGCGGACGTCCGGTCGCTGGCGACCATCACCAGGTCTCCGGCGGCGTTCCGGTAGAGGTCGCGCACCTTCCCGGTGTGGATGTGGTCCAGTCCGGGCACCTGCACCGGATCGGGCTTCACGACGAATCCGCTCAACGGTCCTGTCCTTGTGGTCGGGGGGCTGCCACCGCGAGTCTTTCACGCGCCATGGCCGGCGGCCCGAGCCGGTCGGCTGCGGACCGTCCCGGGAGTGACGGGAGGGGCGGCCGGACGGGCCGCCGGCACCGGGCCTGAGTCCGCCGGGGACGGCAGGCTGCCGTTCCCTCCGGACCCGCGGCTGCCGTCGATCACCACCTGGTCGCCCTCCCTCACGGCGTCGTCGTCCAGCGGCCGGATCTCGGTCCAGCCGCCGCCCGCCGCGCCGGTGAGCACCTCCGTACGGTGACGGGCGCCGCCCCGGTAGACCACGACTGCGGTGCCGCCGTCCCGGCCGGTGCTGAGCGCGGCGGTGGGCACGGCCAGCACCCGGCCCCGTGACGGCTGGGTCTGGACGGTCACCAGGACGGCCCGTGCCGTCAGTCCCGGGTCCAGCTCGTGGTCGGGGCGGACCACCATGGGGTAGCCGGAGCCGCCGGCCGTCACCGTGCCCCCGGGCGCAGCGTCACCGGAGGCGGTGGCGCCGGCCGCCGTA
Organism: Peterkaempfera griseoplana; assembly: GCF_001418575.1. Lineage (GTDB taxonomy): Bacteria > Actinomycetota > Actinomycetes > Streptomycetales > Streptomycetaceae > Peterkaempfera > Peterkaempfera griseoplana. The sequence continues at coordinate 31,555 of NZ_LIQR01000090.1, forward strand.
CCCACCGGCTGTACCGCCGAGGGGGCGTCCGCGACCGAGGCCACCGTGCCGCTGGTGCTGACCCGCCCGGTCTCCGAGACGATCCGCACCGTCTGGCCGGGCTGCACCAGACCGCGCGCATAGCCGGGCAGCCCGCTGCGGATCACCAGCCCGTCTCCCGAGACGGTCATCGCGCTGCGGGTCACCACGGCTCCCACCGATGCCGCCACCGAGTCCACCGTGGCCGGGAAACCCCTCAGATAGAGCACCTCGGCGACGGGCAGCATCGGCCCGTCCGCGGTCCTCGCCGCCGCCAGCCGCCTGCGGGCGGCGGTCAGGTCGTCGCCGCTGCGGGCCACCTGCCGCCGCGCCGCCTGCACCGCCTGCTCCGCGGCGGCCCGCTCCAGCTTCGAGCCGGAACCCCCGTCCGCCGCCGCCTTCGCCGCCGCGACCCGGGCCCGGGCGGCCTGCAGCGTCTCGCGGTCGTCCTGCCATGCCCGGCGGGCCGACGCCACCGCGTCCTCGGCCGCTTCCCGCAGCATGGCGCCGTCCGGCTGGGCGGGCAGCGGGGTGTACCCGCGAGAGCTGTAGAGAGCGGCCAGTGCGGCGGCCGTTCCGGCGCCGAAGGTGGCGTCCTTGTCGCCGCCGGTCGCGAAGCCCAGGCCGCGCAGCGCCTTCTGCAACTGGCTGACGTCCCTGCCGTGGGCGCCGGGCTTGAGGTCGCGGTACGCCGGCAGGCCACCCGGCAGGGCGAACACCGGGCGGCCGGAGATCTCCACCAGCACCCGGCCGGCGGCGACCAGTTCACCGGCGCGCACCGGCAGGCCGGTCACCACGGCCCGTACGGTGTCGCTGCGGTCCTGGGTGAGCGGTGTCACCTGCACGGTCTGACCGGCCGCCACCATGCCGGGGGCGGTCACCGAACCGTCCAGCGCCCGGCGCTCCACCCTGGCCGTCAGCACCGTGGGGCCCGGGTCGCTGATGGTGAGCCAGGCCGCCACCGCGCCGCTTGCCAGCAGCAGTGTGCCGATCAGCAGTCCGGCTGCCAGCTGGTGCTCCGACGCCCATCGCCACCGCCGCGGCCCCCCGGGGTCGCCCCCGTCCCGGGCGCCGCTGCCGGGCACCGCCATCTGCTGGCCACCGCCGGACATCTCCGGTCCCTCTCCGTCCGCGAGCACCTGCCGTGGGCCGCCAGGAAATCCGGCGAACGTGACACCGGGCCCACAGTAGGACAAATACCATCACGGCTTGGGGCCGTCGGCATCCACGCCGCAGGACGCACCTGGACGGCCCCGGTCGGATCAGACCCGTTTGCAGATACGGTCCAGCAGATTGGCCGTGGCCCGCTGGATGCGCTCGTCGGTGTGGCCCGGGCGGTCCAGCGCCGGCGACCAGGCGAAGGTGCCGGAGGCGAAGACCCAGGCCCCGCTGGGCGCACGGTAGAGGGACGTCTCGTGGTGGCGGCGGACCCCGGCGGCGTCCCGGTAGGGGGAGTGCGCCAACAGGATCCGCTCGGTGCTGTCGGGGAGCGCGACCCTCGGGAAGTAGTGGTCGGCCTCCCCCGCCACCAGGCCGGGCACCTGCTCCTCCTCACGCAGACCGGTGCCCTCCCAGAGCCAGTGGTCGGCGTTGCGGACTACCAGCGGCACCGGCTCGGGCACCCGGCCCGCGTACTGGATCCCCAGCAGGTGCTGCTCCGGCTCCCCCGCGTCCCGCCAGAGCGCCGTACGGGCCCCGGCCGGGCCCTGGAACGGCACTCCCGGACCGGGACGGCGGCGTTTGCGGCAGCTGACCAGCCGGTCGGGCTCGCCGGCCGGCGAGGGGGCCAGCTCCACCCGCCAGTACATGGTGTTGGCGGAGAGGAAGACCAGTGAGGTGCCGGCGGCCCTGGCCCGCTCGGCCAACCGGCGCATCGGCGCCGACCAGTACTCGTCATGACCGGGGAAGATCAGCGCCCGGTAGCGGGTCGGGTCCACGGCCCCGGCGTGCAGGTCGGTGGCGGTGGCATAGGCGAGGTCGTAGCCGTACCGCTCGGCCCAGCGGACGAAGTCGTAGGCGTGCCCCACGTGCAGGGGCAGCCCGGCACCCGCGTAGGGGCGGTCGAAGGAGACGGTCACCGCGGCCTCCGGCTCGCCGAGCAGCCGGCCGGTCTCGTCCCAGGCGTGGTAGAGGCTGGCACCGGTGCGGCCGTCCTCGGGGAAGAGGTTGTAGGCCTGCCAGGTGACGTCCGGGAGGAGCAGCAGCAGATCGGCCGGACGGTCGTCGCGCACCGTGAAGGGGATGTGGCTGCGGTGGCGGTTGTCCACGGTGGTGAGGACCGCGACATACGCACCCGGCTGCCAGTGCGCGGGGATGTGCAGCCGCCAGGAGAGCCACCAGTGGTGGCAGGAGACGGTGCGGCCGGCCACCAGCGGGGGCGGCTGGCGCAGCCCGGACACCCCGGGGCCGGCGGTCATGTGGTGGGCGCCCGCGCCGCCGTAGTGGCCGATCCGGTAGACGTCCACGGTGAACTCCCGGGGCGGGTCCACGCTCACCCGGAGGTCCACCGCGCCGCCGGGGCGCACCACGCCGGCGGAGGCGAAACCTTTGATCTGGCAGTCGACGTCGTCGGAGTTGCGCGGGGCGCCGACCGAACCGGATCCGTCCGGCGCCCGCCGGGCCCCGGGCAGCAGCTGCTGTCCGGGGGCGCCCAGATCGACGTACCACGGCACCACGGTTCCGGTGGCGTCCGGTCCGGTGCCCTCGACATAGGTGTCGGCTCCGCGGAGCCACGGCAGCGGGCCCTGCCCGAAGGGGTCGGTCACCCCGTGTGCGAGTGCTCCCGACTCCCAGCGGCGGATCTGATCGGTCCCCACTCGTCCCTCCTGGCCCCGGCGCGGACGTGTGCGAGTGCGGCGGCCATCCGGCCACCCGCGCCCGGCGTGCGTCTAGCACATCACATCAAGCCACCGTTTCGTCACCCCGCGTACTGACGAATATGACGCTTGCACGTGCCTTTTGGGCGAGGGGGCCGGGGAGACCCTCCGCCCGCCCCGTTCAGGGCAGTCTGACGGGCTTCTCCAGCCGTACGCCGACGGCCTCCAGCCAGTCCCGCAGCGGCCCGTCGTCGCCGTGCTCCACGGCGCCCGCGACCACGGTGGAGAGGCCGCTGCGGCGGACCCCGTCGACCAGCAGCGCGGGGCCGTCGAGCCAGTCCAGGCCGGGTGCGGCGCCTGCGGTGTCCACGGCGGCGCAGCAGACCATCGCACTGAGATGGTCCACCAGCAGATCCCGCCCGGTGCGCGGCGGCGCCAACCGGACGACCGGGGCGGCGTCCTCCGCGTCCCCGTCCGCCGCACGGGCGTCCGCGCCGCCGGAGGGCCCGGCCCGGTCGTCCTCCGCGCGGTCCTCCCCGGCCCAGTCGTCGAGGACCGCCGCGAGCCGGTCGCCGTCCCCCGCCCGCAGCCGCTCCAGGACCCGGGCGACGGTGGGGCCGTCGTGGCCGCGGCCCGGAAGCGTCCGGCGCCCGGGGCCCTCGGGGCGGAGACGGTCCACGGCGGCGTACAGCGCGGCGGCCTGGGTGCGCCAGATGCGGTCCACCACGGCGCCCGCGTACTCCTCCCAGCCGACCCGGCGCCAGCCCCGGCCGCCGCTCGCGGCGTCACCGGGAAGGCCGTGGAAGACCCGGGCGGCGAGCAGCGAGGTGGCCTCGTCCACCGCCCCCGGCTCCTCCAGCAGATCGCAGGCGGGCCGGTCGCCGAGCCGCTGCTCGAAGCCCTCGGCCAGCCGGTCCCGGCGGGAGAGCTCGGTGAGCGCGGAGACCACCCCGGCGTTGAGGTGGGCGGGGAGACGGCGGATCCGCCAGGCCGGCAGTGCCACCCGGGTGAGCAGCCGGTCCCAGCCCGCGTAGACCAGGCCGACCTGCTCCTGGGCCGCGATGCGCAACCCGTGGTCCACGGTCTGCGCCTGCTGCGAGGCCCAGCCGGCGACGGCCCGCTCCAGTTCGGCGGCATGGCCGCGGCAGGCGCCCAGCAGGGCGCGGGTGATGCGGTCGAGCACCGCCAGGGCGGGGCGGCGCAGCCACCGCCCGGCGGGCGTCGAGGCGGTCCGGCCGCGGTGCACCGCGGCCCCGGCGGCGTCCAGGCCGCGGACGAAGCGCCGGGCGGCGGCGATCTCGGGATCCGCGGAGGCGGCCGTCCCGGCCACCACGGGGGCCAGCAGGGCGCGCAGCTCGCAGACCCGCATCCACCAGAGGAAGGGCGAGCCCACCACCAGGACCGGCGCGGGCGGCTCCGGCCGGCGGCCCGGCAGACGCCCCGGCCGGGGGCTGCCGCGGGGAGGTTCGGCGTCCTCCAGCCAGCTGTCGCAGTCGGGCGTGAGCGCGACCGCGGACGGCGCCGGGACCTCCATCCGGGCGGCGAGGTCGCGGATCAGCCGGTAGAGCTCGGGGGCGTCCTGCTCCCCGACCGTGACCGCCGGGGTGCGCAGCGGCCTGGCGCGGGCGAAGACCACGGCCACGGCTCCGGCGACCAGCAGGCAGAGGGCGGCCACCGCGCAGACGGCCCAGCGGGCCGCGTCCCAGGCTGCGGCGTCGGGGGAGCCGGGGGCGCCGATCCGGCCGGTGGTCCGCCCGGCCAGCAGGACGACGGCGACGGCCGCGGGGAGTGCGGCGGCCGCCACGGCCAGGCCGCGTATCCGCAGTACCGCATGGGCACGTGCACGTGCCCCGTCGACACCTGCCACCTTCCGCCACACCCCCTGCCGCCGCGCTGTCCTGCCGCCGGTTGCTCCGGCGGAGGCCCGCGGCCCGGTCCGAAGAGTTCAAAAGTTCAAGAGTTCGCAGTTCCCGATGACACCTGGTACGTGGAACGGTGGGGAAGCGCCGTCGCCCGAGCGCCGGCCGGGCGCTCTCCGCGGTGCCTCCGTCACATCTGACGTCTGTGCTCGGGCCGCCGTTCCGGCATCCGTCTCCTTCCCCCGAAAGAGGCGGGTGTTCCCGAACCGCAGCATCCCCCCGTGCGATCCCCGCCACCCGACGGGGCTTCCTCCCGGGCAGCGACCCGCAGCGCGGTTCTGGGCACCATAAGGCCGCCACCGGTCCCCCGTCAGCCGGATGCCCCTCGCATCACCCGAAGGACTGTGCGGGCGGCTCCGTTCGCCGTCGGACGCACCCGGGAGCGTCCGACCGGAAAACAGAGCGGGGCCGTGAGCCCAGTGAGGTGAGGGCCTGGGCCCTGCACGTCACCGGGCCCACGGCCCCGGGTGTCTCGGCTGTGCGGCGCTCCCGGCCGCCGCCCGGTGAGGGCGGGCTGGCCTCGGCTCCCGGCCCCGGCGTCCGCACGCACGCCGGGCACGCCCCGTACGGGGGACGTACTCGGGCGGCGGCCCCCGGCGTGCGGGGACGGCGCGAACCTGGTGCCGCGGGCCGGCGGGAGGGCCGGGCGCGGAGGCTAGGACCGGTCGGGTCCTGCGGCCTTCAGCGCGATGTCGCTGCGGTGGTGCGAACCGGCCAGCGCGATCCTGCCGACCGCGTCGTACGCCCGGTCGCGCGCCTCGGCGATGTCCTGCCCGACGCCGGTGACGGAGAGCACCCGGCCGCCTGCCGACAGCACCTCGCCGGCGGCGCCGAGCCGGGTCCCGGCGTGCAGCACATAGGTGGAGCCGTCCTCGGCCTCCGCCTCCGCGAGGCCCTCGATGGGGTCGCCGGACCGCGGCGCCGCCGGGTAGCCCTCGGCGGCGATCACCACGGTGACCGCGGCGCCGTCGCTCCACCGCAGCGGGGCGAGCTCGCCGAGCCTGCCGGTGGCGGCCGCGTACAGCACTCCGGCCAGCGGGGTCTTCAGGCGGCCCAGGACCACCTGGGTCTCCGGGTCCCCGAAGCGGGCGTTGAACTCGATCACCCGCACGCCGCGCGAGGTGATCGCCAGCCCGGCGTAGAGCAGTCCGGAGAACGGGGTGCCCCGGCGGTGCAGCTCGTCCACGGTGGGCTGGAGGACCGCCTCCAGCGTCTCCTCCACCAGCTTGGGGTCGGCCCAGGGCAGCGGCGAGTAGGCGCCCATGCCGCCGGTGTTGGGGCCCTCGTCGCCGTCGTAGGCGCGCTTGAAGTCCTGGGCGGGCTGCAGCGGGACCACGGTGGTCCCGTCGGTGATCGCGAAGAGCGAGACCTCGGGGCCGTCCAGGAACTCCTCGATCACCACGCGCTCGCAGGACGCCGCGTGGGCCAGGGCGGCCTCCCGGTCGTCGGTGACGACCACGCCCTTGCCGGCGGCCAGGCCGTCGTCCTTGACCACGTAGGGGGCGCCGAAGGCGTCCAGCGCCGCGGCGGCCTCCTCCGCGGTGGTGCAGACGTAGGAGCGGGCGGTGGGCACACCGGCCGCGGCCATGACGTCCTTGGCGAAGGCCTTGGACCCCTCCAGCTGGGCGGCCTCGCCGGACGGGCCGAAGACCGGGATGGCCCGGGCGCGCACGGCGTCCGCGACTCCGGCCACCAGCGGCGCCTCCGGGCCGACGACCACCAGGTCGACGCCGAGCGAGGAGGCCAGGTCGGCCACCGCGTGGCCGTCCAGCTGGTCGACCGGGTGCAGCCGGGCCACCTGCGCGATGCCGGCGTTGCCGGGGGCGCAGTGCAGCTCGGTGACGTCGGGGTCGAGGGACAGGGAGCGGCACAGGGCGTGTTCGCGGGCGCCGCCGCCGATGACAAGGACCTTCACGCCTGGCAAGGGTAGTGCCTGGCCGGTCGTGGGCCGCGCCGGCGCCGGGTCGCCCCGCCCGGGAAGTTGGCGATTTGTCGATTGCGTCATATTTCGCCACCACGGGACACCCACTCTCCCGGGTGAAATCCTCATCACCTCGCAACTGCTCCCACCTCGGTGTCCGGGGTCGCGCGGCAAAACGGATCATGACGGAAGAGTCCCCACGATCAGCCATTTGGCGGTAAGAAGTCCTCTTGGAGAGCTGCCGGCACCCGGCCGGTACGGCCCGCACAGGGAGTCCCACAGGTGAGCCAGCCGGAAATGCAGCCCGAGGAGAACCCCTGGGGCAAGGAACCAGGCGAGGAGGACCAGTCCATGGCGACCACCGCCGCGGACATGGCGCAACCCCGCCGCACCGATCTGAGCGCGCGTCAGTTCCCTCTGGGGGACTGGGGCGAGCCGGCGGAGCGGCTGGAGGAGCTGTACCGCTGGTCCGAGGAGCGCGCCGTCGAGGCCATCGACTGGTATCTGCGCGACCGGGCCTGGAAGCGCCGCTCCGCCCGTGCGCTGCGGATCCTCGCCGCGCTGCTGACGGTGGGCGGCGGGGTCCTGCCCCTGGTCGACCTGACCGGGAGCTGGACCGGCGCCTCCCGCTGGGGCTATCTGCTGCTGGTCCTGGCCGGCGCCTCCCTCGCCGCCGACCGGGTCTTCGGCCTCACCTCCGGCTGGATGCGCGACATCAGCACCGCGCAGGCGATGCAGCGCCGGCTGGAGGCGTTCCAGTTCGACTGGGCGTCGGAGTGCGTACGGGAGGTGCTCGGCCCCACGGAGGGCACCGCCGGGGAGGCCGCGGAGCGCTGCCTGGGCGTGCTGCGGCGGTTCTGCGAGGACCTCTCGGACCTGGTCCGCAGTGAGACCGCCGAATGGATGATGGAGTTCCGCGCGACCATGACCCAGCTGCCCACCCAGGCGCCCGGCGTCTGGGGCGGCCGCAGCGAGGGCGGCGCCGGTGCCCAGGTCAGGGTGCTGCCGTCGCCGGGCAGCCGGCCCACCATGCCCCGCCAGCGCCCGCCGGAGGGGCCGCTGCGCTGAGTCCGCGAGGGGCCGGGGGCCGGGGAGCGGCGGTGGCCGCTCCCCGGCCACCGACGCGTGTACGGGGCCCGGCGGTCCCTTTGCGGGCGCCGGCGGGTACGCGTCCTCGGAGGACGGCGGCGGACCCGCCGCACGGCTGTACCGGTCAGGCGAAGACGATCATCGAGCCCTGACCCAGGCTGCGGATCGCCGCCGCATGCAGCCCCGCCCAGGCGTGGCGCTCCCTGGCGTACGGGCCGAGGTCGTCCAGGGGCGGGCTGAACGGCTGCTCCAGCTCGGTGGGGCCCAGCGGCTTGGTGGGCCGGGGTGGGGCGGCCGGGTCGATGCCCAGCACCGGTGCCACCGCCTCCAGTTCGCGCAGCAGGCCGTGCGCCGACCCCAGCGGGCCGCCAGCGTCCAGCAGCGCATCGTCCACCAGCGGTGTCTGGAAGTCCACCGGCACATAGGCCCCGGCGTGGTCGAAGTGCCACACCAGGTGCGACTGCTCCGCGGTGGACTCGAACATCTCCAGCAGCTGCTCGTAGTCACTGCCCAGCGCGTCCACCGGCGTCACATCGAACCCGGTGAGCTGCAGCAGATAGGCGCGGCGCAGAAAGTGCAGCGAGTCGTAGTCGAAGGCGGCCACCGGCTCCACGTCCCCGCTCAGCCCCGGCATGTAGCGGTAGACCGGGACCTCGGGCAGTCCGTGCGAGAGCAGTGCGGCGTTGTAGACGTCGAGATCGTCCCGGAAGGGGTTCTCCGGAGCATGGCAGAGCACATCCACGAGCGGAACGAGCCAGATGTCGCAGGCCACGGGCACTCCTGTGCGCTTGCTGGCGCGGGGGTCGGGGGGTGGGCGCGGTCGCGTGCGGGTGGCGCTCCGTAGCGCGTCCCGGCACGGAACGCTCACCCTACCGGCCGGGCGCGGCGTCGTCGCCGGGCATCGGCTCGCCGAGCAGCATCAGCAGCCGGGCCGCCTCGTCGAGCCGGTTGCCGCTCACCCGGGCCATCATCGCCACCAGCGACCGGTTGTAGTCCAGCACCGCCCGGTGGGCCCCCGTGCGGTCCCGCCGGGCGATCCGTTCGACCAGGTCGAGGTGGCCGTCCCAGCACAGGCCGGACAGGTCGGAGCGGCCGCGCAGATGGGGCGCCACGAACATCCAGGACTGCACCCGCAGCCAGTCCAGGTAGTCGGCGATCCGCGGATTGCCCAGCAGCCCGCAGGCCTCGTTCCAGAAGCGGCGGTCGCAGCCGACCAGAACGTCCAGCTGTCCGGCCCGCGCCGCCCGGCTCGCCGCCTCGGCACGGCGCTGCACCGTCGGCAGCCGCGCCCAGTCGACGCCGTTGGGACGGCGACCGAGGTGCCGGAAGACGTTGTCCATCAGCAGGGTGCGGGCCTCGACGATGTCGATGAAGTCCTGCCAGGTCAGGGTGGGGACGGTGAATCCCCGGTGGTGCTCCATCCGCAGCAGGCCCTGCGCGGTGAGATCGACCAGTGCCTCACGTGCGGGGGTCGCCGAGACTCCGTAGAGGTCGGCGATCTCCTTGACCGTGAAGTGCGTGCCGGCCTGGAGCCGGCCGGCCATCATCTCCTCACGCAGGGCGTTGGCGACCTGCTCCCGGAGGCTGCTGCGCCGCACTGCGGTGTGTCCGCTCGGTGCGGGCATGTGGGCACTCCTCCTCGACGGCCTGCCTGCCCTACACCGTACGCGACGGGCAGGACAGGGTGCCGTGGGGTTTCGAGGAGGACGGCCGGGTCAGCCGGTGTGCGCGTCCGCGACGTTGAGCGCCTCGTCCAGGATCGCGAGACCCTCCTTGGCCTCGGCCTCGGAGACGGTGCACGGCGGCACCACGTGCAGCCGGTTCATGTTGACGAAGGGCCAGAGGCCGCGCTGCTTGCAGGCGGCGGCGAGTTCCGCCATCGGCTGGTTGGCCGGACCGGCGGCGTTGTACGGGACCAGCGGCTCCCTGGTCTCCCGGTCGCGGACCAGTTCCAGGGCCCAGAAGACGCCCATCCCGCGGACCTCGCCGATGACCGGGTGGCGCTCGGCCAGTTCCCGCAGGCCGGGGCCCAGCACCCGCTCGCCGATCTCGCGGGCGTGCTCCACGATCCCCTCCTCCCGCATGGCGTTGATGGTGGCGACGGCGGAGGCGCAGGCCAGCGGGTGGCCGGAGTAGGTGAGGCCGCCCGGGTAGGGGCGCTCGGCGAAGGTCGCGGCGATCCGCTCGGAGATGGCGACGCCACCCAGCGGCACATAGCCGGAGTTGACGCCCTTGGCGAAGGTGAGCAGGTCGGGGGTGACGTCCCAGTGGTCGGCCGCGAACCACTTGCCGGTGCGGCCGAACCCCGCCATCACCTCGTCCAGGACGAAGACGATGCCGTGGCGGTCGCAGATCTCCCGGACCCCGGCCAGGTACCCGGCCGGCGGGACCAGGATGCCCGCGGTGCCCACCACCGTCTCCAGGACGATCGCGGCCACCGTCTGCGGACCCTCGAAGGCGATCACCTGCTCCAGGTGGGCCAGCGCCCGCTCGCACTCCTGGGCCTCACTGTCCGCGTGGAAGCTGGAGCGGTAGGCGTAGGGGCCCCAGAAGTGCACCACGCCGGAGGTGCCGGTCTCGTTGGGCCAGCGCCGGGGGTCTCCGGTGAGGGCGATCGCGTTGGCGGTGGCGCCGTGGTAGGAGCGGTAGGTGGCGAGGACCTTCTGCCGTCCGGTGTGCAGCCGGGCCATCCGGACCGCGTTCTCGTTGGCCTCGGCGCCGCCGTTGGTGAAGAAGATCTTGTCCAGGTCCCCCGGGGTCAGCTCGGCGATCAGCCGGGCCGCCTCGCTGCGCACGTCGATGGCGAAGGCGGGGGCGAAGGTGCAGAGCCTCGCCGCCTGCTGCTGGATGGCGGCGACGACCTTGGGGTGCTGGTGGCCGATGTTGGTGTTGACCAGCTGGGAGGAGAAGTCCAGGTACCTCCGCCCGTCGTAGTCCCAGAAGTACGAGCCCTCCGCACCGGCCACGGCGAGGGGGTCGATCAGGCCCTGCGCGGACCACGAGTGGAAGACGTGTGCGCGGTCCGCGGCCTTGACGGCCTGCCCGGCGGTGGGATCGGCAGCGATGCTCATGCTGCTCACCCTAGGAAGCGCGGGGGCCCGGCGGCAGCTGCACCCTGTCTGCGACTGGGCCCCCAGGACGACACCCTGTCAGCCGGTCACGGCCAGCCGCTCGGCGAGGCGGGTCCTGGCGGCGGGCCACTCGTCGGCGAGCATCGAGTAGTAGACGCTGTCCCGCCAGCTGCCGTCGTTGTGGCGGCGGTGCCGGCGGAGCACGCCCTCGCGGACGGCGCCCAGGCGGGCGATGGCCCGCTGGGAGCGCTCATTGCGGTGGTGGGTCTTCCACTGCACCCGTCCGAAACCGAGGTCCTCGAAGGCATGGGTGAGCAGCAGCAGTTTGCACTCGGTGTTGACGGCGGTGCCCCAGTGGGTGCGGCCGTACCAGGTCCAGCCGATCTCCAGCCGCTCGTCCTGCTCGCTGATGTCGAGGTAGGTGGTCCAGCCGATCGCGCGCCCGTCGGCGAGGCCGATCACCACGAAGGCGACATGGGAGCCGTCGTCGAGCACCTTGCGGGCGAGATCCCGCAGGTCGGACTGGGTCCTGGGGGTCTCCACGGAGATCCAGCGCCACACCTCGTCGTCCGCTCCGCCGGCGGCGAAGAGGTCGGGGACATGGTCCAGGGTGAGCGGCTCCAGGCGGACGTACCGGCCGTGCAGGACGGTGGGCACCGGTGTCGTGGCGGGCATACCGAGGGACCCTAGCCCTGCTTTGAACTAGAGGCAACAGAGTTATGTTCTAGTTCAAAGAGGCCAGGGTCCCCGGCGGTGTCCTGCTCAGAGGAAGGAGTTGATCTCGATGGTCTCGGTGCGGCCCGGACCCACGCCCACGGCGGAGATCGGGGCTCCGGACATCTCCTCCAGCGCCTTCACATAGGCCTGCGCGTTCTTCGGCAGGTCCGAGAAGGTCTTCGCCTTGGTGATGTCCTCCGACCAGCCCGGCAGCATCTCGTAGACCGGCTTGGCGTGGTGGAAGTCCGACTGGTTGTAGGGCAGTTCCTCGACGCGGCGCCCGTCGATCTCATAGGCCACGCAGACCGGGATCTGCTCCCAGCCGGTGAGCACGTCCAGCTTGGTGAGGAAGAAGTCGGTGAGGCCGTTGACCCGGGTCGCATAGCGCGCGATCACCGCGTCGAACCAGCCGCAGCGGCGGTCCCGGCCCGTGGTGACACCGCGCTCGCCGCCGATCCGGCGCAGCGCCTCGCCGTCCGCGTCGAACAGCTCGGTCGGGAACGGACCGGAGCCCACGCGGGTGGTGTAGGCCTTGAGGATGCCGATCACCCGGTCAATGCGGGTGGGGCCGATGCCCGAGCCGGTGCAGGCGCCACCGGAGGTCGGGTTGGACGAGGTGACGAAGGGGTACGTGCCGTGGTCCACGTCCAGCAGGGTGCCCTGGCCGCCCTCCAGCAGCACCACCTTGCCGGCGTCCAGCGCCTGGTTGAGGACCAGGGTGGTGTCGGCGAGGAAGGGCCGGATCTTCTCGGCGTAGCCGAGGTACTCCTGCACCACCAGGTCGGCCGGCATGGCGCGGCGGTTGTAGAGCTTGACCAGGATCTGGTTCTTGTCGTCGAGGGCCGCCTCCACCTTCTGCCGGAGGATGGACTCGTCGAAGAGGTCCTGGACCCGGATACCCACCCGGTTGATCTTGTCGGCGTAGGCCGGGCCGATACCGCGGCCGGTGGTGCCGATCCGTCGCTTGCCGAGGAACCGCTCCGAGACCTTGTCGAGGGTCCGGTGGTACGGCGTGATCAGATGGGCGTTGCCCGAGATCAGCAGCTTGGAGGTGTCGATGCCCCGCTCCTGCAGGCCCGACAGCTCGGAGAGCAGCACCCCGGGGTCGATGACCACACCGTTGCCGATGACCGGGGTGCAGTTGGGGCTGAGGATGCCGGAAGGGAGCAGGTGAAGCGCATACTTCTGATCACCGACGACCACTGTGTGACCGGCGTTGTTGCCACCCTGGTAGCGGACCACGTAGTCGACCGAACCGCCGAGGAGGTCGGTGGCCTTTCCCTTGCCCTCGTCACCCCACTGAGCGCCGACGAGCACGAGTGCGGGCACAGGCGTACACCCCTTCCGGGCGGGGCATCCTGGCGGCGGAAGGCCGCCGGATTCGGCCCCGAGATAGACGAAGCCCCTGGCGCAACAGCGCAAGGGGCTCTTGCACCGAGAGATTACCTGAGGAAGGACCGCTGGTGTCGTCCGAGCGCACGGCGGGACAGCCGCTGCTGGTTGTCATCGCCCCCACGGCCCGACGGGTGGACGGGGAGTCCGTACGGATCGCCAAGGACGTGCTGTGCGGTGGCGCCGCGGTCAAGGTGGCGGTGCCGGAGAACACCGCGGAACTCGACCGGGTGCTGTCCCACAGAGGCCGGAAACGACCGGTGGTGATCGGTGACGACCGGGCTCTGCAGCGGGTGGTGCAGACCCTGCACCGGCAGCGTGAACTGGCCGCCGACCCGGTGGGCCTGATACCTGTCGGCGGGACCGCCACAGTGGCCCTGGCCAGGGCTTTGGGCATTCCCACCGAGCCTGTGGCGGCAGCCCGCGCGGTGCTCGGCGGACATGAGCGGAGCATGGATCTGCTGGTGGACGACAGCGGCGGAGTGGTGCTCGGCGGGCTGTGCATTCCGGGGCGCGCACCGGCCCGCCTCGACCCGCACCACGGCTCCGCGCAGACCACCGCCCCGGGCGCCGGCGCGCGTACGGAAGCACACGGCCCGAACGGGGGCGCGCCCGCCGCCACCGCAGCGCACGGACCCGCCGCGGGCGCCGATACGACGCCGTGTTCGCCCTCAGCGAAATCCCCTGCATCCGAGCAGGGGACCCATCCCGGCTCGGGCTACCCAGCCGGCCCATGGTGGTCACTGCTGACCCCGGCCGGCCTCGGCCGTACCGCCCGCATCCTGGCCCGGGCCGTCCGACCCGGCGCCTCCGGCCTGGCCGACGCCTCCGGCCAGCGGCTCAGGGTGGAGGTCGACGGCACCCTGCTGGCCGACATCGACCACCCCGTCTGGCTGGTGGCGGCCCGGCTCACCACCCTCGACGGCACGGGCGCCGGCACCGGTGCGGCCGAGGACGCCGCCGAGGGTGCCGTGGAGGTCCTGGTCCGCCCCCCGTCGGCGGACGGCGACACCCTGCGGGTGAGGGCGCACACCCTCACCGTGGCCGGCCGCGGCTTCAGCTACGAGGCCGACAGCGAGCTCGCCGGGCCGGTCCGCACCCGCACCTGGACCGTCCGGCCCGCCGCCTGGCGCCTCACCGTCCCGGCGCGGCCCTGACCCGGCGCGGCCCATGACCCGACCGGCCCTGCCCCGGCCGGACCGCTGCGCCGGCCGGGGTCACACCTCGACCAGCAGCTCCGACAGACCCCGGATCACATAGCCCGGCTGCCACCCGGGCTCCGCCACCAACCGCAGCCCCGGCGCGGCCCGCAGCACCGCACCGAACGACTCCGCCAGCTCCAGCCGGGCCAACGGCGCACCCAGACAGAAGTGGATGCCCGCGCCGAAGGTGATGTGCGGGTTGTCGGTACGGGCCAGGTCCAACCGGTCCGGCTCGGCGAAACGGGCCGGATCCCGGTTGGCGGAGCCGAACAGCAGAGCCACCTCCGCGCCCCGCGGCACGGTCACCCCGGCGATCTCGATGTCGTCCAGCACCCAGCGCTCGAACATCTGCAACGGGGTGTCGTAGCGCAGCAGTTCCTCCACCGCCGTCGGCAGCAGCGCCTCGGGATCGGCCCGCAGCGCCGCCAGCTGGTCCGGGTTGCGCAGCAGTGCCCACCAGCCGTTGGCCGTGGTGTTCACCGTGGCCTCATGGCCGGCGTTGAGCAGCAGCACACAGGTGGAGACCATCTCCTGCTCACTGAGCCGGTCGCCCTCGTCATGGGCTGCGATCAGCGCGGAGACCAGGTCGTCACCCGGTGCCCTGCGGCGCTCCGCGATCAGCGCACGCAGATAGCCGGAGAACTCGATGCTGGCGCGGACCGCCCGGTCCGCCGCCTCCGGCGTGGGATTGAGCTCGAACATCCCCACGATGGCGGCCGACCAGGGCCTCAGCAGCGGCCGGTCGCCCTCGGGGATGCCCAGCATCTCCGCGATCACAGCCACCGGCAGCGGCTCGGCCACCCCCGCCACCAGATCGCCGCCGCCGTCCGCGACCAGCCCGCCGACCAGCCCGGTGGCGATCCTGCGGACCGCCGGGCGCAGCGACTCCACCATCCGCGGGGTGAAGGCCTTGGACACCAGCCGGCGGATCCGGGTGTGGTCGGGGGCCTCCAGGTCGAGCAGGCCATGGCCGTTGAGGGTGTGGAAGGGCTCGTGCTCGGGCGGCGGCGGGGTGCGGCCGAACTCCTCGTGGCTGAAGCGGTGCAGATAACTGCGGCCCAGCCGGCGGTCGCGCAGCAGCGCGCCGACGTCCGCGTGCCGGGAGACCAGCCACTGGTTGCTTGGTTCGTACCAGGCCACCGGCGCATGGTCGCGCAGCCGGGCGTAGACGTCGTAGGGGTGCGCCACAAACGCGGGTGACCAGGGGTCGAAGCCCAGCTCGGCCGGGGTGCGGTGCGCTCGCCGCGCCGGGTCAGACATGGCTGCGCGCCGTCCACAGCTCGGGGAAGACCGCGCGTGCCGCACGCTTCTCCAGCCAGGCCACCCCCGGTGACCCCCCGCTGCCGGCCCTGGACCCCATGGCCCGGCGGGTGGCCAGCAGATGGTCGCTCCGCCACCGCCACACCAGCTCGCCGATGTCGGTGAGCGCCTCGCCCAACGCCACCAGAGGGCTGTGCTGCGGCCCGGCGTAGATCTGCCGCCAGACCTCCTCCACCCCCGGGTGGGCCGTGTAGAGCTCCCTGACGTCCCGCTGCAGCACCTCCTGCGGCACGGGCAGTCCCTCCCGCCACAGATGCCCCAGCACCGCGTCGTACAGGCAGGGCTCGGCCAGGGCGGCCTCCAGTTCGGCGTGCACCCGGGGGTGGCCGCGGTGCGGCTGCAGCAGCGACGGTGACTTGTCCCCGAGCAGGAACTCCATCCGCCGGTAGACCGCGGACTGGAAGCCGGAGGCCTCACCGAGTGCACCGCGGTAGGCGTTGAACTGCACCGGGGTGAGGGCGGCGATCGGCTGCCAGGACTCGTTGAGCGCCCGGTGGGCGGCGATGCTGCGGTGCAGTGCGTCCATGGCGTCGTCGACGTCGCCCCGGCCGAGGGCGTCGCGGGCGGTACGCCACTCGTGGACGAGCAGGGCGAACCAGAGCTCCATCACCTGGGTGGTGACCAGGAACGCCATCTCCCCGGGGTCGTCCGAGAGCGGCTGCTGGAGGTGGGTGAGGACGTCGGCGTGCACATAGTCCTCGTACGGGGTCGTCCCGTCGAACTCCAGGGTGGGTGTGCCCTGCGGCGAGTCGGCGGCGACGGATCCGGGGTCGTTCATCGAGGTCTCCTCGTCCGCTCCCAAAACCGGCTGCGCTCCCCATCATGCGCCGCCTCACCCGGCAGGCAGCGCAGGGCCACCCCGCGCAGCCGGCTGACGGCCGGCCGACTTCAGCGGGGCCGGACGGTGCGCCGGACCGCACGGACCGCCGGGGCACGGGGGCACGGGGG
>NZ_LIQR01000091.1 GCF_001418575.1 Peterkaempfera griseoplana
CCGGGCGGCCGCGACCGGCGGAGCCACCGTGACGAGGTCGACGGTGATGGTGGAGAGCGAGGTGCGCGAGGTCAGCTCCTCCTGCTGCCTCTCCAGCGACTCCAGATCCGCCTCGCGGCGGCTCAGCTCGCCCTCCAGCGCCACCACATCGGTGATCCGCTCCGCCCTGCCCATCAGCGTGCGGACCCGGTCCACACTGGCGCGCTGGGTCCGCAGCCGGCTGGTGACATCGACCACCTTGTCGGTGACGTCCTCCGCCTCGCGGTGCTGCTGAACCACCTTGCCCAGCTGCCCGAAGCTGCTCAGCGTCCGGTCGAAGGCCGCTGAGGGGACCTTCACCACCACCTGGGAACCGTCCGGGGGCCCGTCCGAGCCCTCCGCCGTACCGTCGCCGCCCTGCACCGTCTCGCTGCTGACATAGCCCCCGGCGGCCGCGGTGAGGGCGCGCAGCCGCTCCAGCGCCCCGGACACGTCCTTGGCCGCCAGCTTCAGCTCGGCGGTGTAGGCGATGGAGCGCCCGTCCGTCGCGTTGCCCGCCGCGCCGGCGGTGGCGCCCGGTGCGGCGCCCGGTGCCGCGGGCTGCGCCGCCACGTCGGCATTGGCCGCGCTGCCGCTCCCGGCGGCGCGTTTTCCCACCGCCGAGTCGGCGCTGCTGCCGTCCGTCCCCGCGCTGCATCCGCTGCCCAGCAGCGCCAGCGCCGCCAGCAGCGCACCCCCTGCCGCGATCGCCGCTCTACCGCCCATCCCGCTGTCCCCCTCGTACCGACGAGCCGCCGGCGCCCGGCGGACAGCGCTTGGACCGCCCGCGCCGCGCCCGGGTTCCGGCTGCCGCATCCCGAAACGGTCACGGTGCGGACGGCGACGGCCGACGGGGGCCTGAGAGCCGGATCCGGGCGTCTGCGAGAG
Organism: Peterkaempfera griseoplana; assembly: GCF_001418575.1. Classification (GTDB taxonomy): domain Bacteria; phylum Actinomycetota; class Actinomycetes; order Streptomycetales; family Streptomycetaceae; genus Peterkaempfera; species Peterkaempfera griseoplana. Next base: position 907 of record NZ_LIQR01000091.1, read on the forward strand.
TGGAGGCATGGACCGAACTGCAGCCGCCGACCGCCCCAGCGACACCGACCAGCGGGCGGCGGCGGGACCGCCCCGGGTGGTCGTGGTCGGCGGCGGTGTCGCCGGGCTGGCAGCCGCAGCCTTCCTCTCCGGCGTCGCGGGCGGCACCGGACCGCAGGCCCGCGTCACCGTGCTGGAGGCGTCGGAGCGGTTCGGCGGCAAGCTGCGGAGCGGCGAGGTCGGCGGTGTCGCGGTGGACCTGGGTGCGGAGTCGATGCTGGCCCGGCGGCCCGAGGCGGTGGAGCTGGCCCGCGCGGTCGGCCTGGCGGAGGAGCTGGAGCCGCCGCAGACGGCCAAGGCCGCTTTCTGGACCAGGGGAGCGCTGCGCCCGATGCCCACCGGCCATGTGATGGGCGTGCCCGGCGACCTGGCCGCGCTGGAACGGACCGGGGTGCTGTCGGCCGAGGGACTGGCCCGCGCCCGGCAGGACCTGGAGCTGCCGCCCACCGAGGTCGGCGACGACGTCTCCATCGGCGACTGGGTCGCCGCCCGGGTCGGCCGCGAGGTGGTCGACCGGCTGGTGGAGCCGCTGCTCGGCGGCGTCTACGCCGGGCACGCCGACCGGATCTCCCTGCGGGCGGCGGTACCGCAACTGCTGCCCGTGGCGCAGTCCGGAGGCTCCCTGCTGGAGGGCGTCGCAGCGCTGCAGCGCAGGGCCGCGGAGACGGCCCCGGCGGTGCCGCAGCCGGTCTTCCAGGGCATCCGCGGCGGGATCGGCAGGCTGCCGCTCGCGGTCGCGGACGCGGTCCGGGCAGCCGGCGCGGACCTGCGCCCCGGCACGGCCGTACGGTCGCTGCGGCGCACCCCCGACGGGTGGCGCCTGGTGGTCCGGGATGCGGCGGGGGAGCGCGAACTGGCCGCCGACGCGGTGGTGCTGGCGGTGCCGGCCCCCGTGGCGGCCCGGCTGCTCGCCGACGAGGCGCCGGCGGCGGCGGCCGAGCTGGGGACGGTGGAGTACGCCGGCATGGCCCTGGTGACCATGGCGTTCCGGCGCTCCGAGCTGCCCGGACGGCCGGTGGGCAGCGGGTTCCTGGTGCCGCCGGTGGACGGCCGCGCCATCAAGGCGTCCACCTTCTCCAGCAACAAGTGGGGCTGGCTCGACCGGTCGGCGCCGGAGGGTTTCCTGCTGCGCACCTCGGTGGGCCGGCAGGGCGAGACCGCCGACCTCGGGCTGCCGGACGAGGAGCTGGTGGCCCGTTCGCTGGCCGACCTCAGGGAGGCGGTGGGGCTGGGCACCGCCCCGTACGCGGCCGAGGTGACCCGCTGGGAGAGCGGGCTGCCGCAGTACCCGGTCGGGCACCAGGACCGGGTGCGGCGGATCCGGCAGGACGTCGCCCGGCACGGCTCGCTGGCGCTGTGCGGGGCGGTCTACGAGGGCGTCGGCATCCCCGCCTGCATCGCGAGCGCCCGGCAGGCCGCGGAGGCGGTGACCGCCGCACTCACCGCAGTGGGCACCCGGTGATCCGGGTGCCGTCGCAGAAGGGACAATGAGGTCATGACCGAGAGCACCCAGCCCGAGAAGAAGAAGGCCCGCGACCTCAACCAGGTCGTCCGCTACACCATGTGGTCGGTCTTCCGGCTCAAGGACGCGCTGCCGGACGACCGCTCGGAGTTCGCCACCGAGGTCGAGGAGCTCATCGCGCAGCTGCGGGAGAAGGACGTCGTGGTGCGCGGCACCTATGACGTCTCCGGGCTGCGCGCCGACGCCGACCTGATGGTCTGGTGGCACGCCGAGACCTCCGACGCGCTCCAGGACGCCTACAACCGCTTCCGCCGCACCCGGCTGGGCCGCCACCTGGAGCCGGTCTGGTCGAACATGGCGCTGCACCGGCCCGCCGAGTTCAACAAGTCGCACATCCCGGCCTTCCTCGCCGACGAGGACCCGCGCGGCTATGTCTGCGTCTACCCGTTCGTCCGCTCCTACGACTGGTACCTCATCCCCGACGAGGAGCGCCGTCAGATGCTCGCCGAGCACGGCATGATGGCGCGCGGCTACCCGGATGTACGGGCCAACACGGTGGCGTCCTTCGCCCTGGGCGACTACGAGTGGGTGCTGGCCTTCGAGGCCGACGAGCTGCACCGGATCGTGGACCTGATGCGGCATCTGCGCGGCTCGCGCGCCCGGCTGCACGTCCGCGAGGAGGTGCCGTTCTACACCGGCCGCCGCAAGCCGGTCGCGGAGCTGCTGGCCGGTCTGGTCTGACCGCGGGCCGGGGCCCCCGCCGCCGGTTCAGCGGCGCGGGGCCCTCAGCGCGGCCCGCAGCAGCGGGTCGGGTACGGCGGACGGGCCGCTGACCGCCACGGCGGTCAGCAGCTGCCGCTCGTCGCCGGGCCCGGGGATCCGTACCTCGCGCAGCACCTCGCGCCCGGCCGGGGTCGCCCACCGGGTGTACGGGCGGACGTCCACCCTGGCCATCAGCAGGGTGCCGCCGCCCAGGATCAGCGGCAGCGAGAACCAGGAGAGCATCGCCGGCAGCCGGCCCCCGCCGCCCCCGCCCAGGACCAGGCCGGCGGCCAGCAGCACCGCGGTCAGCAGCAGCGACCGGCGCACCCGGGCGACCGCGTCGACCGCCCGCTCCCGTACCGCGACCGGGGTCGCCAGGGCCGCCAGCGCCAGCCGGGCGCCGATCTCCCGTACGGCGGGGCTCTCGGCCAGGGCCCGGCGCAGATCGCCGGTGCGGCACTGGCCGTCGGGGCCCACCGCGCTGATCAGGTCGCGCTCCACCCCGTCCCGCCCCTGCGGGTCCACCACCGTCGTCCAGCCGGTGTGCGCGGGGTGCAGCCGCCGCTGGGCCGCCATCAGCACCATGGCCAGATCCACCACCCGCTCCGGCCCGCCGGCCAGGTAAGCGGTCTCGTAGAGGCCGACCCGTACGGATCCGTCGGGCGGCAGGGGGTCGTCCTCGGCGGAGAGGTCGGCGGCGGCCACGATACCGACCAGGTGCACGCACGACAGGACGGTGACCGTGCAGGCGGCCAGCAGCAACAGCAACCACATGCGGCTGTTGTAATCCGCCGGACCGCCCGGTGAACGGCGATCCGGCGCGTGATACCGAACTGTGACCCGTCAGGTGCTGCCGCCGCAGGACGACGAGGAGCCGCAGGACGAGGAGGAACCGCAGCTCGACGAGGAGCCGCAGGACGACGAGGAGCCGCAGCCGGACGAGGACGACCCGCAGCCCGAAGCCGCGCCGCAGCCCGACGAGGCTCCACAGCCGGACGAGGAGTGCGGGGAGGAGTGCGGGGACGAGGAGTGCGGGGACGAGGAGTGCGGGGACGAGGTGGATCCGCAGGACGACGACGCCCCGCACCAGGTGGCGGGCGTCCCCGCGCCGCTCGGCCAGTCCGCCCCGGCGGCCCCGCTCCCCGCCGGCGGCACCGCGGCGAGCGCCGTGCGCAGCGCCCCGTCGGTGAGCAGCGCGGTGCCTCCCAGCGCGACCACCCCCAGCGCCACCGGGTCCGGCGCCGCGACCGCGTCGTGCGGCCGCCAGGGCCGTCCACCGCTCTGCATCAGCTGGAGCTGACGGCGTCCGGCCGGGCTGACCCTGCTGCGCCCCACCCCGGTGACCGCGAGGACCAGCACCCCGTAGCCGAACAGTCCGATGAAGGCGAAGAACGGCGGGAAGCCGGGGTCGCCGTCCCCGGAGCTGCCGAAGTGCTCGTTCATCCACCCGACGGTGGCGACCACCCCCAGCCCCAGCGTCAGCATCATGGCCAGGACCAGAAGTGTGCGGGCGGTCCGCGCCCGCCGGTGCGCCGCCGGACGGCGCATCAGTCCGCGGTCGGCCAGCCGCTCACCGATCGCCTGGACGGCCGGACTGCGCATCGCCTCCAGCCGCAGCGGGGCCAGGTCGCGCTGCCGCTGCGGTCCGGCGGCGGCGACCAGCGCGGCCTCCACCTCGTCCCAGGGCTGCGGGTCGGTCACGGTGACCAGTCCCGCACGGGAGACGGTCACCCGGCCCTGCTGGTGCATCCGTACCAGGGCGACGTCCACAGCCCGGCGCGGTCCGCCGGCCAGGAAGGCCGTGTCCAGCAGCGGCAGACCCCGGCCGGGAAGGCCCTGCGGGTCGGGCACCCGGCGCATCCGGGTGCCGGCCCAGCCCGCGTTGAGCGAGGTCGCCAGCATCAGGGTGCAGGCGACGGTGAACTCGGTCCGCCACATCAGTGCCCCCCTCCGGGCCGCCCGCCCAGGCGGCCGACGGCTCCCAGCGGTGCGCGCAGCCGCGCCCGGATCCGCCGGCGCGGGGCCGGACCCGCCCGGTCGCCGTACCAGCGCAGCAGCGCACTGTTCTGATGCTTGGTCAGTTCCTTGTCGTGGTCCAGCACCCAGCGGACGAAGGCCAGTGCGTCGGTGCGGTAGCCGCCGGTCATCGGGGTGCCCGTCGCATAGCGGCCGAAGTCCGCCGCGAAACGCCCGCCCAGCAGCGCCGGCAGCTCGGGCGCCACCCTGGCCACCGTGTCGCGGCGCTTGGCGGCCAGCCCCGCGGCCTGGATCCGCAGCTGCTCCGGGACGAAGCCGGGCGGCGTCGGACCGCCCGCCACCAGAGCGGCGAGCAGCTCGGCCTGACGGTGCGCCAGGCGAGCCCTGGCCAGCACCGTACCCGGCTCCCCGGCGTCCGCCGCCACCAGGTACTCGTACTCCTCAGACATGGACCGCCACCTCCCTGCCGTGCAGCACGGCGCGGATCGCCCCCAACTCCGCCGCAAGCTCCGCGGGCGGCGGGAAGCCGTCGTCCCGCTCCAGCAGGACGCCCGGCGGCCGGCTGCGCGAGCACAGCTCCGCCAGCACCTCCAGCACCGGCTCGGTGACCGGGTGGGCGTGGGTGTCGTGCCAGACGCCGTCGATCATCACCCCGCCGCCCACATGCACATAGGCGACGGCCTCCAGCGGCAGCGCGGCGAGCTCGGCCGCCGGGTCCAGCCCGAGGTTGACCCGGTTGGTGTGCAGATTGGCCACGTCGACCAGCAGCCGCACCCCGGTGCGCTCCACCAGCTCCGCCAGGAACTGCCCCTCGGTCAACTCGTCGTCCGGCCAGGCGAGATGAGCCGCGATGTTCTCCAGGGCCAGCGGCACCGGCAGCTCCTGCTGGGCGATCCGCACATTCTCGGCGATCACGGCGAGGGCGTCCCGGCTGCGTGGCACCGGCAGCAGATGGCCGGCTTCGAGCCGGGGCTGCCCGGTGTGGCCGCCGCCCGCCCGGACGAAGGCCAGATGCTCCGTCACCAGCGGCGCATCCAGCGCCTGCGCGGCGGCCGCCAGCGCGGCCAGCCGGCCGGGATCGGGCAGATCGGCGCCGCCGAGGCCCAGTGAGACACCGTGCGGTACGACGGTGGTGCCGCGCCCGCGCAGGAGGCGCAGCGACTCCGGCAGATGGTCCAGGCAGATGTTCTCCGCGACCACTTCGACCCAGTCGACGTCCGGCAGTTGCTCCACCACCGTGTCGATCTCCGCCCGCCAGCCGATGCCGACCCCCAGCGCGGGGAGGGCAGTGCTGCGTTCCATGGGCGCCCCCTTCATGCTGCGCACCGCGGCGGGCCCGGCGCCGATGCCCGCCCGCCGCAGTGCGGCGAAGTCCGTACCGCCCCCGCGGGGGCGGTACCGGGTCGAGACCCCCGTGCCCGGCCCGGTGCCGATGATGTATCCCGCGCGGGTGGCTGCGAACCGGTGACGGCGATTCTCAGAGCTGGATTTGAGCTTCCGCTCCCAGGGCTGGATGTGAGCCGCCGCGCCGCGCCGCGAAATCCGGGTGCGGCCGGACGGGCACCGGCGTACGGTGCCGCGGCATGACACCGACCGTCCGGCACTTCCGCCCGTCCGACGCCGAGGGGGCGGCCGCGGCCGTCCGCTCGGCCTATCCGCACCTGGTGACCACGCCCGGGACGGTGGCCTGGGAGGTGGCCGAGGCCCCCGCGGCGCAGCGCCACCGGCTCTGGGTCGCCGAGGTGGACGGCGCGGTCGCCGGGGTGGCCCACACCGGTCTCGTCCCGGACGCGGCCGAGCCCGGCCAGGGCTACTGCAACCTCGCGGTGCACGCGGACCACCGCGGCCGGGGCGCCGGCGGCGCCCTGCTGGCCACCGCCGAGGAGTATCTGCGCGCGGTGGGCGCCCGACAGGTCTACAGCTGGACGATGGACGACGGGATCTCCCCGGGCTTCGCCGAGCGGCGCGGCTACCGGCGGGGCAGCCGCTCCCGCGCCCTGCGGCTGGACCTGGCCACGCCGCCGCCCCCCGCCCCGGCGGTCCCCGAGGACGTGACCCTGTGCACCGCCGCGGACTTCGCCGACGACCCAGGCCCGCTCTACGCGGCGGACGTGGCCACCAGCCGGGACGAGCCCGGTGATGTGGCCGTCGGCACCATCTCCTACGACGACTGGATCGCCACCACCTGGCGGCACCCGGCGCTGGACCGGCACCTCAGCACGGTCGCTCTGGTGGACGGGGAGGTCGCCGCCTTCACCGCGGCCCACACCGACCGCCGCGGCCGCTACCTCTCGGGCATGACCGGCACCCTGCGGGCGCACCGCGGCCGGGGGCTGGCCCGGCTGGTCAAGGCCGACTCCCTGCACCGGGCCCGCGCGCAGGACTGTATCGAGGCGCTGACCGGCAACGACTCCGGCAACGCCCCGATGCTGGCGGTCAACGAGTGGCTCGGCTACCAGCCCTATGTCGCCGAGTGGCGCTACACCCGCACCCTGTGATCAGCCCGCTGATCAGCCCTCCTGGGGCTGCAGCCGCAGCGAGATGCTGTTGATGCAGTACCGCTGGTCGGTCGGCGTGGCGTAGCCCTCGCCCTCGAAGACATGGCCCAGATGGGAGCCGCAGCTGCCGCAGCGGACCTCCACCCGGCGCATCCCGAAGGAGGTGTCCTCGATGTACTCCACCCGGTCCTCGGCCAGCGGGGAGTAGAAGCTCGGCCAGCCGCAGTGGCTGTCGAACTTGGTCTCGGAGGTGAACAGCTCGGCGCCGCACGCACGGCACGAGTAGACGCCGACCGTCTTGGTGTCGGTGTACTCCCCGGTGTGCGGGCGCTCCGTGCCCGCCTCACGGAGCACGTGGTACTCCTGCGGCGTCAGCTGCTCCCGCCACTCCGCGTCGCTCTTGCGGACCGGGTACTCACCGGTCTTCTGTGTCACGTCGGGCTCCCTTCCGATAGGCCTGGCACCGCGGGTCAGGCACCAGCCTCAACACCGCCGAGGTGGGTCAGGATTTCCGGGCCGAGCGCGGTGACGTCACCGGCACCCATGGTGAGCACCAGGTCGCCCTCACGGGCCAGCGCGGCGACCGCCGCCGGCACCTCGGCCATGGAGTGCACCGCGGTCGCCGCCAGGCCGTGCCGGCGGGCGGCGTCGATGATGACCTCGCTGGTCACACCGGGGATCGGGTCCTCACGGGCCGGGTAGATGTCCAGCACCAGCGCGGCGTCGGCGAGGGACAGCGCCTGCCCCATCTCGGTGCCCAGCTGCTGGGTGCGGCTGAAGAGGTGCGGCTGGAAGACCACCAGCACCCGGCCGCCGCCGGCGTTCTCCCGGATCGCCTCCAGGTCGGCGGCGATCTCGGTGGGGTGGTGGGCATAGGAGTCGATCACCTGGACGCCGCGGGCGGCCCCCTTGAGCTGCAGCCTGCGCCGCACACCCGTGTACTTGCCCAGCGCCGCGGCCAGCTCCCGGGCGTCCACCCCGAGCGCGACGCCGGCGGCCAGCGCGGCGACCGCGTTGTGCGCGTAGTGGCGGCCCGGGACCGAGACGGTGAAGGCCAGCGGGGCGCCGTCCAGCTCCACCACGACCTCGCTGGACATCCCGCGGGCCGTCACCGACAGGACCCGCAGTGTGGCGTCGGGCGACTCCCCGACGGTGACCACCCGCAGCCCGGGGCGGCCGGCGACCCGGGCGGTCAGCTCCCGGGCCCCGGGGTGGTCCGCGGAGACCACCAGGGTGCCGCCCGGGGTGACGCGGTCCACGAAGGCCTCGAAGGACTCGTGGATCTCCTCGATGGAGGCGTAGTTGGCGTGGTGGTCCAGCTCCACGTTGAGCACGATCGCCACCTCGGGCGTGTATTTGTGGAAGGACCGGTCGCTCTCGTCCGCCTCGGCGACGAAGATCTCGCCGGTGCCGTGGTGGGCGTTGCTGCCGGGCTCGTCCAGGTCGCCGCCGATGGCGTACGAGGGGTCCAGGCCCAGTCCGGTGAGGGCCACCGCGAGCATGCTGGTGGTGGTGGTCTTGCCGTGGGTGCCGGCCACCGCGATCGCCCGGCGGCCCGTCATCAGCGCGGCCAGCGCGTCCGCCCGGTGGATCACCGGCAGTCCCCGCCGATGGGCCTCGGCCAGCTCCGGGTTGTCCTGGCGGATCGCACTGGAGACCACGATGCAGCTCGCCGCCGCCGGTACGTGCTCCGCGGCGTGCCCGACGGACACCCGGGCCCCGGCCGCCCGCAGCGCCGCGACGGTGGCCGACTCCCTGGCGTCGCTGCCCGACACCTCCGCGCCGCGCAGGGCCAGGATCTTCGCCAGGCCGGACATGCCCGCGCCGCCGATGCCGATGAAGTGCGGGGCGTGCAGATCGCTCGGGGCGTCGCTCACGGGGTTCTCCGAGGGTGGTGGGCGGTTCTGTCCTGCGGCAGCGGGCCGAGGGGCGGCCGCAAACGCAAGGACGATTCTGCACCACCGCGAGCGGTCAGACGTCGTGCGCGAAGAGCTTGAGCACGGGCACCCCCACCTTGTGCCGGGCCCGGGAGGCCCAGTCGCGGTGGAAGAACTCCTCCACGAAGTGCGGCGAGGTGAGCACGATGACCTCGTCGGCCTTGGTGTCCTCCACCACCGTGCGCAGGATGCCCAGCGGGTTGTCCGCCACCACGTGCCCGACCGCCTCCGAGCCGGCGGCGCGCAGCTGGGCCACGGTGTGCTCCAGGGCCTGGTCCGCGGGCGTCGCCGTACTGTCCTCCTCCCGCTCGTGGACGGCCTCCTCCAGACGGCCGAGGGCGACGTCGTCCAGGGCGCGCAGCAGCTCGTCCTGGCGGCCGCGGGGCTGCATCAGGACGACGAAGGAGACCTGCTCCTCGCCGTGGAGGTTGGTGACCAGCTCGACATCGGCGTCCGAGAGCGCCTTCTCGATCATCAGTACGGTGGTGAACACGTGAGTCCCCTCTGTTCCAGGTCCCCGGCTCCCTGCCTGCTCCCCATAGTGCCCCTCCGCGGCGCGGCGCACCCGGGAAAGCGAAGGGCCGGTCCCGGGCGCGGCGGCGCCCCGGGTGCTCCCTGCGGCGGCCCCCCGGGGTGACCGAGGCGTGACCGGGCATCCGCCGGGCGCGCCGCCGGAGGGCCCGCCGGGGCCGTTCGGCCGGGGCGGGGGCGGCGGCAGCGTCCGCGACGGGCCGTTCAGCCGGCGCGGGTGTAGCGGGCGAAGAGGAAGCCGTCCTCCTCCAGCAGGGAGCCCAGCTCCATCCGCCGGACCTCGGCCGCCAGCGGGCCGTGCATGATCCGTGGCGCTTCCCCCACGGTGACCAGCGGTGCCAGCGACAGACAGAGCTCGTCCAGCAGCCCGGCCGCTGCCAGCTGGCCCAGCAGCCGGGGGCCGCCCTCGGTGAGCAGCCTGGTCCAGCCGCGCTCGGCCAGCGCCCGGACGGCCGCCGCCATGTCCACCCGCTCCTCGCCGGCCACCACCAGATCCGTGACCGCAGCCGCGGCCCGCCGGGCCTCGGCGGGCGCGCTCCCGGCGGTGATCACCACCGTGGGCAGCAGCGGCTCGGTGAACAACGGGGCGGACAGATCGAGGTCCAGCGTGCGGGTGACCACCGCGATCGCCGGCGCGGGCGCCTGCCCGAGCGCCGCCCGCGCACCGGCGAACGCCTCCCGCGCCCGGGCCGGGCGGTAGCCCTCGCTGCGCACCGTCTCGGCGCCCACCAGCACCACGTCCGACAGCGCCCGCAGCACCCCGAAGATCCGCTTGTCCGCCGCGCCGGACAGGCCCTCGGAGTGGCCGTCCAGACGGGCCGCCCCGTCCAGCGACGCGACCATGTTGGCCCGCAGCCAGGGGCGGCCGGCGCCGGTCGTCCCGGGGTAGGCGTAGACGGCGGCCAGGCCCTCCAGGGTGTCCGGGTCCAGGGAGTCGCCGGCCCCGGCGGGGCGGGCGGGAAGAAGACGGCGCATGCCGGGCAGTCTTCCACGCGCCGTAGGCTGTATGACCGTGCCTGCTGTTCCGAACACCCGTGCCTCCGGCCTCGCCGACCGGCACCCCGTCGTGCCCGCCGACCGCCTGGTGGCCGAGATGGTCCCGCCGCCCCGGTTCGGCGGCGTGAGCTTCGCCTCCTATCTGCCCGACCCCGGGCAGCCCAGCCAGGCCGAGGCGGTGCGGGTGCTGGAGGAGTTCGCCGGCACGCTGGCCGGCGCGTCCGGCGGTGGACGCCGCCGCTGGTTCCGGCGCACCGGGCAGGCGCCGGCCGGCCCGGCCGGGGTCTACCTGGACGGTGGCTACGGCGTCGGCAAGACCCATCTGCTGGCCTCGCTCTGGCACACCGCCCCCGGCCCCAAGGCCTTCGGCACCTTCGTGGAGCTGACCAACCTGGTCGGCGCACTGGGTTTCCAGCAGGCCGTGCAGGCGCTCTCCGGACACCGGCTGCTCTGCATCGACGAGTTCGAGCTGGACGACCCGGGTGACACCGTGCTGGTCTCCACCCTGCTCGGCCGGCTGGTGGAGAACGGCGTCCGGCTGGCCGCCACCTCCAACACGCTGCCGGACAAGCTCGGCGAGGGCCGCTTCGCGGCCGCCGACTTCCTGCGGGAGATACAGGGGCTGGCCGCGCACTTCCGGCCGGTGCGGATCGACGGCGAGGACTACCGCCACCGGGGGCTCCCAGACGCGCCGCCGCCGTACTCCGACACCGTCGTGACCCGGGCCGCGGCCCGCACCCCGGACGCCTCCCTGGACGACTTCGGCGACCTGCTGGCCCATCTCGCCGCCGTCCACCCCAGCCGCTACGGCGCACTGCTCGACGGCGTCTCCGCAGTCTTCCTGCGCGGGGTGCACCCGGTGCCGGACCAGGCCACCGCGCTGCGGCTGGTGGTGCTCGCGGACCGGATGTACGACCGCGAGCTGCCGGTGGTCGCCTCCGGGACCCCGTTCGACGCCATCTTCAGCGAGGAGATGCTGCGCGGCGGCTACCGCAAGAAGTACCTGCGGGCCGTCTCACGGCTGGTCTCGCTGGCCCGGGACGGCTCCCGGGTGGCCTCTTAGGGGCGAAGCCCACCCGCATTGTCAGTGCCGGGTCGTACGGTGGGAATCGTGCGACCCATCACCGACATCAAGCGGTCCGTGGCGCCCTTCGAGGTCGTCAGCCCCTACCAGCCCAACGGCGACCAGCCGGCGGCCATCGCCGAGCTGGAGCGCCGCATCCGCGCGGGCGAGAAGGACGTGGTGCTGCTCGGCGCGACCGGAACCGGCAAGTCCGCCACCACGGCCTGGATGATCGAGCGCCTCCAGCGCCCGACGCTGGTGATGGCGCCGAACAAGACCCTCGCCGCCCAGCTGGCCAACGAGTTCCGCGAGTTGCTCCCCAACAACGCCGTCGAGTACTTCGTCTCGTACTACGACTACTACCAGCCCGAGGCCTACGTCCCGCAGACGGACACCTACATCGAGAAGGACTCCTCGATCAACGAGGAGGTCGAGCGGCTGCGGCACTCCGCGACCAACTCCCTGCTCACCCGCCGCGACGTGGTGGTGGTCGCCTCGGTCTCCTGCATCTACGGCCTGGGCACCCCGCAGGAGTACGTGGACCGCATGGTCCCGCTCAAGGTCGGCGAGGAGATCGACCGGGACGCCCTGCTCCGGCGCTTCGTGGACATCCAGTACACCCGCAACGACCTGGCCTTCACCCGGGGCACCTTCCGGGTGCGGGGCGACACCGTGGAGATCTTCCCGGTGTACGAGGAGCTGGCCGTCCGGATCGAGATGTTCGGCGACGAGATCGAGTCGCTGTACACCCTGCACCCGCTCACCGGCGAGATTGTCTCCGAGGACCAGGAGCTCTACATCTTCCCGGCCTCGCACTACGTGGCCGGTCCCGAGCGCATGGAGCGGGCGATCGGTGAGATCGAGCAGGAGCTGGAGGAGACCCTCGCCCGGATGGAGAAGCAGGGCAAGCTGCTGGAGGCCCAGCGGCTGCGGATGCGCACCACCTACGACATCGAGATGATGCGCCAGATCGGCACCTGCTCCGGCATCGAGAACTACTCCCGCTTCATCGACGGCCGCTCTCCCGGTACCGCCCCCAACACCCTGCTCGACTACTTCCCGGAGGACTTCCTCCTGGTCATCGACGAGTCGCATGTCACCGTCCCACAGATCGGCGCGATGTACGAGGGCGACGCCTCCCGCAAGCGCACCCTGGTGGAGCACGGCTTCCGGCTGCCCTCGGCGATGGACAACCGCCCGCTGAAGTGGGAGGAGTTCCTGGGCCGGATCGGCCAGACCGTCTATCTCTCCGCCACGCCGGGCCCCTATGAGCTCTCCCGCGGCGACGGCCAGGTGGAGCAGATCATCCGCCCCACCGGCCTGATCGACCCCGAGGTGATCGTCAAGCCCACCCAGGGGCAGATCGACGACCTGGTGCACGAGGTGCGCACCCGTGCGGAGAAGGACGAGCGGGTCCTGATCACCACCCTCACCAAGAAGATGGCCGAGGACCTCACCGACTACATGCTGGAGCTGGGCATCCGGGTGCGGTACCTGCACAGCGACATCGACACCCTGCGCCGGGTGGAGCTGCTGCGTGAGCTGCGGGCCGGCGAGTACGACGTCCTGGTCGGCATCAACCTGCTCCGCGAGGGCCTGGACCTGCCCGAGGTGTCCCTGGTCGCCATCCTGGACGCCGACAAGGAGGGGTTCCTGCGCTCGGGCACCTCGCTGATCCAGACCATCGGCCGCGCCGCGCGAAACGTCTCCGGCCAGGTGCACATGTACGCGGACCGGATCACCCCGGCGATGGAGAAGGCCATCGACGAGACCAACCGGCGGCGTGAGAAGCAGGTGGCGTACAACCGGGAGCACGGCATCGACCCGCAGCCGCTGCGGAAGAAGATCGGCGACATCCTGGACACCATCGCCCGTGAGGACGTGGACACCACCGAGCTGCTCTCCACCGGCTACCGCGGGGCCGGCCGGACCAAGGCGCCGGTCCCGGCGCTCGGCAGGAACGGCACGGACGGCCGCGATGCCAAGACCCTGCCCGCCGCCGAACTGGCCGAGCTCATCCAGAGTCTGACCGACCAGATGCACACCGCCGCCGCGGAGCTGCAGTTCGAGGTCGCGGCACGGCTGAGGGACGAGCTCGGCGAGCTCAAAAAGGAGCTGCGCCAGATGCGCGAAGCAGGCATGGTCTGAGCACCGCTCCGCGGCCGGCCACCCCTGCGGGGCCGGCCGCGGAGCGGTGCCGGGCCGGTGTCCCGGTCAATGTCTCAGCAGCGCCACAAAGGGACGGTCCCGGCGTGGTGACGGGCGTGGTTGGCCATAGGGTATGGGGGACACGGGGGCGGACGGGCCCCCGGGCGCGCTCCCGCACCCGCGGCGCCGCGTCGTAACTCCGCAGTGGGGGGCCTCGGCCAGGACGGCATCGGGGCTATCCGGAAGAGAGGACGGCACCGTGTCAGTGAACCTGGCGAAGGGCCAGAGCGTCAGCCTGCAGAAGTCCAGCGGTGAGTCGCTGTCGGTGGTCCGGATGGGCCTGGGGTGGAAGGCGGCCCCGAGGCGCGGCCTCTTCGGCACCCGCACCCGGGAGATCGACCTGGACGCCTCGGCGGTGCTCTACGCCGACAAGACCCCGGCCGACGTGGTCTTCTTCCAGCACCTGGTGAGCAACGACGGCTCGATCCGCCACACCGGCGACAACCTGGTCGGCGGTGTGGGCGCCGGCGGTGACGACGAGTCGATCCTGGTGGACCTGCCCCGGGTCCCGGTGCACATCACCCAGATCGTCTTCACCGTCTCCTCCTACACCGGGCAGACCTTCCAGCAGGTGGAGAACGCCCACTGCCGCCTGGTCGACGAGACCAACGGCCAGGAGCTGGCCCGCTACGAGCTCACCGGCGGCGGGGCCCACACCGGACAGATCATGGCCAAGGTGTACCGCGACGGCTCCGGCGGCTGGCAGATGGCCGCGATCGGATCCCCGGCCAAGGCCCGCACCTTCCAGGACATGCTGCCCGCCATCGCCCCGTTCCTGTAGGCGGACCGCGGGGGAGGGGGCGCGCGATGACCGCCGAGCTGGTCCGGGGACAGAACCACCCCCTGCCCCACACCCTGCTGGAGATCCAGGTCTCGGCCGGTGGGCCGCTGGCCGCAGCCCTGCTGCTGACCGACGGCGGTGGCCGCGCCCCGGCCCCGGGCCGGGTCGTCCACCACGGCGGTCCCGGGCTGCCCGGCGTGCCCGCCCCGGGGCGGCCCGCGTCCGGCCACCGGCTGCCGCTCGACCTGGCGGCGCTGCCGGGCGGTGTCGAGCGGGTGTCTCTCGCCCTGGTGCTGCCGCCCGGGGCGGGGACCTTCGGCTCCGTCCCGGCGCCGCACACCGCCGTGCTCTCCCCCGACGGCACGACGACGGCGGCCTTCACCCTCACCGGGCTCACCGCGGAGACCGCGGTGGTGGCC
>NZ_LIQR01000092.1 GCF_001418575.1 Peterkaempfera griseoplana
ACCGCCACCTGCGGCTCCCCACGCCCCCAAACCGGCTGCTGCTCCACCAGCTCCGGCCGCGCCCGCACGGCCCGCCGGAAGGCCGAGGTGCCCCGCGCCAGATCATGGCCGAGCGCCCAGGCATCCACATCAACAGTGATGCTCCGCTTGCCGTCGACCTCCCGGTCCCGCACCCGCAGCCGGCCGGTCACCACCAGCGGATCACCCTTGCTCACCGAACTCACCACGTTCTCGGCCATCCACCGCCAGGCCCACACGGTCACAAAGCTGGTCTCGCCGTCCATCCAGGCGCCCTGCTGGCGGTCGTAGCGGCGTTCGGTGGACGCCAGCCGGAAGCTGGCCAGCGGCACACCCGCCGAGGTGGTGGAGTAGCGTACGTCGGTCGCCGCGTTGCCGACGATGGTCACCAGGGTCTCGTTCACAGGTACTCCCCCGCGGTTGGTTGCGTTGCTGCGAGACTGCCCCGCCGCGGACACCCCCGCCAGCCGCCACCGCAATCGTGTGGACAACCCCGGCATGTGGAAAACCGGATTCACCCCGTCGAAGACATCGAGAATCAGCCGCTTGACGATTCAGCTGCGTTCATGACAATTTGCGCACCACCCTGAATCCTCCACCCGGGCGACCCCACCCCACCTGGGCAGATCATCCGGTCGGACGAAAAGGACACCTCCTCCCGATACCCACCGGGTCCATAACGGGTGAGGCGGCAGGGCCGTAACGAGTGGACAACGTCCCGCCGGACGCCGGGCAATACCGCTGCGCTCTTCGGCGCCACCTGCGATTATCGGACCGCTCCACCAGCGCCGCCGCGACGGCGCAACGGTGGAACACAGGGAGAAAACCCGGACACCCTTATCCTGTCCCCGACAGGACAACGGCTGGCCACGCGCACCCCGCGCCGTGCTCGAGGCCAACCGTCGCTTCCGCGCGCCGCACCCGCGCCGCTCACGGCAGCCCCGTCCGGGCCTGTCCGGCCCCCGTAGCTCAGCGGATAGAGCAGGTGCCTTCTAAGCACTTGGTCGCAGGTTCGAGTCCTGCCGGGGGCACCTCTGCTCACCACTTCAGACGCCCCGGACCAGGAATCGGTTCCAGGGCGTTCTTGCAGCTCAGGCGGGGCGGCATCCGCAGCGCCGGGCAGCCTGGGCCACCCGACACCCACCGTGTCACGGCCTGAGCCGGGGCCGGCGGTGTCCGGCTGACGGCGAGAGGTTGCGGGTGGCTATGGAGAATACGCGGCAAGTTCTCCGGTCGCGGTCATCCGGCCGGGTAGTAGCTGCGGACGTCCACCAGGCTCTCGATGCGCCTCTGGACGTCGCGGCCTGGCCGGAGACCTCACGGGTGCAGGTGGCCGGCAGAACCTGCACACTGTTCCCCGCCCCACTCCCCACCTCGCCGGCGGTACTCCCGCGTTGAGCCCTCCCGTCAGGCAGCTGTGCGGGCAGTCGTAGACGCGCCGCCCGAGTGGTGACGCACACTCCTCGGACATGAGCACGGCTTCCCGCGCCTTGCCCCACGCCCGGCGGACGACTACCCCGGAGAGCACTCCGCCCCCAGGCTTCAGCTTCTCCCGCGTGAAGTGGTCCCGCAGGCGGGTCTCGCTGTCAGCGCTTCGCATGGACAGCCCCGTGCTTGAAGTCGGTCTGGCACATATTCCTCGCCCGCGGCGTGCCGGGCAGCCTCGTCCGGGCGCAGCCAAGCGGCCGAGACGACGTCATCGCTGCAGCCAAGAAGGCAGAGGCGGCAGCTCGGACTTTTTGGGACTACGAGAGAGGAGACACGAGCCGAAAAATTCGCGTGTGGCGAGCGTTGACGTTCGTGCACACTGCGTGGATGGTTGCTGGCACTCCCTGGTCACCTCACCACTCAGCCTTGCGGCACGTGACAGCTCGCTCGTCCGGAGCCCCTCTCGCCCCTGGGCTGAAGCTCACCATGAACTTTCACCCCGACCGCATGGTCAGCAATCGACTGCTTCTTCTTCGGATGGCGGAGGACGGCGTCTACTACTCACAGTTTGTGACCGGCACCAGCAACGGTGGCCTGACGGCGTACCCGGGCGGAGATCGGTGGCGCTGGGAGAGCCGCATCTTCGGCGGCGCGTACGATCACGCCGCAGCTCACGAGCGCCCGGTCTACGGGGCACTCAACTATCGGAACTTGCCGGTCGGCGGGGCACCTCGATTCGGCTCTTCCTATTTCCGGCTCACCACTGACACCCTCGAACGCGCGACGTTCTGCTATCCAGACAGCTCGGCGGAACCCTCAGCCTTCGCCGTGGTGTCCCGTTTCGCCCTTATTGGCATGGCCGAGGCTGACAGGCTGGACGCCCTGGACGGACACATTGAGGCTCAAATCCACGGATCCGTCAGGTTCGACCGGGATGTTGAGGCATTGGTCTTGGACCCCAGCTACCGTGGCACGGACGTGGAGGAGGCGGCCCGCCGGCTTCCGTGCCCGATCGAGTGGCATCCAGGCTTCCGGCTGACCGTGGAGCACCTGCGGCAACACCCTGACTACCGGGGGCAGGAATACGTCGACCTGGGCGCCAAGATCGCGGTTAACGGATGTCTGGACCCCTGGGCGATCGGCAGGGCCGCCCGCACAGACCATTACGACTCGCAGGCGCTCAAGAAGGTCTGGCACTGCTTGGCGCGCTTTGGTGCCCCGCCTCCGGTTGGCAGTGCAGTTTCTGTCCTGACCGCGACCTGTTGCTCCGCGGAAGCAGTCGGAGGGTGAACTCAGCCCTGATCTTCGACAGGACTTGGAGAACTCGTGGTGACCGTGCTGGGTCGCGCTGCGGGTGTCCCACCGGTATCGGGTCCGACGGTAGGTCCTGCCGGCGTGCCGATGCAGCACGACGGACCGCCGACGACACGCGCGTGTCGCTGCCCGTAGTCCGGTTGTCGGCACATTCCCCAGTCGTAGGCGTCGAGGTGGGGAAGCTTGGATCGGGCGATTTCATTGACGGGAGCGGATATGGGAACTTGCTCAATCCTGTGATTGGTGACGTGCCGCCACCTCCGTGAGGCGCCGTGGATGCCGCCATGGACGGTGCCCCGTGACGAAGGGCCACTTCCGCATGACGGTGGACGAAGGATGGCCGGCCTCCCGCCAGCCTGGAGAGCCCTCGGGACATCGACCTGGGTGACGGGACGGCTCGGCTCGGCTCGGCTCGGCTCGACGATGTTGGTCGCCCACCCCGCCGCGCGTTCCGGTCCAGGGGGCGGCCGTTCCGGCGCCGGGCGGTGTCAGGCCGCAGTCCCGGCGGTGGACGGAGGCGTGGTGGTGCCGGTCGCCGCGCGGGGCACTCCGCGAGAGCGGTGGTGCGGCGGCGCGGGCCGGCCGAGCAGCTCTCATCCGAGTTGCTCGGCCGGCCCCGCACCGCGCCGTGCCGCCCCGCACCGCGCCGGGGGCTGTCCGGGGGCCCGGACCAGTCGGCTAGCGAAGCGAGCGGAAGCCCGCGCGGACCTCGTTCACCAGCAGCTCAGGCTGCTCCCAGGCGGCGAAGTGGCCGCCCTTGGAGAGCCGGTTGTAGTGGACGAGGTTGGGGTAGGCCGCCTCGGCCCAGCTCCTGGGGGCCTGGTAGAGCTCGTCCGGGAAGACGCTCACGGCGACCGGCAGCTTCACGTCGTTGATGCCGAAGAAGGACGTGGTGTTCTCCGCGTACAGGCGCGCGGAGGAGACCGCGGTGCGGGTCAGCCAGAACAGCGTGATGTTGTCCAGGACGTCGTCGCGGGTCAGGCCCTCGGCGGCGCCGTCGAAGGCCCGGGAGATCATGGCGAGGCTGGCCGCGTCGTGGTCCAGCAGGAACGCCGCCAGGCCGACCGGGGAGTCCACCAGCCCGGTCAGGGTCTGCGGACGCGAGCCCATCATGTAGGCGTAGTAGACGTGGCGGTAGACGAAGTCCAGCTGCTCGACCGCCGCCTTCTCCTCGTCGGACAGGACCAGGCCCTCGGGCAGCGGGTTGCCCACGGCGAGGGCGGCGTCGATGTCGGCGGGGATCACCTTGGGCATGTTGGTGTGGATGCCGACCAGACCCTCGGGCTCCTGCGCGCCCATCAGGTCGGTGACGATCGCGCCCCAGTCGCCGCCCTGGGCGACGTACCGGGTGTAGCCGAGGCGCTTCATCAGCTCGCCCCAGGCCCGGGCGATGCGCTCGGGGCTCCAGCCCTTGGCGGTCGGCTTGCCGGAGAAGCCGTAGCCGGGCATCGACGGGATGACCACGTGGAAGGCGTCGGAGGCGCTGCCGCCGTGGGCGGTGGGGTTGACCAGCGGGTCGATGATCTTCAGCTGCTCGACGACCGAGCCCGGCCAGCCATGGGTGACGATCACCGGCAGGGCGTCCTGGTGCCTGGAGCGGACGTGGATGAAGTGGATGTCCAGGCCGTCGATCTCGGTGACGAAGTTCGGCAGCGCCTTGAGCTTCGCCTCGACCTTGCGCCAGTCGTACTCCTCCGCCCAGTAGCGCGCGAGTTCCTTGATCGTCTCCAGCTGCACGCCCTGCGACTGGTCGGTGACGGTCTCCTTCTCCGGCCAGCGTGCGGCCTTGATCCGCGCCCGGAGGTCCTCCAGCTCCGCCTCGGGGAACTCGAAGGTGAACGGCCGGATCGCGGGCGTTCCGGGGGTGGCAGACATAGGGGTCTCCTTGGTTGTTCACCGGCGACCTCGTGTCACCGGCTCGTCCACCCTCGCCCGCGGCGGATGCGCTTCGGCCCAGGGAAAACCCCGGGGACCGCGGCCCCGGGTGGGACCCCGGGGGGTGACGCCCCCGGGGTGCGGCGGGGCCCCGGCACGGGCCCGCAGGCACCGGATGCCCGAAACGCACTACCGTGGCTGTGACGGCCTCGCTGGTGTCGAAGGGAGCACGAACCAGCCGACCGGTCGCTGCGATCGGCCGCGGGGCCTGCGGAGACGCACCGATCAGCGGGTCAGGAGATCGACCATGGGCGTGCCCGCCATCGACACTCGGGTCGGACTGCTGGGGCGCGGCCAGGAGCTGGCCGCGCTGGAGCGGCTGCTGGCCACGGCGCGTGCGGGCAGCAGCGCGGTCCTCGTCCTCCGCGGTGAGGCGGGGATGGGCAAGACGGCGTTGCTCGACTGGACGGCAGGCCGGGCCGCGGGGTTCCGCAGAGTCGGCATCGCGGGCGTCGAGTCGGAGATGGAACTCCCCTACGCCGGTCTGCACCAGCTCCTCGCACCCATGCTGGGCCGGCTCTGCGAACTGCCGGAACCGCAACGCCGTGCACTGTCCGTCGCGTTCGGACTCCTGGAGGGCGAGGCACCCAACCGGTTCCTGGTGGGCCTGGCCGCCCTCGGGCTGCTGGCCGGTGCGTCCGAGGCCCAGCCGCTGGTGTGCCTGGTCGATGACGCGCAGTGGCTGGACACCGGGTCCCGGCAGGCGCTGGCGTTCGTCGCCAGGCGGTTGACCGCCGAGCCGGTGGCTGTGATCTTCGCCCTGCGGGAGCCGGAGGACGATCCCGAACTGGCCGGTCTGCCGGAACTCCACATCGCAGGACTCAGGGAGGCCGATGCCCGGGCCCTGCTGGCCTCGACCGTCCGCGCGCCGCTCGACCCCCTGGTGAGGGACCGGATCGTGGCCGAGGCCCACGGCAATCCGATGGCTCTGCGGCAGCTTCCGCTTGTCCCCGCCGAGCTGGCGGGCGGCTTCCGGCTCCCCGGCGGGAGCCCTCTGGCGAGCCGCCTGGAGAACGCCTTCCACCAGCAGTACCGGTCGCTTCCCCTCGACACCAGGCGCCTTGTGCTGACCGCCGCCGCCGAGCCGACCGCGGACGCGTCCCTGCTGTGGCGCGCGGCCGGACGGCAGGGGATACCGGAAGGCGCCGACGGACCGGCCGAGGCCTCGGGGCTCGTGGAGTTCGGCAGCACCGTGCGGTTCCACCATCCGCTGGTCCGCTCCGCCGTCTATCACAGGGCGTCCGCGCCGGAACGCCGGGCAGCGCACCGGGCGCTGGCCGAGGCCACCGACCCCCACCGCGATCCGGACCGCAGGGCGTGGCACCGCGCCAACGCCGCGACCCGGCCCGACGAGAGCGTCGCCGTCGAGCTGGAGCGCTCAGCCGGCCGGGCCCGGGCCCGGGGAGGAGCAGCTGCGGCAGCCGCGTTCCTGCGCCGGGCCGCGGAACTGACACCCGACCCCTCGTACCGCACCACCCGCACCCTCGCCGCCGCCCAGGCGCACATCGACGCAGGCGGGGCCGACCAGGCCGGGACCCTGCTCGCGGCCGCGGAGGCCGGTCCGCTGGACGAGCTCCAGCGCGCCGGACTCGAGCGGCTGCGGGCCCGGCTGGTCTTCTCCCAGGTACGGGGCGGCGGCGCGCCCCGGCTCCTGCTCGACGCCGCACAGCGGCTGGCACCCCTGGACGCCGAGCTGGCCCGAGAGACCCTGCTGGAAGCGGTCGGCGCGGCGATCTTCGCGGGCCGTCTGGGGGACGGACCCGGGCTGCGGGAGGTGGCCGAGGCCGCCCGCGCCGGACCTCCGCCCCCGGCGCCGCCACGGATGGTCGACGTCCTGCTGGACAGCATCGCCACCCGGGTCATCGACGGCTATGCGGCCGGCGTCGACGCTCTCCGGCGGGCACTGGACGCCGTCCGGCAGGCGCAGCGCCCCGTCACGGGGGACGCCGAGATGCGCTGGCTGTGGCTGGCGTTCCGGGTGACACCCGAGCCTCTCGCACCGGACCTGTGGGACGACGAGGCGTGGTACGAGCTGGCGACCGGCGCCGTCGCCATGGCCCGCGACGCGGGAGCGCTCGCCGTCCTCCCCATGGCGCTGAGCTACCAGGCGTGCGCGTACGTCCATGCCGGCGAGTTCGACACCGCGGCGGCCCAGATCGACGAGGCCACCCAGATCTCGCAGGCGGCGGGCGGCGTCTCCATGATGTACACCTCACTGCTGCTCGCCGCCTGGCGGGGCCGGGAGGCCGAGGCGCTGCACCTCATCGGGACCACCGCCGAGGAGGTGCGCACCCGGGGCGAGGGGCGCGTCCTCAGCCTCGCCGAGTACGCGGCCGCCCTGCTCCACAACGGCCTCGGCCACCCCGAGGCCGCGCTGGCGGCCGCGACGCGCGCGTGCGAGTACGAGGACCTGGGTTTCTTCGGGTGGGCACTGGCGGAACTGACCGAGGCGGCCGCTCGCAGCGGGAGGCCGCAGGTCGCCGCGGCGGCACTGGACCAGCTCACCGAACGCACCCGCGCGAGCGGAACCGACTGGGCCCTGGGCGTCCAGGCCCGCTCCTGCGCGCTGCTGAGCGACGACCGGGCTGCCGACGCGCTCTACCGGGAGGCGATCGACCACCTCGGACGCTGCCGGATCGCCGTCCAGCTGGCCCGTACCCGTCTGCTGTACGGCGAGTGGCTCCGCCGCCGCGACCGCCGCCAGGAGAGCCGCACCCAACTGCGCGCCGCACACGAGTCGTTCAGCCGGTTCGGAGCGGACGGCTTCGCCGAGCGCGCCCGCAGGGAACTCGCGGCGACCGGGGAGACCGTACGCAGGAGGACGGTCGGCGCCGACACCGAGCTCACCGGTCAGGAGGCCCAGATCGCCGGGCTGGCTGCGGACGGGCACACCAACAGCGAGATCGCCGCCCAGCTGTTCATCAGCCCGCGCACGGTGGAGTGGCATCTGGGCAATGTGTTCAGCAAGCTCGGTGTCAGCTCCCGGCGGCAGCTCCGCTCCGCTGCCAGGGGGCGGTAGCGGTGAGTTCCGCGCCGCCGGGGTCGACACCCCGGCGGCGCTTCCGCGTCGAGCGGCCCGGCAGGCAGGGCCGACGCGGTTCGTGAAGCGACGGACCGTCAGAACTGCTGCACGAAGTACGGCTCGACCGTCATCCAGCCGTTGCCCGAGGCGCCGTTGAGGCGGCCGGTGCTGCCCTGGGCGAGGGTGTACCAGGACTCCACATAGTCCGGGTCGTCGGTCCACCAGGAGGCGGGCATGGCGTTCAGCACCGCGTTCACCAGGGGGATGTAGGTGCCCTGGTCGGCGATGGTGAGCAGTGCCGTGGTGAGGGCCTGGGCGAGGGACAGGTAGTTGGTGTCGCCGTCGTCCTCCATCATCACGACGTCGGCGAGGTTGTACTTGTAGTTGGACCAGTTCACCAGGATCTGGTTCGGGTAGTACACCGTGTTGTCGTTGTTGAGGTAGGGCATGTCGACGGAGTCGACGCGGGCCTTGCCGTCCAGGCCGAAGCCCGTCACCAGCGAGAACATCTCGGCGT
Source organism: Peterkaempfera griseoplana (assembly GCF_001418575.1). Classification (GTDB taxonomy): domain Bacteria; phylum Actinomycetota; class Actinomycetes; order Streptomycetales; family Streptomycetaceae; genus Peterkaempfera; species Peterkaempfera griseoplana. The sequence continues at coordinate 8,235 of NZ_LIQR01000092.1, forward strand.
CGCCCTTGAACCAGGGCTCCTGGTCGTCGTACACCTCGACGGCGTCGACCTTGGTGGCCCACCAGCCGGCGGTGTCGAGAGCGGTGGCTGCGGGAGTGGAGAGGCCGCGCTCCGCGAACGCCCTGTGGAGGACGGCCATGCCGGCCGCGACGGCCCGGGACCCGTCGATGTCCACCACATAGACGGGCCGGCTGGGGATGCTGTGCGTGTCCAGCGTATGGGTGCGACCACGGCTGTCGTAGGCGGTCAGCGTCGCGCTGTCGTCGCCGGCGCTCGCGGACGCCACCAGCGGCTCCGCGTCCGCGGTCAGCGCCGTGCGCATGGAGTCGGCTCCGAGCCGCAGACGCAGCAGGGAGCCGACCTTCGAGTCCAGGCCCTTGGCGGCTGCGATGCTCCGGTCGGCGCCTCCCAGCCGGGAGTGGAGCGCTCTGCCCGCAGCGGTGGTGACACGTCCGGTCAGGGCCTGCAGGTCCACCTCGTGCGAGGAGAGGGCGGCCGAGCGTATCCGGGCACGCAGGGCCGGGTCGGTGAGCGCGGCAGCGACGGCGCGGGCTGTCTGGTCCTCGATGCGGCTGACCGCCGAGGGGACGTGCGCTGCGCCGGGATGTGCGGGGGCTGCGGCAGCGGCTGTGCCCGCGGTGGTGAAGGTGATCGCTGAGAGGATGGCGGCGACCAGGGTTGTGGGTCGCAGGGGCCTCTTGCTCAAGAGAGTCTCCTCATGGGCGCGCGCACGCCGGAGAGCCGGATGAGGCCTCCGGTGGTTGTGCGGTGCGGGGTTGGTGTGTCCATGATGGAGCCTGCCGGTCTATGCGGGTAGACCTTTGACGGTGAGCTTTTGACGAACAGTCGGACACGGCAGCGATGCGCCGCGGTCGCACGCTCGCTGCTGCGCCGGAGACGCCGCGCCGTCCTGGAACCGCCCGGACAGGCCGGTCCGGGCCGCACGGCAGACGGCCCTGCCCTGCGGCGCCCGGTTCAGGGCCTGGTCAGCGGCGGGCCTGGATCAGGGCATGGGTGCCCTCGGTCCGCCAGCGCGGGCCGTGCGCGCTGCTCAGTGCGGCCTCGGCGCCCGGGGCCAGGCCGACCACCACGTCCGACTTCAGGGTGCGCAGTGCGGCCACCGGGCCGGGGAACCAGCCGGTGCGGTCGGCGAAGGGGGTGGTCGGCGGCCACATCCGGTCGCCGACGAGCCGCCGGTAGTTGAGGTCGCCCTTGAGCACGGTGAGGGTGGCGCGGCCGAACTCCCGCCGGAGGTCGTCGGGCATGTCGCGGTACGGCAGCGGTGCGCAGTGGAACGGGTGCGTCCGTACGGTGAGCCGGCCGTCGCCCATGGCCGTCCAGAGACGCCTGCCGGTCTCGGCGGCCGCCCCCGGGGACTGCACCACGTGGCGCAGGCAGTCGACGACGTCGGCGGTGGTGGCGTCGGAGACGTAGTAGGGGTGGGGCTTCACCTGGAGGACGACCCGCCGGGCGTGGCGGTGGCGGAGCAGGTGGTCGGTCAGGGCGAGGTCCGCGAGGAGCTCCCGTCCGGCGTTGTCCGCGACCAGGCAGAGTTCGGCGTCACCGCCGGCGGGGAGCAGGGACCAGAGCAGTCCGCTGTCGTCCGCGACCAGGGGGGAGGCGGGGGTGTCGCCGGACGCCGCTGCGGTCATCCGGAAGCCGAGGTCGGCGCGGTTGCCCCAGAGTGAGCCCTGGAGCAGCGCCTGGGCCTGGTCGTCGGCGGGCCGGGTGGCGAGGCTGTCGAGCGCGGAGAGCTCCCCGGCGGTCTCCGGGGTGTGCAGCTCCGCCGTCTTCATGGGACGGAACGGGTCGACGCCCTGCCAGGGGCCCGGCGCGAAGTAGCCGACGGCTTCGAGGAGTCGGCGGTAGAAGTAACTCTCGGCCCACAGGAAGGGTGCCTCCAGCCAGGGCGTCCCGTAGTGGTCCCGTCCCCAGACATGCCACTGGTCCCGGTCGTGCGCGGCTTCGCCGAGGGGCTGGATCACGCCGTGGAGGCTCTCGTCCAGCAGCATGTCCAGGGCCCGGTGCTGGTCGGGGCCGTAGGGCAGGGCCTGGTGCAGCCGGCTGACGAGTTGCGGATGGCGTTCGGTGAAGACGCTGCGGCTGAACGAACCGGGCTCGCCGCATGTGATCACGGGCGCTGCGGCTGCTCCGGGCATGGCTGCTGGTCCTCCGGTCCGGGGGCGCTGCGGGCGGGCTGGGCCGCCGTCGGCCGTACCGGGCGGTCCGTCCCCACCGTAGCGCCGGTCTCCTCGGGTTGCGGCCCGCTGCCGGTGCGTCCGCGGACCGCGTCGGGGCCGGGATAGGGTGAGGGGATGACTCCATCAGCCGCGGCGGAATCCTCGCCACGAGCCTCCGGGCGGGCCGGCTCCCTGCGCAGCGAGTACCGCGAGCTGACGCGGAAGCGCCTGCTGACCGCGGTGCGCGAGGTGCTGGAGGAGACGGACTACGCGGCGGCGACCGTGGACGAGATCGTGCGGCGCGCCGGGACCAGCAGGGCCACCTTCTATCTGCACTTCCGTTCCAAGGCGGAGGCCGCTGCGGAGCTGCTGGATCTGGTGACGCCGTCGGACCGCGGCCTCTACACCACGCTGCCGCGGGCCGTGCGCTCCAGGGCGGGGCTGCGCCGCTGGCTGGACGACTCGCTGCACTGGTACGAGGCGCATGCGCGGCTGCTGGCGGCGCTCAATGAGGCGACGGCGGTGGAGGGTTCGGTCGTACAGCGCCGGATGGCCTCGGTGGAGCGGCTGGTGGAGTTGCTCTCCGGCTATCTGAACCGTTGCGAGGACCCGTCGCGGGCCCGGGTACGGCTGCGGTTGCTGCTGCTGCAGTTCCACCAGGTGGCCATGGACACCGTGGTGCAGAAGTGTTGGCTTCCGGACCGGGAGCTGCTGCTGGACGAGATGACGGCGACCTGGTGGGCGGCCCTGGGCGAGGACGGTTCCTCCCCCAGGGCCTGAGGCCCCGGCGTCCGGGCCACGACGCCCGTGCCCACCAGGTGTGGGGTCAGTCGCTGCCGACGCCGGTGAGCACCTTCAGCTCCACCTCGTCGTGGTCGACCTCCGGGCCACCGGCCACCGGGCCGGCGGCGGCCGCCCGGCGGCGGCCGTAACGGCTGCCGGCCCAGCCGAGCAGGAACCCTGCCGGGACGGAGACCAGTCCTGCGCTCTGCAGCGGGGACCAGGCGAAGTCCATGTCCGGGAAGAGCGTGCCGGGCCCTCCGGAGACGGTGGGCGAGACCAGTTGCAGGCCGATCGCGAGCGCCGCGCCTCCGTACACCGACCAGAGCAGCCCGGTGCCGTTGTAGCCGCGCCAGAAGAGGCTGTGAACCAGCGCCGGCAGTACCGCCGAGGCCGCCACCGTGACCGCCAGCATGGAGAGGAACTGCACGTTGTAGCCCTGGGCTGCGACCGAGACCAGGATGCCGACGACTCCGAAGAGGAGCACCGCCCAGCGGACGGCCCGGACCTCGCGGACCTGGGTGAGGCGGCCGCGGCGGACGGCGTGGGCGTGCACGTCGTGGGCCAGTGCGGCGGCCGCGGCGAGGGTGATGCCGGCGACCACGGCAAGGACGGTGACGAAGACCGTGCAGGCGACGGCGGTGAACAGGGCGCTGCCCGCGGTGGTGGAGGGGCCTCCGGCGAGGCTTCCCGCGAGCAGCAGCAGCGCCGCCTGGCCGTTGGGGTTGACCGCGGAGATCACCTTGGCGCCCACCAGCGCCGCGGCGCCGATGCCGAGGACGGCCAGTGCCACGCTGTAGACGCCGACCATGCCGAGGGCGTAGCGGGTGGAGCGGCGGGCGGTGGCGCCGTCGGGGGCGGCGTTGACGCGCATGATCATGTGCGGCATGCAGGCCGCGCCGAGCACCACGGTGGCGTGCAGTCCGATGATGTTCAGCGGGCCGTTGGCGGTGACGCCGAGTTGCGAGGTGGAGCGCAGATAGCTGTCCGGGTGTCCGCTGCCGTGGGCGGCGGCGGTGAGCAGCGCGTCCGGGCTCCAGTGGAACCGGGACAGGATGTAGACGGTCATCGTGGCGAAGGTGCCGATGGTGAGGACGACCTTGACGATCTGCATCAGGCTGGTGCCCCTCATCCCGCCGAGGACGGTGTAGAAGACCATCAGGGTGCCGATCAGGGCGATGCAGGTCTGCTGGGCTCCGTCGCTGGTGAGGCCGAGCAGCATGGCGGTGGCGGCGCCGGCGCCGGCGAGCTGGACCACCAGGAAGGGCAGCGAGACCGCGAGGGTGACGACGGCGGCGGCGATCCTGGGGGCGCTTCCGGGGGCGCGCAGCGCGAAGATGTCGCCGAGGGTGTAGCGGCCGGCGTTGCGCAGGGGGCGGGCGAGCACCAGCAGGGTTCCGAGGGCGAGGGCGGTGCTGACGTCCAGCATGATGCCGTCGAAGCCGGAGAGGGCGACGATGCCGGTGGTGCCCAGCATGGTGGCGGCGGAGATGTAGTCGCCGGAGAGGGCGAGGCCGTTCTGCAGCGGCGTCAGGCTGCGGTTGGCGGTGTAGAAGTCGGCGACCTCGTCCCGGTCGGGTCCGGCGAAGACGCAGAGCAGCAGGGCCGCGCCGACGAAGACCAGGAAGGCGATGAGCACCGAGGTCTGGGTGCCCTCGCCGAAGAGGGAGCCTCCCCCGCCGGCGGCCTGGAGGACGGGGGTCACCGGCTGCCCCGCCGGTAGGACCTGGTGGGGAGCGGCTGCGGGGGCGCGGGGGGCTCCGCCTCGTGGAAGTCGCGGATGCGGTCCGCGACGGTGTCGCAGTCGCGGGCGGAGCGCCTGTCGTAGCGGGCGGCCGTGAGGAACGCCAGGACGCCGAGGGCTCCGCAGAGCAGCAGGCCGAGGTTGATCCGGCCGATGACCTCGGTGGCGAGCAGGCCGGGGGCGGCGCCGGCCAGCAGCACCACCGCGCCGTAGCAGACCGCGTTGCTGACGATCAGCCGTCGGTCGAGGCGGTGGGTGGTGCGGCGGAGCCGGTCGAGCGAGGGGGCGGCGGGTGGTGGTGGCGGGGCGGACCGGTGGCCGACGGGGCCTGGTGGCCGTCCCCCGGGGTGGGGCATGGCGTCCATCGGGCTGTTCCTAGGGACGTGAG
>NZ_LIQR01000093.1 GCF_001418575.1 Peterkaempfera griseoplana
GCGAAGTTCCAGGCCGTGGAGGCCTGGGTGGCGAGAGCGGCACCCAGCAGGTGGTTGATGCCGATCAGGTGGTGGAAGCTCCACAAGGCCGCGGTGTTCACCCCCACCCCGGTCAGCCCCACCCCGCCGAAGGCGGCCATCCGCAGCAGCTGCCGGAGTCGGGTGGCGGGCGACGGCGGAGGCTGCCGCAGCTGCCCTGCCAGGCGCGCGGCGCGCAGCCGGGCAAGGTGGCGCAGATAGGAGAGGCCCACGCGCAGCGAGGCCTTGGAGCGTCCGGCGGCCCGGGGTGCGAACTCGTACGCGACCTCGGCGACCCGGGCGGCCGGATGCCGCACCAGGATCTCCAGCAGTACCTTGAACCCGGAGGGCCGCAGGCGGTCCAGGTCGACCGCGTCGGCCCGGAAGACGAACAGCCCGCTCATCGGGTCGCTGACGGTTGCCAGCCGCCGGGGGAAGAGCGCCTTGGCGAGGCGGGTGCCGCCCGAGGAGGCGAACAGCCGCGCCGTGCCGTCCAGTCCGGCGCCCGCGCCGGAGCCGGCGTAGCGGGTTCCGATGACGATGTCGACGTCATGCCGCATGGCGGTGCGGGCCAGCATCGCCGCCGACTCGGGCGGGTGCTGCAGATCGGCGTCCATCACCAGGATCCACTCGCCGCGGGCGTGCCGGGCGCCGGCCGCCACGGCGCCGCTCAGGCCGCCCGAACGGGTGCCGGCGGGCCGGTGGAGCAGCCGCACCGGCACGGGGCAGCCGCGGGAGTGCTCGGCGACGGTGGACGGGGTGGCGTCGTCGCTGTCGTCGACGACGAGGATCTCCGCGTCCAGCGGAGCCAGCACCGGGCCGAGGTGCAGCAGCAGGAGCGGTACGCTCTCCTGCTCGTTGCGGGTCGGGACCACGACGGTCAGCCGGGGACGTCCGTGACCGGGCGTGCCGGCGAGGTCGGTGACGGAGGGTTCACCGAGGTCGGTTTCGGTGGATTCGGAGAGACGGTCGGTGCTGTGGATGTCGGCGGTGTGCACAGAAGACCCCCTGGTCCGGAAGGATCCGGAGACCGGCCGGGCGTGCCGGTGCGCCGCGTCGTCGGGCACGGGCGGAGACACGGGGCCGGGACGGCTGCCGCGCCCCGGGCGTCGGCGGTGAGCCACGACGGCCAGGCGGGACGGGCGCTGACGGAAGAACAGCGGGACGGGCGGCACTGCCCGTCGCCCCCGCGGTGGGTGGTCTCGGCACGGCGGGGACGGGGTGGATCCGAGAACCGCTGCTGGTTCTCTCCGCCACAGGTCAGGTGGCAGCCCCGGCGGCGCAGACTGCGAAGCGTGCGCCGCGGACCACTGACGGTAGCGCACCGCAAAGCCCTCGGGACAGGGGTGATTGAGGACTGGACGGGTTCATACGGTGAACACGGCGTGAACCGATATCCGGACTAATCATCACATGATGGTTTATCATGTAAAGGAGAAATTAACCTTCCCGCAAGTCGGCGTCCACCGGGCGGTCCGCCCTCACCATGGTCGCCATGGACAGCCACACCAGGGGGGAACCGGCTTCCGACCGCTCCGCCCGGATACAGAATCTGCTCGCCGCGGCGCACTCCCTGGCCGCATCCTTGGAAAGCATCAGCAGCCAGCTCTGCCATGAAGTAGCCGACGCGCTGACGTCCATCGGAGGACCGGAGCCGACCGTGGCCGCGCTCCAGACCGAGAACCGGCAGCTGAAGGATGCCCTGGAAGGCCGGGCGGTCATCGAACGCGCCAAAGGGATGCTCATGGCACGCCACCGCTGTGAGGAGGAGGACGCCTTCCGGATGCTGGTCTCCCGCTCCCGCCAGGAGCGCCGCAAGGTCCGGGAGATCGCCGCGGACCTGGTCGCCACGGCCCGCTCCGGAACCGCCGCACCTGCAGAGGCCCCGTCGATCGTCTCCCCGCTGCGCCCCGCCTGACCCGCAGCCCCGGTGATCACCCGCAGGGGGGCTACCGGCGTGCCACCGCGGCGCGACACCATGGCAGGGAACCCGGAGCCGACGAAGGGATACCGGGCGCGATGGACGAGCAGCAGGGGCCCCGTGAGCGGGGCGCCCGCGCCGAGGAGGCCCGCCAGGTGGCCGCCCGGCTGCATGCCGAAGGGGTCAGCGGTGTCCTGCTGACCTGGGTCGACAACGCCGGCATCACCCGGGTCAAGGGCGTCCCGGTGCGCCGGCTGGAGCACGCCGCGGCCTGGGGCGTCGGCGCCTCCCCGGTCTTCGACACCTTCCTGGTCGACGACTCCGCGACCCGCAGCCGCTTCCTCGGCGGCCCCGACGGCGATCTGCGGCTCCACCCCGACCTGGACCGCGCCGTACCGCTGGCCGCCCAGCCCGGCTGGGCCTGGGCGCCCGCGGACCGCTACACCCAGGAGGGCGAGCCGCACCCGGGCTGCCAGCGCGGCTTCGCCCGGCGGATGGCCGAGCGGGCACGGGAGTGGGGCCTGGAGTTCCGCTGCGCCTTCGAGGTGGAGTGGGTGGCCGCCCGGGCGGGCGGTCCCGCCGAGGAGCCGGACCACCCGACGCAGGGCCCGGCCTACGGCATGGAGCGCATGATCGACCTCTCCGACTGCCTGCGGGACCTGCTGCGGGCCCTCGACGACCAGGGCGTCGCCGTGCACCAGGTGCACCCCGAGTACGCACCCGGCCAGTACGAGCTGTCGGTCGCGGCCGAGGACCCGGTGGCCGCAGCCGACACCTGCGTCCTGGTGCGGCAGACCGTCCGCGCCGTCTCCGCCCGGCACGGCCTGCGGGTCTCCTTCGCCCCGGCGGTGGAGGCCGGCACGGTCGGCAACGGCGGCCATCTCCACCTCTCTCCGTGGCGCGGTGCGCGGAACCTCTGCCACGGCGGCGCGGGCCCCCACGGGCTCACCTCCGAGGCCGAGGCCTTCCTGGCGGGCGTCCTGGAGGAGCTGCCCGCGCTGCTGGCCGTGGGGGCGCCGGGGCCGGGCAGCCCGCTGAGGCTGGTGCCGTCCCACTGGGCAGGCGTCTACCAGTGCTGGGGCCGGGAGAACCGGGAGGCGGCGCTGCGGCTGGTCACCGGATCCCGCGGGGAGGAGAGCAGCGCCGCCAACGCCGAGGTCAAGTGCTTCGACGGCGCCGCCAACCCGTACCTGGTGACGGGCGCGGTGATCGCCGCCGGGCTGGCCGGCCTGGCCGCCGGCCGCACCCTGCCGCCGGAGGTCCACGGCGACCCGGCCACCTGGCCGGAGGGCCGGCTGGAGCAGCTGGGGGTGCGCAGGCTGCCGGGGACGGTCGCCGAGTCGCTGGCGCACTTCCGGCGTTCGGCACTGCTCAGGGAGGCCATGGGCGAGGTGCTGCACGACGTCCTGTGCGCGGTGCGGCAGGCGGAGACGGAACTCTTCGCCGGGAGCCCGCCCGAGCAGGTGGTCGCGGCGACCCGCTGGCGGTACTGAGCCATGGCCTCGCTCGCGTTCCCGCTGGTGGACCACCACTGCCACAGCGTGTTCGGCGGCGACCTCTCCCCGGCCGCCTTCGCCGGGCTGCTCACCGAGTCCGACCGGCCGCCCGCCCCGGGCACCGACTACCTGGACACCCAGCTGGGCTTCGCGGTGCGCCGCCACTGCGCACCCCTGCTGGACCTGGAGCCGCACTGCCCGCCCGAGGAGTATCTGGCGCGCCGTCGCGCCCTGGGCCCGGCCGAGGCCACCCGGAGACTGCTGCGCGCAGCCGGGCTGCGGACCCTGCTGGTCGACACCGGCCTGGTGGAGGCCCCCGGCGCCGGCCCGCTGCTGTCCCTGCCCGAGCTGGCCTCGGCGGCCGCCGCGGAGGTGCACCAGGTGGTGCGGCTGGAGACGGTCGCGGAGGGGGTGGCGCAGGGCTGGGTCTCCGCCCGCTCCTACGGCGACGACTGCGCCACGGCGCTCGCCGAGGCGGTACGGGACGCCGGTGCCGTCGCGGTGAAGTCGGTGCTGGCCTACCGCCACGGACTGGACCTGGAGCCCGAGCCGCCGACCGAGACCGAGGTGGCGCGCGCCGCGGGGGAGTGGCTGGAGCACCACGACCAGCACGGCGGACCGCCCCGGCTGGTCCATCCCGTGCTGCTGCGTCATCTGCTGTGGACCGCCGTGGAGCTGGGCCTGCCCATCCAGCTGCACACCGGTTTCGGCGACCCGGACCTGACGCTGCACCGCGCCGACCCCTCGCTGCTCACCGGCTTCGTCCGGGCGGTGGAGCCGCACGGGGTGCCGCTGGTGCTGCTGCACGGCTACCCGTACCACCGTCAGGCGGCCTATCTGGCGGCCGTCCACCCGCATGTGTACGCGGACGTCGGCCTCGCCCTCTCGCACAGCGGCGCGCGGGCCGGGGCGGTCCTGGCGGAGGTGCTGGAGGTGGTGCCGTTCGGCAAGGTGCTCTTCTCCACCGACGCCTACGGCCTGCCGGAGCTCTACCCGGTCGGCGCGGCGCTCTTCCGCAGCGCCCTGGGCGGGCTGCTCGACGGCTGGACGGCGGACGGCTCCTGGTCGGCCGCCGACGCGGACCGGGTGGCCGTCCTCATCGGCGGTGCCAACGCCCGGCGTCTCTACGGCCTGCCCGGCGCCTGACCGGGGCGCCACGGGCAGGGCAGGCGCGGTCCGGGCAGGGGACCGCCGTACCCATGCGGAAGGGGCCCGGCCGCTCGGTGCGGTCCGGGCCCCTTCGGGGTGGTTCGGGGTCAGCCGAGGCGGGACTCCGCGCGGCGGGCGCGGACGTCGCACACCTTCTGGTTGACCTTGCGCCGGATGACCAGCATCGGCGCCATCGCCGCCAGGGCGATCTGCGCGGTGGCCCCGACACGCAGCAGCACGTCGCCGCCGGGCACCCCGGCCGCCCACGCGGCCAGGCAGCCGATGGAGACCACGATCCAGCAGAGGGTCGCGGTGGCCAGCAGGCCCTGCGGCTTGGGGTACTCGATGCGGCTCACCATGAGGTACGCGACACCGAAGATGGCCACCATCGCGGGGATGAACGGCGGGGCCAGCAGCACGATGGCGATCACCGTCATGGCACCCATGGGGCACGGCATGCCCTGGAACACCCCCGGCCGCATCTTCACGGCCGAGAAGCGGGCCAGCCGCAGCACCACCGCGAGCAGCACGGTGAGCGCGATGAACGCGGACACCCGCTGGTTGCCGTCGGGCGAGACCATGCCCCACACCGCGACGAAGTACGCCGGGGCGATGCCGAAGCTGGTGAGGTCCGCCAGGTTGTCCAGCTCGGCGCCCAGCGCGGAGCTGCGCAGCTTGCGTGCCACCAGCCCGTCGAAGAGGTCGCACATCGAGCCGAGCAGCAGCAGGGTGACGGCCATGGCCGCGCTGTGCCGGTTGGTGGGGGCGGAGCCGTCGCCGGTGATGTGCGGGATCAGCACACCGGTGGTCATGGAGTAGATGGCGAGGAAGCCGCAGACCGCGTTGCCCAGGGTGAGGAAGTCCGCGGTGGAGAGGGTCTGCGGTGACCGGGGGGCGCGCAGTTCACGGTCGCGCGCCCACCGGCGGCGGCGGATCGCCGTCTCCTCGTCCTCTTCGCAGTGCAGTGTTTCGGGATCAGTCACGGTCAAGGCGTGTCACCCCGGCAGTCGTCTTCTGGCCGACCCGGACGCCGACCTCGACGCCCGACGGCAGGTAGGTGTCGACGCGGGAGCCGAAGCGGATCAGTCCGACCCGCTCACCCTGCTCGACCTTGGCGCCCGGCTTGAGGTACGGGACGATGCGGCGGGCCACCGCGCCCGCGATCTGGACCATCTCGATGTCGCCGAGCTCGGTGTCGAAGTGCCACACCACGCGCTCGTTCCGGTCGCTGTCCTTGTTGAACGCCGGGACGTAGCCGCCGGGGACGTGATCGACCGAGGTGACCGTGCCCGGCAGCGGTGCACGGTTCACATGCACGTTGAGCGGGCTCATGAAGATCGCCACCCGGGTGCGGCCGTCCGGCCAGGCGTCGATGGACTGCACGACGCCGTCGGCCGGCGAGATCACCCGGCCGGTGCCGATCTCGCGCTCCGGGTCGCGGAAGAACCACAGCATGCCCGCGCCGAGCGCGGAGGCGGGTACCGCTGCCAGGGCCCACTTGCCGCTGCGCCGGGTGAGGGCGGTGCAGGCGGCAGCGGTGGCGAGGGTGGGGACGAGCCAGGGCGAGGCGCCGCGTGCGAGGGTCACACGGGGACGTCGGCCGGCCTCCCGGGACGCGAGGGCATCGCGGTCCGCGGCGGAGGAGTAAGGGGACGGGCTGTAGGGCATCGAAGACCTTTGTCGCGGGGGGCACCGCGGGGACGAGTGGTACTGGGGACGGCAGCTGTCCCGGTGGATGCTATCGGCAGCAGGTGGTGAGTGGGCAAGCGCCGGGATCCGGAACTCACCTGCTACTCGCTGCTCTACCCCTGCTCTGTCTACGACCGTAGCGGGTGGCCGTGCGGTTCCCCAAGTGGACGGCTGAGGGGGTGAGTCTGGTCTCAGGCGGCGCGGGCAGGCCTCGGCGGCCGCCGGGCGCGCTCCGGTTTCCCAGGAGCCCCAAGGGGCTCGTACGCACCCTGCGGCCGCCGGCCGCCCCCTCCGGAGGACCCTCGGAGGGGGCTCCGGCGGGGACCCGCACGTCCCCGCCGGTTCTGGAGGTGGCCTGAATTCGACCGGTCGGCGGTCAGCCGACTGCCCTGTCCGGGCGCCGGTCACTCGGCGATGCGGTACTCCTCGAGCAGTCGGCGGCCCACGATCATCTTCTGGATCTCCGCAGTACCTTCACCGATCAGCAGCATCGGGGCCTCGCGGTAGAGCCGCTCGATCTCGTACTCCTTGGAGAAGCCGTAGCCGCCGTGGATCCGGAAGGCGTCCTCCACGACCTCCTTGCAGTACTCGGAGGCGAGATATTTGGCCATCCCTGCCTCCAGGTCGTTGCGCTCCCCGGAGTCCTTCTTGCGGGCCGCCATCACCATCATCTGGTGGGCCGCCTCCACCTTGGTCGCCATTTCGGCCAACTTGAACTGGATGGCCTGGTGCTGGGCGATCGCCTTGCCGAAGGTGTGCCGCTGCTGCGCGTAGGAGATGCCCAGCTCGAAGGCGCGCCGGGCCACGCCGCAGCCGCGCGCGGCGACATTGACCCGGCCGACCTCGACGCCGTCCATCATCTGGTAGAAGCCGCGGCCGCTGGTGCCGCCCAGCACCCGGTCGGCGGGAATCCGCACGTCCTGGAGCACCAGTTCGGTGGTGTCGACGCCCTTGTAACCCATCTTCTCGATCTTTCCCGGCACGGTGAGGCCGGGGACCTTGGCGTTGGGCCCGAAGCCGGGCTCCTTCTCGATCAGGAAGGTGGTCATGTTGCGGTGCGGGGCGTCCTGGCCCTCGTCGGTCCGGCAGAGCACCGCGACCAGGGTAGAGGTGCCGCCGTTGGTCAGCCACATCTTCTGGCCGTTGATCACGTACTCGTCGCCGTCCCGGACCGCCCTGGTGCGGATCGCGGAGACGTCCGAGCCCAGGCCCGGCTCCGACATGGAGAAGGCGCCGCGGACCTCGCCGGTCGCCATCCGGGGCAGGAAGTAGTCCTTCTGCTCCTGGGTGCCGTGGGCATTGATCATGTGGGCCACGATGAAGTGGGTGTTGACGATGCCCGACACCGACATCCAGCCACGGGCGATCTCCTCCACCACCAGGGCGTAGGTCAGCAGCGACTCGCCGAGGCCCCCGTACTCCTCGGGGATGGTCAGGCCGAAGAGGCCCAGCTGCTTCATGCCCTCGACGATCCGGGCGGGGTACTCGTCCCGGTGCTCCAGCTCGGTGGCGACCGGAATGATCTCTTTGTCGACAAAGTCCCGCACCGTGGCGAGGATGTCCCGCTGGATCTCGGTGAGGCCGTCGGTCTGTGCGAGGCGTCCCATGGCGCGGCTCCTGTCGTGGGAAGTGAGGGTGAGAGGTGCGGGGGCTCCGCGGGCGTGGCGGCCGCGGAGCCCCCGTGACTCCGGCGGACGGCCGATGACGGCGGCCGCCCACCGGGAGCCGGGAGCGGAGCTACGGGCGCGGCTCCGGGCGGCCGGGCTGCTCGCCGCCGCGGGCCTTGGTGTACGTCTCGGTCGGCACCATCACCTTGCGGCGGAAGACGCAGACCAGCGTGCCGTCCTGCTTGTAGCCCCTGGTCTCCACGTGCACGATGCCGCGGTCGTCCTTGGACTTGGACGGCCACTTGTCGAGCACGGTGGTCTCGCCGTAGACCGTGTCGCCGTGGAAGGTCGGCGCCACATGCCGCAGCGACTCGATCTCCAGGTTGGCGATGGCCTTGCCGGAGACGTCCGGCACCGACATGCCGAGCAGCAGGGAGTAGATGTAGTTGCCCACCACCACGTTGCGGCCGAAGTCGGTGGTCCGCTCCGCGTAGTTGGCGTCCAGGTGGAGCGGGTGGTGGTTCATGGTGAGGAGGCAGAAGAGGTGGTCGTCGTACTCGGTGACCGTCTTTCCGGGCCAGTGCTTGTACACCGCCCCGACCTCGAACTCCTCGTAGGTCCGTCCGAACTGCATCTCAGTGGTCTCCTGGGGGCGGGGGTCAGGCCTGCGGGGGCTCGAACTTGGAGGTGCGCTCCATACCGGCGGCGCGACCCTTGCCGGCGATCACCAGCGCCATCTTCCGGGACGCCTCGTCGATCATCTCGTCGCCGAGCATCGCCGAACCCTTGGCGCCGCCCGCCTCGGAGGTGCACCAGTCGTAGGCGTCCAGGATCAGCTCGGCGTGGTCGTAGTCCTCCTGGGTGGGGGAGAAGATCTCGTTTGCCGCGGCGACCTGGTCCGGGTGGAGCACCCACTTGCCGTCGAAGCCCAGCGCGGCGGCGCGCTGCGCCACCTCGCGGTAGCCCTGCTGGTTGCGGATCTGAAGGTAGGGGCCGTCGATCGCCTGCAGATCATGGGTGCGGGCGGCCATCAGGATGCGCATCAGAATGTAGTGGTAGGCGTCCGCCGGATAGCCGGGCGGCTGCTCGCCCACCACCAGCGACTTCATGTTGATGGAGGCCATGAAGTCGGCGGGGCCGAAGATGATGGTCTCGATCCGCGGCGAGGAGGCCGCGATCTCGTCCACGTTCACCAGGCCCCTGGCGTTCTCGATCTGCGCCTCGATGCCGATGCGGCCCACCTCGAAGCCCATGGTCTTCTCGATCTGGGTCAGCAGCAGGTCCAGCGCCTTCACCTGGGTGGCGTCCTGCACCTTGGGCAGCATGATGCAGTCCAGGTTGGGCCCCGCGCCCTCCACGACGGTGACCACGTCGCGGTAGGTCCAGTGGGTGGTCCAGTCGTTGACCCGCACCACCCGGGTCTTGCCGCCCCAGTCGCCGTTGTTGAGCGCGTCGACGATGGTGTGCCGGGCGCTCTCCTTGACCAGCGGCGCGCAGGCGTCCTCCAGGTCCAGGAAGACCTGGTCGGCGGGCAGGCCCTGGGCCTTCTCCAGGAACCGCGGGTTGCTGCCCGGCACGGCCAGGCAGGAGCGGCGGGGGCGCAGGCGGTTGACGGTCGTCATGAGGGTGGGTTCGTCCTTCCGGTGCTTGGGGCGGAGCGTCAGCGGGCGGAGACGGTGTCCGCCGGGCTGTGCCACGGCTGGAGCCTGTTGGCGAGGCGGATCTCGTCGACGATGCGGCCGATAATGGTGGTGATGGAGAAGTCCTTGGGGGTGAACACGGCGGCCACCCCCGCGGCCTTCAGCGCCTCGCCGTCCGCTGCCGGGATGATGCCACCGGCGATCACCGGTACGTCCTCCACCCCGGCGCGGCGCAGCCGCCGCAGCACGTCGGGGACGAGCTCGGCGTGCGCGCCCGACAGGATCGACAGTCCCACGCAGTGGACGTCCTCCGCGACCGCGGCGGACACGATCTGCTCGGGGGTCAGCCGGATGCCCTGGTAGACCACCTCGAAGCCGGCGTCCCGGGCCCGCACCGCGATCTGCTCGGCGCCGTTGGAGTGCCCGTCCAGACCGGGCTTGCCGACCAGCATCCGCAGCTTGCCCGTGCCCAGCTCCTCGGCGGTGGCCGCGACGGCCTCCCGTACGGCGGCCAGCTCACCGCCGGGCTCGGCGGCGACCGCCACCGGGGCGGAGCCCACGCCGGTGGGTGCGCGGTACTCGCCGAAGACGTCCCGCAGGGCGAAGGACCACTCGCCGGTGGTCACCCCGGCGCGGGCACAGGCCAGGGTGGCCTCCATCAGGTTGACGCCCTCGGCCGCCGCGTCGGTGCGCAGCCGCTCCAGGGCGGCCCTGGCCGCGGCCTCGTCGCGCTGCCCGCGCCAGGCCTCCAGCGAGGCCAGCACCGCCCGCTCGGCGGAGGGGTCCACCTGCTGGACGGCGGCGTCCAGGTCCGCGGTCAGCGGGTTGGGCTCGGTGGTCTCGAAGCAGTTGACGCCGACCACCTTGTCCTCGCCGGACTCGATCCTGGCGCGGCGCTCCGCGTGCGAGGCGACCAGCGCCGCCTTGAGGTACCCGGACTCCACGGCGGGGATCACCCCGCCCATCCCCAGCACCTTGGCGATCTCCGCCTCGGCCCCGGCCAGCAGCTCCGCGGTCTTGGCCTCCACCACCCGGGAGCCGTCGAAGAGGTCGCCGTACTCCAGCAGGTCCGACTCGTAGGCCAGCACCTGCTGGATGCGCAGCGACCACTGCTGGTCCCAGGGCCGGGGCAGACCGAGCGCCTCGTTCCAGGCGGGGAGCTGCACCGCCCTGGCGCGGGCGTCCCTGGAAAGGGTGACGGCCAGCATCTCCATCACGATCCGCTGGACGTTGTTCTCCGGCTGCGCCTCGGTGAGGCCCAGCGAGTTCACCTGGACGCCGTAGCGGAAGCGGCGGTGCCGGGGGTCGGCCACGCCGTAGCGCTCCAGGGTCACCTTGTCCCAGAGGCGGGCGAAGGCCCGCATCTTGCACATCTCCTCGACGAAGCGGACGCCCGCGTTGACGAAGAAGGAGATACGGGCGACCACGTCGCCCATCCGCTCCTGCGGCACCTGGCCGGAGTCGCGGACCGCGTCCAGCACCGAGATGGCGGTGCACATCGCATAGGCGATCTCCTGCACCGGCGTGGCCCCGGCCTCCTGCAGGTGGTAGCTGCAGATGTTGATCGGGTTCCACCTGGGGATGTGGGCGACCGTGTAGGCGATCATGTCGGTGGTGAGCCGCACCGACGGGCCGGGCGGGAAGACATGCGTCCCGCGCGACAGGTACTCCTTGACGATGTCGTTCTGGGTGGTGCCGGTGAGCTCGGCGATGTCGGCGCCCTGCTCCTCGGCGACCACCTGGTAGAGCGCCAGCAGCCACATGGCGGTGGCGTTGATGGTCATGGAGGTGTTGGTGCGCTCCAGCGGGATCCCGTCGAAGAGGGCCCGCATGTCGCCCAGATGCCCCACCGGGACCCCGACCCGGCCCACCTCACCGCGGGCCAGGACGTGGTCGGCGTCGTAGCCGGTCTGGGTGGGCAGGTCGAAGGCCACCGACAGACCGGTCTGGCCCTTGGCGAGGTTGCGGCGGTAGAGCGCGTTGGACTCCCTGGCGGAGGAGTGCCCCGCGTAGGTGCGCATCAGCCACGGCCGGTCGCGCTGCGGCCTCGGCGTCTGGTGCTGCTCGGTCATGTCGGTGTCGCCTCCCGTCTCAGACGTTGCGGAAGCGGTTGATCGCCGGCAGGTGCTTCTCGCGCAGCTCCTGGTCGCGCACGCCCAGGCCCTCCTGCGGGGCCAGGCAGAGCACGCCGACCTTGCCCTGGTGCACATTGCGGTGGACGTCCAGCGCGGCCTGACCGGTCTCCTCCAGGGAGTAGACCCGGGAGACGGTGGGGTGGATCCGGCCCTTGGCGATGAGGCGGTTGGCCTCCCAGGCCTCGCGGTAGTTGGCGAAGTGCGAGCCGATGATCCGCTTCAGCGACATCCACAGGTAGCGGTTGTCGTACTGGTGCATGTAGCCGGAGGTGGAGGCGCAGGTGACGATGGTGCCGCCCTTGCGGGTGACGTAGACGGAGGCGCCGAAGGTCTCCCGGCCGGGGTGCTCGAAGACGATGTCCACGTCCTGACCGCCCGTCAGTTCCCGGATGCGGCCGCCGAGCCGCTTCCACTCCCGCGGGTCCTGGGTGTGCTCGTCCTTCCAGAAGCGGTAGCCCTCGGCGCTGCGGTCGATGATCGCCTCGGCGCCCATCGCCCGGCAGATGTCGGCCTTCTGGTCGTTGGAGACCACGCAGATCGGGGTGGCGCCGCCGGCCAGCGCGTACTGGGTGGCGTAGGAGCCCAGGCCGCCGCTGGCGCCCCAGATCAGGACGTTGTCGCCCTGCTTCATCCCGGCGCCGTTGCCCGAGACCAGCTGCCGGTAGGCGGTGGAGTTGACCAGGCCGGGGGAGGCGGCCTCCTCCCAGCTGAGGTGCCTGGGCTTGGGCATCAGCTGGTTGGTCTTCACCAGGGCCAGCTCGGCGAGGCCGCCGAAGTTGGTCTCGAAGCCCCAGATCCGCTGCTCGGGGTCGAGCATGGTGTCGTTGTGGCCGTCGGCGCTCTCCAGCTCGACGGACAGGCAGTGGGCGACGACCTCGTCGCCGGGCTTCCAGGCGTTGACGCCCGGGCCGGTGCGCAGCACCACGCCGGCCAGGTCGGAGCCGAGGATGTGGTACGGCAGGTCGTGACGGGCCGTCAGCGGGGAGAGCTTCCCGTACCGCTTGAGGAAGGCGAAGGTGGAGACCGGCTCGTAGATGGAGCTCCACACCGTGTTGTAGTTGACCGCGCTGGCCATCACCGCGACCAGGGCCTCACCGGGGCCGAGCTCGGGGACGGGGACCTCGTCCAGGTGCAGGGACTTGCGGGGGTCCTTGTCACGGCTGTCGAGTCCGTCGAACATCTGCTCCTCGTCCCGGTGCAGCGTGACCGCCCGGTAGGACTCCGGCACCCGCAGCGCGGCGAAGTCCGCGGTGGTGGCGTCGGGGTTGAGGATCGTGTCGAGGATTTCCTTCAAGGCTGCCTCCGAAGGCGTACCTGCGTGAGGGGCGCAGGGCGTCTGGGGGAGCCGGGAGCGGACACCGGCTTGAGGGTTCTGGGCTGGGCTGGGGGCCGTCCCGGGTCGCGGGAACGGTGGCTGGGCACGGCGCGCCGAGGTGGGGAGCCGCGGCGCCGCGACCGGTGGGTAACAACGTACTGGCACCCTGTGCCACTCGTAAAGACACCGCGTGCCATGAGTTTCGTCCAGCGTCACCCCGGCGCCGCCCCCTCGCAACACGAGCAGCCGCCGGCGCCTGCCCGGGCAGCACAAAGGGCCTGCTCCGGCGGTCCGGAGCAGGCCCCTGGCAAGCCTGTGAACTGCGAGGATCAGCCGTTCGGCGAACCTCCGTGGACTGCCCCCGGACCGCTCAGGGCGGTCCGGATCGAGTCCAGTACCTGCTCCAGCGGGGCATCGGTACGGGCCACTGTGATCAGCACCTCACCCCCGGGAGTGGCGCTCACCGCACTCCCCACCGCACTCTCCAGAGCCGCCTGGGACTCCTGGATGGCACTGGGTGCCATGGGTTCTCCGCGGCGCCGGGCGGCCGTCGGGGCCTGCGCCCAGAAGGTCTGCCGGATCACCTCGAAGGAGTGGTCCAGCTGCGCCTCGACATCACCCCGGCCACCGGCGCGCAGCCAGCGCCGCAGCACATGGTTGTGCGCCGCCACCACCGCCGCCGCCGACACCTCGGCCAGCATGGGGTCGTCGTCCCCGCCGCGCTGCCAGGTGGGCGACAGCTCGGCTGCGGCGTCGAAGCGGCCCAGCAGATAGCGGGTGAACAGCCGCTCGTAACGGGCCACCACGGCGATCTCCCGCTCGCGCAGCGTGGGGACCTGGCGGATCAGCCGGTAGCGGGCCACCGACACGGCCGGGGTGGAGGCGTACATCCGCAGCACCTCCTTGATCCCCCGGCACACCACATCCAGCGGGTGCTCCTCGGGTGCGGCGCTGGCGAGCAGGTCCGCCACCCGGATCAGGGTGTCGTCGTGGTCCGGGAAGATCGCCTCCTCCTTGGACCGGAAGTAGCGGAAGAACGTCCTCCGCGCCACCCCGGCCGCGGCGGCGATCTGGTCGACGGTGGTCTCCTCGTAGCCCTGCCCGGCGAACAGGTCCATGGCCGCCGCCGCCAGGTCCTGGCGCATCTGCTGGCGCTGGGCGGTGGCCCGCCGGCCGTTGGCGCTGCCGTGCCCGGCCCCACCTGTCACCTCGTGTTGCACAGCGGCACGCTCCCGATCCATGTGCGGAACGCTACACGCCCCGGCCCCGTCGCCGCCCGGGCCGCCGCCACCCGGTGCCGGACCCGCCGGCCGCACCGGCGGTTGCGGCGGCTGCGGCCGGACGGCCGGCCGGGGCCAGCGGGACGCAACCGAGCCGGGCCGCCCGTCCCCGACCCCGCTCATCGGCGGGCGTGGTCGCGGAAACCGCGGCCGGTCTTGCGTCCCAGGCAGCCCGCCGCCACCAGGTGCTCCAGCAGCGGCGCGGGCGCCAGGCCCGGCTCGCGGAACTCCTGGTGCAGTACCCGCTCGATGGTCAGCGAGACATCCAGCCCCACCACGTCCAGCAGCTCGAACGGCCCCATCGGGTAGCCGCAGCCCAGCTTCATCGCGGTGTCGATGTCGTCCACCGTGGCGTAGTGCTCCTCCAGCATCCGCACCGCGTCGTTGAGGTACGGGAAGAGCAGCGCGTTGACGATGAAGCCGGCCCGGTCGCCGCACTCCACAGGGTGCTTGCGCACCCGGGCGCAGACCTCCAGCGCGGTCGCGGTGACCTCCTCGCCGGTCAGCACGGTGGAGACCACCTCCACCAGCTTCATGGCCGGGGCGGGGTTGAAGAAGTGCAGACCCACCACGTCCTGCGGCCGGGTGGTCGCGGTGGCGCACTCGATCACCGGCAGGCTGGAGGTGGTGGTCGCCAGCACCGCGCCGGGACGGCAGATCTTGTCCAGCGCGGTGAACAGCTCCCGCTTGACCGCCAGGTCCTCCGCGACCGCCTCCACCACCAGGTCCACCTGGTCGAGGTCGCTGAGCAGCCCCGTGGGGGCCACCCGTCCGAGGGCGGCGTCGCGGTCCGGCCCGGTCATCCGGCCCTTGGCCACCGAGCGGTCCAGCGAGGCGGCCAGCGCCGCCTTGGCCCGGTCGGCCTTCTCCTGGCTGCGGGCCGCCAGCACCACCGGGTACCCGGCCTTGGCGAACACCTCCGCGATACCGGTCGCCATGGTCCCCGAGCCGCAGACGCCCACCGAGCGCACCTCGCGGCCCGGCACCCGCCCGGCCGGGGCGGCGGAGGCGGAGGCGGGCTCGGCCGTGGGGTGCGAGGAGCCGGGCGCCGCGTAGGTGTAGAAGCCCCGGCCGGACTTGCGGCCCAGCAGGCCCGCCGCGGCCAGCTGCCCCAGGATCGGCGCCGGGGCGTGCAGCCGGTCGTGGGACTGCGCGTACATCGCCTCCAGCACCGTGCGGGCGGTGTCCACGCCGATCAGGTCCAGCAGCGCCAGCGGGCCCATCGGCAGGCCGCAGCCCAGCCGCATCGCCGCGTCGATGTCCTCGCGGGAGGCGTAGCGGGACTCGAACATCGCCGCGGCCTGGTTGAGGTACGCGAAGAGCAGCCCGTTGACCACGAAGCCGGCCCGGTCGCCCGCGGCCACCGGGGTCTTGCCGAGGTCGCGGGCGAACTCCGCGGCGTCCTCGGCCACCCGGCCGTCGGTGAGCACGGTACGCACCACCTCCACCAGCTTCATGGAGTGCACGGGGTTGAAGAAGTGCAGCCCCAGCACCCGCTCGGGACGGGCGGTCGCCGAGGCGATCCGGGTCACCGAGAGCGCGGTGGTGCCGGTGGCCAGCACGGTCTGCGGCGGGCAGATGCGGTCCAGCTCGGCGAAGAGCTCCCGCTNNCGATCACCAGGTCGGCCCCGGCCGCGTCGGCCAGCCGATCGGTGCAGGTGATCCGCTCCAGCAGCGCGCCGCGCTCCTCGGCGGTGATCCGCTCACGGGTCACCGCGTGGGCGGTGGACTCCTCGATCCGGGTGAGCGCCGCGGCCGCTGCGGCGCCGTCGAGCTCGATGCCGATGACCCGGCGTCCGCTGCGGGCGGCCGCCACGGCGACACCGGCACCCATGGTGCCCAGGCCGACCACGGCCACGGTCGGGAAGGGGGCCACGCCGGGGGAGGGGGC
>NZ_LIQR01000094.1 GCF_001418575.1 Peterkaempfera griseoplana
GTGTGGGAGGGGGCGGGGTGGTGGAGAGGTGGGTGCTGAGGGCGTCGCCGGCTTGCTCGATGGCGCGCTTGCTGGGGTGGAGGTATCGCTGGGTGGTGGTGATCTGGCCGTGGCTGGCGATGCGTTGTAGGACGTGCAAGAGCACCCTGGTCAAGCTGCTCGCCGGACTGCACCTGCCCGACACGGGCCGGATCGAATGGGACGGGGTCGACCTCGCCGACGCCGACCGGCAGCAGGTCTTCGAACAGATCAGCCTGCTCAACCAGGAATTCGAGCGGTGGCCCTTCACCGCAGCCACGAACATCGGCATCGGCCAGCCCGGGCGCAGCCCCGATGCCGCAGACCTCGACCAGGCCGCCTCCTACGCGGGAGCCGACTCCATCATCTCCACCCTGCCCGACGGCATGGGCACCCTGCTGGCCCGGCAGTTCCGCCGATGGGTGACCAGGACGACGCTCTGCTCGCCGCCCGCCATGGTGTTGGCGCTCTTTGAATTTCCCCACCCAGTACTCAGCGGGTCACCAGACCTGCTCACCCTGATTCCCCATCCGTGTGTGCTGGGCCGTGCCGCTGCAACTTATCTGTGTGTGACATTCAGTCCGTGCCGTCGGCCGCGCTGCCCTCGGAGAGGACGCGATGGACGCCGGCGACCGAGAGGGCTGCCCCTTGTTCTTGCTCGAGGTGATGACAAACTGCGCCCGTATCGCCCGATACGCGAACGAGGTTCACCCCCGAACTGCGTGAGGCGGGGCGGCGCGGCGAGGTCGTGCTCGTGGGCCTGGAGCGGCTGTACGGGGCGAGTGGAGCCGATTGATGGGATCAGCCGCGGGGCAGGAAGAGGCGGGAGAGGGCCGCGGTGGCGAGGAGGAGGGCGGCGACGGCGAGGAGACCGATGTGCATGCCCGGGAGGGAGAAGCCGCCGGGGCCGGAGAGCAGGCTGCCGAAGAGGGCGACGGCAAGCGCACCGCCGGTCTGGCGAAAGGAGTTGAGCAACCCAGACGCGGTCCCCGCGCGCTCCTGCGGGACGGCGTCCATCAGCAGCGCGGTCAGCGCGGGCACCGCGAGCGCCCCGCCGACGCTCAGCGGCAGCAGCAGGACCAGCACCAGCCACACCGGGGTGTGCGCGGCCAGCGGCAGCATGGCCAGCATCGCTGCTGTGAAGACCAGCTGCCCGGCGACGATCACCGGCCGCCGCCCGATCCGCTCGGCCAGTCGCGGCGAGACCAGGTTGGTTGCCGTCACCACCGCCGACATCGGGACGAACATCAGCCCGGCCGCGATCCCCGACATGCCGCGCAGCTGCTGGTAGTACAGCCCCAGTAGGAAGATCCCGCCGTAGAAGGCGGCGTTGACGGCGAAACCGATGGCGAGCGGCACGGCCACCCGGCGGTCCGTCAGCATGCCCAACGGGACCATGGGCTGGCGGTGCTGGGCCTCCACCACGCGGAAGGCGTACCCGGAGGCGAGGGCGAGCGCGGCGGCGGCCAGCACGGGGCCGCTGGTCCAGCCCAGGTGACCCCCCTCGATCACCGCGAAGGCCAGCCCGGCCAGGGCCAGAACGGTGGTGAGCTGGCCGCCTCCGTCCAGCGCGGCGGGCCGACGCGGGGAGTGCGGCACCCGTACCAGCAGGCCCAGGATCACCGCGCCCACCGGGAGGTTGAGCAGGAACACCGCCCGCCAGCCGGCCGAGTCGGTGAGCAGCCCGCCCAGCACAGGACCCGCGGCCATCGCCACCGAGCCGCCGACTGTCCACAGCGCGATCGCGCGGGCACGCGCCCGGGCGTCCTTGTAAGCCTGCCGGATCAGCGCCAGCGAGGCCGGCATCACGACCGCGGCGGCGGCGCCCTGCGCCACGCGCGCGCCGACCAGCACGCCGATGCCGGGCGCGAGCGCGCAGCCAAGGGAGGCGAGGGTGAACAGGGCGACGCCCCAGGCATAGGCGCGTCGGGCGCCGATGCGGTCGGCGAGGGCGCCCGCGGAGAGCATCAGGGCCGCGAACATCATGGTGTACGCGTCAACCACCCACTGCAGCCCGGACATCCCGCCGCTGAGGGAGTCCCGGATCGCAGGAAGCGCGATGTTCACGGCCGAGACGTCGATGGTGATCACTGTGAAGCCGAGAAGCGAAGCGACCAGCGCGACGCCGCTCCGCCGCGGCGCGGCGGGGGCCTCGGCAGGCGGCGCAGTTGGTTGGGCTCGATCCGGCTGCCGTCGCCGCAGTTCGGGCATCGATGGGGCGGAGTCTTGCCCAGGGGCGGAGGCGATGGAGGGAGACGGGCGTCGGGACGGGATGACCGGCATGGTGACCTTCTGGACAAGTACAGGTGACGGCTCATCAGAGATGACCGGGCGGGCGGTCGCAGCCCGCCGGGGCCGCGGTCCGGTGTCTCGCACCCCCTGGACCCCGGCGGCCGGGCCGCCCGCTCCGGAATCAACTCTCGGCCCGCGCGCGGCCGCCCGGCAGACCGCGCTGTGCCCGGGGTGCGGCGTTCCAGGCCCTGACACGGCCCCCCACGCTCCTTGACCGCCTGCGACAATGGCCGAATGGCAGCAGCGGATACGAGAGGCACCGAGCTCGGCCGATACCTGAAGGCCCGCAGGGCGCAGGTACGGCCGGAGGATGTCGGCTTCCCGGCCGGCGGGGGCCTGCGCCGCACTCCCGGACTGCGCCGGGAGGAACTGGCCGCGCTGGCCGGAGTGAGCGTCGACTACTACATCCGCCTGGAACGCGGCCGGGAGACCAACCCCTCCCCCGCAGTCGTGGACGCCCTCGGCCGCGCCCTGCGGCTGCGCGGCGACGGCTACGAACGCCTGCACGAGCTCGCGGAGCTGGCCTCCGGCCGGCCCTCCGAACTACCAGCCAGCCCGGACCACACCGTCCGCGACTCGGTAGTGCGGATGCTGGAGTCGGTGCGCCCGCTGCCCGCCTATGTGGTGAGCCGCTACAACCGCGTACTCGCCGCGAACCAGCCCGGCCGACGACTGATGCCCGGGCTCTGGGATTGGCCGGAGGACCAGCGCAACCTGACCCGCTATGTGTTCCTCCACCCAGTAGGCCGGACACTCTACGAGCCGTGGGAGGAGACGGTCGCGCTCTCGGTGGCGCATCTGCGCGCGGTCGCCGGGGCCGACCCGGACGACCCCGAACTGACGACGCTCGTCGGCGAACTGGTACTGAAGTCACCGCAATTCGCACGGCTCTGGGAACAGTACGACGTGTGCGAGCGCGGTGGCGGGCAGAAGTCCTTCCGGCATCCGAAGGTCGGATCGATGACCCTGACCTACGAGGTCATGCGAGTGGCCCGGACGGGCGGCCAGCGGATGGTGGTCTACCAGGCAGCCCCCGGCACCCCTGACGAGGAGGCCATGCTCCGCCTGGACTCCGCGGACACCCGACCGGAGTCGGCGCTCTCGGACCATCCGGAGCCAGCCGCCGAGCCATGCCCCACCAGCGTGCGCTCCCCGGCCCACGCCTCCGCCAGCTGAGCCCGGCTGGCCATCCTCGCCCCTTCGGGCACCTTGGCCCCGGTCGATGACGGAGGCGGAGTCCACCCTCCTTTGTTGAGCAAGCAACCAAGTGAGGAACGTGAGCAGCCCTGGGGATTAAAGCCTCATCAATGGCGCGGATCCGGTCGAAGGAGGCGATCTCGGCAGCCGGGTCCAGGGCTGAGGTGGGCTCGTCCGCGATGACCAGGCGGGCGCGGCGAAAAGCGTCGCCGCTGGGTGGTGGAGCGGACCTTGGCTGCGGGCGAGTCCGATCTTCTGCCATTGAGGTTTTCTCAACGAATACGCAGGAGGTCAAGTACAGCGTCAATCGGCGGTCTGGCGCCGAGCGAGGGGTGGGTCATGGCGTAGACGGCCCGGGTGAGCTCCGTGTTGGCAACCGGCCGCAGGACGACGTCGGAGCTTGGGCCGTGGGCGTGTGCCACGAGCTGCGGCACCAGAGCCACCCCGAGTCCGTGGGCCACCATTCGGAGAACGAGCTGGTAGTCGTCGACCGCGTGCGTGATCCGGGGTGGGAAGCCAGCGATCGCGCAGGCGCGTTGGACCAGGGCGGCGCTGCCGTCCTCTCGTGAGCCGACGATCCAGGGCGCGTCGGTCAGGTTACACAGGTCCACTGGGCGTCCATCCCTATCCGCCGCGCAGGCGTGGTCGGCTGGAAGAGCGAGGAGAACTGGCTCGATGGCCAGCGGATGGACATCGAGTTCGGCCGGGGGCGGGGCGGGCGTGAGGTTGTAGCTGTAGCAGACGGCTACTTCGCAGCGCCGCGCGCGGAGCGCGGAGAGGGCCTCGGGCGGCTCCAGCTCGTGGAGCGAGACCTGCAGGTCGGGATGCCGTTCGCGAGCAGCGACCAGGGCAGGGACCACATGCACCGCAGCGAAGGTCGAGAAGCATGCAACATCGATCGGTCCGCGTGGGGTGCCCCCAGCTCGCAGATCGCGCTCCGCGGTTTCCAATGCGCCGAGCACGATACGAGCGTGCGCCACCAAACGCAGCCCCTCGTGTGTGAGACGGACCCGGCGCCCGACCCGCTCCAGCAGCTGCACCCCAGCTTCACGTTCCAGCACTGCGAGTTGCTGGGACACCGCAGAGGAGGTGTAGCCGCAGGCGGCGGCGACCGCCGTCATGGTCCCGCGGTCGGCAAGCTCCCGGAGCAGAAGCAGCCGCACCGGATCCAACATCAAGTGCTCCTAACAGGTCAGTGAAGCAATGCGTGGTGGACCTTAGTGATCCTTTCACGCCATCCTGCCGGTGCCCCGTCGGCGCGGGCACCAGGGCACAGGACACGCCTCAGCACCGCTCACGCCGCCCGGGCGATGAATGCCCAGAACCGAACAGGAGAGCACGTTGATCGACACATGGCTGATCGAGCGGTATGCGGCGCACGCATGGCCGGCTGCCGAGGCTCTGGAGGAGGACGGTTGGCTTCTGCGGCACACGCCGGACGTGCCGCGCCGCCGGTCGAACTCCGCCCTGCCGCTGGTGAGGGAAGAAGGCCTGTTGACGGCCCTATCTCGGGTGGAGAACTTCTATGCCGCCCGGGGGATGCCGGTCGCCATCCAGGTAGCTCCGGCGGAAGAGCACGCCGCGCTGGACACGCTGCTCGCCGCGCGAGGATACCGACGGGACGCGGCGACCCTGGTGTGCGTCGCACCGGCCGCAACCGTGATCACCGGTTCCCGCCCCGCGGTGCCGTTGGAGGTGACGGTCGCGGAGCACCCGACCCGCCAGTGGCTGGACGCCTACGTCACCCTCGACGGCCACAAGAACAGTCAGGAGGCCGCAGACCAGGTCCTCGCACGTATTTCCGGCCCCGCCGCCTACCTCAGCGTCGAACACGGCAACCGGGTGGCCGGCATCGGACTCATCGTGGCCTCCCCGGACTGTGCTGGGGTCTTCTGCATGGCTACGCACCCCGCGCACCGGCGGCAGGGTATCGCCACCGCGATTCTGCACGTCGGTGCCCGTTGGGCTGCAGCACGCGGTGCCGACGAGCTGTACCTGCAAGTCATGGACGAGAACCACGTCGCGCGTCAGCTGTATGACCGCGTCGGATTCCGCGTCTCGCACACCTACCACTACCGGCTCAAGCCCTGAGTTGGTCCCTGCCTCCGCGCCCAAGGCCCCGGCTTTCGGACGGCACTCACAAAATCGGCTGACTCTTTTGGAAAGGCACAGGCGTTGGTGAACTACCGCGCCGGGATCGATGTCCCTCGCCACGTCGTGGAATACCTGGCGCGTTTGCTGGCCGCGCACCGGCGCTGCATCCGCACCCCCAGGGGATCGCGGGCGCTGAGCCCATTTCGGCAGGCCGTGCTGGTGCGGCGCTGGTTCCGTGAGCGCGGCTGCGTGCACTGCCTGGCCCGCGACGCGGGCGTGTCCCAGGCCACCGGCTACCGCTACCTCCACGAGGGCATCGACATCCTCGTCGACCAGGCCCCTGACCTGCACGAGGTCCCGGACCGCTGCCGACGCGAGGGCATGACACACGTGATCTTGGACGGCACGCTGATCGAGTCCGACCGTGTCGCCGGCCTGCCGGCTCCTGCCTTGACGGCGCGGCAGCGGAGTCGTTCTTCGCCACGCTCAAGAGCGAGATCGGCCGCGGCAGCTGGCCCGACCGCGCCACCGCCCGACGCGACATCCAAAATTGGATCAGGGACTACAACGAGCGCAGGATCCACTCGGCCACTGGCTTCCAGACCCCGATGGCGACACGAACCGCTTGGCAAGATCGAATGGCCGCATAGCCGCAGGGGTTGAAAACCGTGTCGAGTCCAGAAGGCTCTCTCACCCTTGTGGCCCACAGCGTCCTCCGCCCTTGCGTGCGCGAAAACCCGACGGTAGCAGGGCTCTCTTCGCTGCCGGGGGCAGGTGGCGCGGGCGCGCGGGCCTGTTCAGCAGGATGACCGCGGCGCCGTCCGGCACGGGTGAAACCGTCCGCCCGGCGCCGGTCGCGGGCCACGGTGCGGCCGGGTCGCGGGCCGGCTTCGACGCTGCGACAGTGGCGGAAGCGAACGGCGCAGGCCGGATGCCGGAGCCGAGCCGGCCGGCACGCCGTTGTCGCGGACAACGGATGAGCCGGCAGGAAGGTCAGGCGGATGAAGGCGTTCGTGATGAAGGAGATCGGCCGGGTGGGTTTCATGGACAAGCCCGTTCCCGAGCCGAGTCCGGGCGATGCCGTGGTCAAGACGACCAGGGCGCTGATCTGCACATCCGACTCCCACACCGTTCAAGGTGGTATCGGCCCGAGAAAGAACCTGACGTTGGGCCATGAAGCGGTGGGGATCGTGCACGCCGTGGGCAGCGAGGTGAAGGACTTCCGGCCCGGCGACCGGGTGCTGGTCGGTGCCATCACCCCCGACTGGGGTGATCTGGCCTCCCAGAACGGTTTCCCGTCGCAGTCGGGCGAAGCGCTCGGGGGATTCCAGTTCGCCAACCGCAAGGACGGGGTGTTCGCCGACTATTTCCACGTCAACGACGCCGACGCCAATCTCGCCCGTATCCCCGATTCCCTCAGCGACGAGGCGGCGGTCTACTGCGCCGACATGCTGTCCACGGGATTCATGGGGGCGGAGAAGGGCAACATCCCGATCGGCGGGACCGTGGCCGTCCTCGCGCAGGGGCCGGTGGGTCTGATGGCCACGGCGGGGGCCAGGCTCCGCGGCGCCGGCCGGGTCATCGGGGTCGAGTCGGTCGCCGGCCGGCAGAAACTGGCGCGGGAGTACGGCGCCGACGAGATCGTGGACTTCAGCAGCGAGGACGTCGTCGAGCGGATTCAGGAGCTGACCGGCGGCCAGGGGGTCGACACCGCCATCGAGGCCCTGGGCGCCGACATCACCTTCCAGACCGCTGTGAAGATCACCAAGCCCGGCGGGACGATCTCCAACGTCGGCTACTTCGGCGAGGGCGAGTTCATCCGGATTCCCCGTGTCGAATGGGGTGTCGGTATGGCGGACAAGACGATCGCAACCGGGCTCTGCCCCGGAGGCAGGCTCCGCATGGAACGGCTGCTGCGGGTGCTGGAGGCGAAGCGGCTCGATCCCACGCACATGACCACCCACACGTTCGCCTTCGACGAGATGGAGCGGGCCTTCGAGGTCTCGGACAAGAAACTCGAAGACGTCGTGAAGGTGCTGATCACGTTCTAGGCGCTGTCCCTCCGGACCCGGGCCGTGGGCCGGACGGCAGTTCCGGCGCTGCGGAAGCGAGGAGCCATGCACGATCCCGATCCCCCGTTCCGCCCGGTCGGAAGGCGGGAGGGCTACCTGCCGCTGGAGGACCTCGGCCTCATCGGGGACGGTTCGACGGCCGCGCTGGTCGGCCTGGACGGCTCGATCCCGTGGATGTGCCTGCCCCGGTTCGACTCCGAGCCCCTGTTCTGCGGCCTGCTCGACCACGCGCGCGGCGGGCACTTCACCGTCGCGCCGGAAGAGGTGGTGGAGGCGCGGCAGCGCTACGAGCCCGACACCGGTGTGCTGACGACCGAGTTGCGCAGTGCCACCGGGCTTGTGCGGGTCACCGACGCGTTGGCCGTGCGGCGCGGCGCCGACCTCACCGACGACGCTCCCGTCGGCCGGCACGAACTCGTCAGGTCGGCCGTGGTCCTGTCCGGGCACGTCCGCCTCCAGGTGGACCTGGAACCCCGCGGCGGCGCCACGGTGCAGGGGCTGTTCAGCGGCCTGGAATTGCGCTCCGCGCGCCGGCCGGACCTGCGCCTGCACCTGCGCTCCAACCGGCCGCTGACCGGCCTGCACACCACCCACGACCTCGAACAGGGCGAACACCTCGACCTCGTGCTGTCCTGGGGCCGCTTCCATCGCCACCACCGGTTCCAGGCAGACGCCATGCTGGCGGACACCGCCGACGCGTGGCGGCGCTGGATGAGGCACTTCGACTACTCCGGCCCCCAGGAGGCGCTGGTCCGGCGCTCCGCCATCACCTTGAAGCTGTGCGACGACTGGGCCAACGGCGCCGTGGTCGCGGCGCCCACATCCTCCCTGCCCGCGCCGATCGGGGGGATCCGCAACTGGGACTACCGCTACGCCTGGATCCGCGACGCCGCCTACGCCGTGTTCGCCCTGCGGCGCATCGGTTTCACCGGTGAGGCCGACGCCTTCCTCGGCTGGGTCCTCGACGCCGTGGAGCAGAGCCGCAGCCCCCTGATCATGTACAACCTCGACGGCGGCGCCGTACCCGACGAGATCGAGGACACCGAACTGGAGGGGTACCGCCGCTCCGCCCCGGTGCGGTGGGGCAACGGTGCGGCCGACCAGCGCCAGCACGACCTCTACGGCGAGATCCTCGACTGCGCCGACCAGTGGCTGCGCACCGACCAAGGGCTGGGCAGGGACGAGCAGGTGCCTGCCGCGCTGTGGGCGGGCCTGGCGGGGCTCGCCGACACCGCGCAGCAGGCGTGGCGCCAGCCGGACCAGGGGATCTGGGAGGTGCGCAGTCCGGGGCGGGTGTTCACCTACTCGGCCGGAATGTGCCAGGTGGCCCTGGACCGCGCCGCGTCCATCGGTGAGCGGCTCGGGCTGCCCGGACCCACCTCGGCCTGGCGTGCCTCGGCCGACCAGCTGCGCCGGCTCATCCTGGAGCAGTCCTGGGACGAGGACGCGCAGACGCTGAGCGCGCACCTGGACGGCGGCGGAGCGCTGGACGCGAGCCTGCTCGCGCTCCCGCTGCGCCACGTGGTGCCGGCCGACCACCCGCGGATGGTCGCGACCACCACGGCTGTCGCCGAGCGCCTGTCGGCCGGTGACGGCCTGCTCTACCGCTACTTGCACCAGGACTCGCCCGACGGCCTGCCCGGAGACGAGGGCGCCTTCGTGCTGTGCAGCTTCTGGCTGGCCGACAACTTGACCGCTCAGGGCTGCATCGACGAGGCCGAGAAGGTGTACGCCTCGCTGTGCGCCCGTACGAGCACGCTGGGGCTGCTGCCGGAGCAGATCGACCCCACCTCTGGAGAGTTCATGGGCAACTTCCCCCAGGCGTTCAGCCACATCGGGATCATCGCCAGTGGAGTGAACCTCGCCCGGGCCAGGGCAGGTGCTCGGGCGTGATCAGACGACTCGCTGTCTTCGGAGCGACGGGCGACCTCACCGCCCGCTACCTCCTCCCGGCCCTGGCCGCCCTGCGGGCCGCGGGGCACCTCGGCGACGACTTCGAGCTGACGGGCGCGAGCCGGGAGGACTGGGACACCGACCGCTTCCGCGAGTGGTGCGCCGATCAGCTCGACCGCCACGGCGACTCCTGCCCCGCCGATGCGCGCAGGGCCGTCGCGGCCTCGGCCCGCTACCGCAAGGCCGACGTCACCAGTGCCGCGGACGTTGCTGCGGTCCTCACAGGCGACGACCCGATCGCGGTGTATCTCGCCCTTCCCCCTGGTCTCTTCCCGCACATGGTCACAGCCCTGCACGAGACAGGCCTGCCGCCGGGCAGCCGGATCGTGCTGGAGAAGCCGTTCGGCGAGGACCTGGCGAGTGCGCGGGAACTCAACCGGCTGCTCGTCGGTCTCGTGCCGGAGC
Source organism: Peterkaempfera griseoplana (assembly GCF_001418575.1). Taxonomy (GTDB): domain Bacteria; phylum Actinomycetota; class Actinomycetes; order Streptomycetales; family Streptomycetaceae; genus Peterkaempfera; species Peterkaempfera griseoplana. The sequence goes on from NZ_LIQR01000094.1 coordinate 10,032, forward strand.
AGGCGGTCTTCCGGGTCGACCACTTCCTCGCCATGACGACCGTTCAGAACGTCCTCGGAAGCCGACTCGCCAACCGCGTGCTGGAGCCCATCTGGAACAGCACCCATATCGAGGAAGTGGAGATCGTCTGGGACGAGACTCTCGCCCTGGAAGGCCGGGCCGGCTACTACGACGGCACCGGCGCGCTGAAGGACATGGTGCAGAACCACCTGCTGCAACTGCTGTGCCTCGTCGCCATGGAACCGCCGATCACCCTGGGCGAGCGGGACCTGCGCAACCGGAAGGTCGACGTGCTGCGGTCGGTACGGCCCCTGACCGACCACGACGTCGTGCACCGCACGCGCCGCGCACGCTACCTGTCCGGCCGGATCGGCGACCACGCCATTCCTTCCTACGCCGACGAGGAGGGCGTGCATCCCGACCGGCGCACGGAGACCTTCGCCGAGGTCGAACTGGAACTGGACAGCTGGCGCTGGTCCGGCACGACGTTCCGGCTGCGCAGCGGCAAGGCGCTCGGGCAGGCCCGCAAGGAGGTCGCGGTGCGCTTCCGCCCAGTGCCCCACCTGCCCTTCGGCAACGAGGGCGAGGCCCTGCCCAATGTGCTGCGCTTCGAACTGGAGCCGGAGGGGATGACCCTCGACATGACGGGCACCGGCGCACGCGCCCAGGTCCTCGCCCGGCTCTCGCTGACCGCACGGATGGAACCGCCCGACCTGCCCGCCTACGGCCAGCTCCTGCTGAACGTCATGACGGGCGATCCGGCCCTGTCCATCCGCGGCGACGAGGCCGAGGAGGCATGGCGGGTCCTGACCCCCGTCCTGAGCGCATGGGAGAAGAACCTCGTCCCCCTGGAGGAGTACCCGGCCGGATCTGACGGGCCGCCTGCCCGGCGGCGCCGGACTGCGCAAGGGGGGAACAGCGACCTGCTTCATCCCGGGAGCGCTGTCGGATGACAGGCCGCACTGAACAGCGATCCCCGTGCGTCGTGGTCACAGGCGTCGAAGGGGCCGGCAAATCCACGGTGGGCCGCCTGCTGGCGGAGCGGCTGGGCGTCCCCTTCGCGGACGGCGACGACTTCCACCTCCCGGCCGCCATCGCCAAGATGTCGGCCGGCCAGCCGCTCGACGACGCCGACCGGATGCCCTGGCTGGAGTCCATCGGCCGCTGGCTGCACGAGCGCGACGTGGCGGGCACCGGTGCCGTGGTCGCCTGCTCCGCACTCCGCCGGCGCTACCGGGGCGTCCTGCGAGCGGCCTGCCCGGGCGCCTTCTTCCTCCACCTGACGGCCGACCGAAAGCTGCTCGCGCAGCGGCTCGGCCTGCGCACCGGCCACTTCATGCCGACCTCGCTCCTCGACTCGCAGCTCGCCACGCTCGAACCCCTGGAACCGGAGGAGCGGGGAGCCGAACTCGACGCGGCCCCCAGCCCCGACCGGATCGCCGACCTGGCCGTGGGCCTGCTGGAACAAGCGCTCTAGGTTGACGGCCCGCGGAGCGTCAGCCTTGGCAGGGGTGCCGGGTCTCAGCCGGCCAGGACGTGGCGGTGCGGCGGGCGGCCCGGGTGCCGAGGGCGAGGACAAGCGGCTCGACCCGGGGCTGACCGCTGCCGTGCCCCGTCCCCGTCCCCGCACCCGGGCGGACACCGCCGACCGATCGAGTACGGGACACCATGAAGGGCTTCGCTGATCTCACCGACCCCCGGATGAACGAGGCCGTGTGGCCGGTCGCTCGACCCGGCGGCCCTCGGTTTCAAGGTGCTGTCTTGGCCGAATGACGGCCGGTGGGTGCGGTCAGGCGTCGCTGGTGTCGGTCGGTGTCGCCTCGCCGAGCATGGCGCGGGTCAGCACGTTGCCGGACATGCCCCACTAGTGCCGCATCAGGCAACGTTTGCCCTGTTGACCATTTCGCGTAGGCGCTCGTCCTGAGCGTGCTTGTTTCGCCAGATGATGTAGCGGCGGATCACGCTGCCCTGTTCCTTGTGGCTGGCGTGGTCGGTGCCGTCGAGGGTGAAGTAACGCAGGGCGGTGAATTGGGCCTCGATGCGGTTGAGCCAGGAGGAGTTGGTCGGGGTGTAGGCGATCTCGACGTTATTGGCCTCGGCCCAGTCGGCGACTCTGCGGCAGCGCTTGGTGGTCAGGTGCGGGGAGTAGTTGTCGCAGACGATGGCGATGCGCACGTCGGCCGGGTGGAGGCTGCGCAGGTAGCGGCAGAACTCCAGGAACTTCGAGCGGTTCTTGGTCTTCTTGATGTGGCCGTAGAGCTGATCCTTGCCCAGGTCGTAGGCGGCGAACAGGTGCCTGACCCCGTGGGGTCGGGTGTAGGTCGCCCGCCGCCTCGGCCTGGGCTCCCGCATCTGGCTTGTAGGCGGTCGAACGCGCTGATGATCAGGTGGGTCCAGGGCCAGTGCCGGGCGAGGCGGAGGCAGAGGAGGCGGCCGGTCGTGGCGAGCTGTCCGGCGGCGGAGAACAGCCGCAGCCGGAGCCGCTTGGGTTCCCAGCGGCGGGCCTCGCCGGTCAGGGCGAGCATCGGCATCCAGGCCAGCAGGTCCAGGGCGATCTGGACAATCTCCAGCCAGATCCGGTTCTGCGCGGCGCGATGCAGTGGGAGGTTGCGCAGGCCGGTGCCGCGGGCGGCGCGGATACGATCCTCCGCCCGGGCGCGCTGGCGGTGCCGCAGTTCCAGCTGGGCGATCGGTGTGCCGGTGGTGTTGGTGGCGAAGCAGGTCAGGCGCATCCCGTCGGCGTCGGTGAAGCGCAACTGGGCTCCGGGGTGCGGCCGTTCCTGGCGCACGATCAGCCGCATGCCCTTCGGCCAGCCCTTGAGGACGTCACCTGCCAGCTCGGCGACCCAAGCGCCGTCGCGAACCTCGCCGCCGGGCTCGACCGCCGGTGTCCAGGCCGAGGCCGGCACCAGGAGCACGGCCTGGTGGATGGCCTCGGTGATGGTCATGCCCACCGAGTACGACAGCCAGCGTCCGCGGGCGGCGAGCCAGTTCACGAACTCGTGGGTGCCGCCGCCGGAGTCGGTGCGTACCAGCGTCCGCCGTCCGCGGCGGTACTTCGTCGGCAGTTGGGCCAGCGCGAGCCGTGCGGCGGCAATGTGGTCGCTGGCGGTGTTGCTGCCCGCGTTCCCCGGCCGCAGCAGGCCCGCCACCGGCTCGCCGGACCCGGCGGATCCGTGGTCGACGAACGCGAACAGCGGATGATGCCCGAACGTCTTCTTCCAGGTCGCAGCCGCGTCCTCCTTCTCGGAGTGCGCGAGTACCAGCACACCGTCGATGTCCACGACCACCTCGCCACCGCGGTCGGGGGCCGCCGTTTCGGCCAGTCGCCAGACGCGCTCGCGGACCTCGGCCCGCGCCCGCCGGATCGCCGCCAGGGCTCGCGGGCCGGCAGCAGCAAGCGTGTCGATCAGGCGGGAGACGGTTGGGTCGGACGCGACCGGGCCGAAGACGGCAGGCTCGGCCCGCAGCACGCCCACGTCTGCGAGGCAGTCCCCGCCCAATGCGGTCGCCAGCGCCAGGTCCAGCAGGATCTTGCCCGGGTCGTGCACGGTCCTCGGCTTGCGCCAGGGCGCCAGTGCCGCCGCCAGCGCCGCGTCCAGCCCGGCCCGGCGGGCCGTCTCCACCATCAGCACCGCACCGGCCTGCGCGACCACGCCCCGGCCATCGCCCTGGACGCGGACAGGCGGGTACGACCCGCTACCCTTCTTCACCTGGAGAGTGCTTCTTTCCTGCGACGACATGGACCTTCGACAAGCCCAATCGTCCCAGGTCAGAGGCACTCTTCTATTTTCGGGGCAGCCTTCAGACGCCCGCCTCGTGAAAGCGCGAGGCTAGCGCCGGCGCGGACAGCGGCTCCTGGTCGGGAAAGACGAGGACCTGGTCGCCCACCTGCCAAGAGAAGGGAAGCTCCTGGTCTCCGAGTCGGATGTCGAAGTCGAGGACGTCGTCAATGTCAGACGTCGCTGCCGCTCATCCAGCTGCGGCAGCAGCCGGGCGAGCACCTCCCCGAGCGCTGTCGCCGTCTCATCCGTCACACCCTGATCCTATGGCCGAACCAGGCCACCAGATCGCGGAGTTATCAATCGTCAGCCCCCTCTTGAACGCCCGGCTACCTCGCCGCCTCCAGGAGCCTTGGTGATGGAGCCGTCTACGGCGATCTGATCGAGGACGAGACCGACGATCCGGTCGTAGGACTCCAGCGCGATCTGCTTGAGCCGGGCGAAGACGCCGAGTCGTATCCGCTCGTCGCGGCGGCTGCGGATCGTGGTGGCCGAGCACGTCGTGTCGGCGATCGCCTCGCAAGAACAGCCGAAGCGCAGCAGTTGCAGCATCTTTTCAAAGATGATCCGGTCGCTGATACGTCGGCGGTGGCAGCCCAGCGGGTGGGCCGGGTCGTAGGCCGGCCGCGCCGGCAGCAGAGTCGCGAATTGGTCCCAGAGCGGTTCGGTCAGCCATAAGGGAAGCGTAGGCATGAGTCTCCTGATGATCACAGAGCGCCGCAACTCCGTGATCACCGATCATGGCTTATGGGTGGATCAGTAGTCGCTCTGGAGGGGTGGGCCGGTGGCGTCGGGCCATCGGGGCAGTGCCAGCTGAAGCCGTCCCACTCGATCACAATGAGCATGACGTTTGGAAGAGGAGTTCCCCAGGCCAAGGTCTCGCGGCCACTGCGCGACGGGGTGCCATGGGCCGGTCCGGGCACGTGGGGGACCTCTACCGCGGCCGCTCAGAGCTCCGGGCCGGGGCGTCACCTCAGTTCCATGAGGATGTCGGCGCGGGCGTAATAGTCGACCACGGGGAGACGGCTGCGGGTGATCCTGACGAACCCGGCTTCCTCGTACAGGTGGATGGCGGGAGCCAGCTTGCTGTTCGTGCCGAGGAACAGTCGGGCCGCACCAAGTGCCTGGGCACGGTCGATCGCTGCGGCTACGAGTTGGCGGCCGACGCCGCGTCCCTGCGCGGCGGGGGCCACGGCCATCTTCGCCAGCTCAAACACGGCGTCCGGATAAGCCAAAAGCGCGACGCAACCGACAGCAGCGCCGCTGCCCCGCTCGCGCGCCAGGAGCGCATCACCGCCCGGGCCCACGATGCGGCTGAACGGATCCCCGAGAACCGCCCGGTCCTCTTCCTGCAGGGTGAACAGGCGAGAGATCCACTCCTCGTTCAACGCGCGGAACGCGTCGGCATCACATTGCGAGGCGATCGAGGAGACCACGGTGGGAGCAGAGGTGTGCGGCATGAGACGGGTTTCCCTTCGGGCGTAGTTCCCCGCCAGCCTCCGCTCCCCCATACCCATATGTCCAATACAAGCAGTAGCCCATATCAATAAGCTTGAACTATGGATCAGCGAATCGAGCTCCGCCACCTGCGGTACTTTCTGGCTGTGGCCGAGGAACTCCACTTCGGCCGTGCCGCCCAGCGGCTGAACATCGCTCAGCCCGCCCTGTCCCAGCAGATCAGGCAGCTCGAGAAGATCGTCGACGTTGAGCTGTTCCGGCGGACCTCTCGAAGCGTCCGCCTCACAGACGCAGGAGCGACGTTTCAGCCACGGGCGAGGGACCTTCTGGGCCGCCTGGCGGCCGACCTCGACGAGGCCGGCCGTGTCGGACGCGGCGAGGCCGGTCGCCTGGATGTCGCCTTCATCACCTCCGCGACCGCGATCGTCAGCGAACGGATCCGTGAATTCTCCCGCTGCCGCCCAGACGTCCAGGTCAAACTGCACGACGGCTTCACCGTCGATGTCCTGGCGGCTCTGGAGCGGGGCACGGCCGACATCGGGATCGTGCGGGATGCTGATGAGCGAGACGACATTGACCTTTCCCCGCTGACAGCGGAACGATTTGTGGCCGTCGTCCCCACAGACCACCCAGCCGCAAGGGCTGATCATGTGGAAGCATCAGCGCTGGCCACTGACCCGCTGATCCTGTTCCCGCGTTCAGCGGGAGCCCAGGCGTTCGACGTGAACACACAGCTGTTGCGTGACGCCGGCATCGACGTCCAGGTCGTGCAAGAGTGCTCGAACTGGCACACCATCATCATGTTCGTCGCCGCCGGCCTTGGCGTCACCATCGCCCCCTACAGTGTCACGACATTGCTCCCCGCAGGTGCCCAGCGTCTTGAACTCGACGGGCCTCCCACAATGAGCCGGATCTTCATGGCCACCCGCCGAGGAGACAACCGTCCCCTCGTACAAGCCTTCATCGCAGCATCCGAGTCCGTGACAGGCCGTGGCCACAACCGGACGGTGAGAACACAATGACCTGCCGAGCGAGCGCCTCGAAGTACAAGGAGCGTTTGCAAGCCTACTGTGCGTAACCTTATCCGCCGTGTCTGAAGCACCCGCCGCTGGTACAACAGCCCAAGCCGACGACCCAGAAACCGTGCCTATCCGCGCAGCCTCTAACCTCCGCGTTTCACTTGCGGTGGCGTCCGGATCCTGAGCGGTAACGCGAGAGTGCCTTCTGAGCTGGGATGATGAGGCTTGTCTAGGGCTTCCGTCACCACAGCAGGAAGGCACTTTCCGCGTGCACACCACCGGGTCGCACCCCAAGCTCGTCGTCTCGTCGCCTCCACCTCCGGATCGCCGCCAGCTGGCCCTGGCGGCATGAGCTGACCCACGCATTCGCCTGCCTCGCGGCCCTACCAAGGCCAGCCACCTGATCAGCGGCGCTGCCTCTGCTCACCCACGACCCGAGGAACCCTGGAGCACCCGGCCGAGCGCCTGGCCCCAGCCATGCCCACCCGCCGACAGCCACAGCCCGCCACAGTCAGCCCAGCTCAGCCAACCCAACTGAAACGGGGAGGCTAAGGCGGGTCGGACATGGCGCGTGCCGACTCCGCTGCCATCACTGCGCGGCCCGCAAGGTGTCGACGAGTTCGGCGGCCGGGGTGGTGGGTGTGCGGGGGTGAAGGAGCTCGGTGCGGTGCACGATGCGCGGCTCGATGATCGGTACGGCCGCGATGCCGAGAAGATCTCCGGCTGCGGGCAGGGCGGCAGTGGTGAGGCCGGCTCCCGCGGCGACCAGGACGGACAGACCACGGATGTCGGTTCCGGTGTAGGTGAGCTGGTGGCCGAAGCCATCGGACTGGGCAGCGGCCCGGAGCTGGCCCAGGGGTACGGCGGCGTCGGGTGCGTCGATCCAGCGGGCGACGGCAAGGTCGGCCAGCCGTAGCGCCGGACGGCCGGCGAGCGGGTGGGTAGCGGGCAGTAGCACTGCGAGAGGTTCCTCGCTGACGGGAAAGGCGGTCAGGGGCCCGGCGTCGGGCAGTGGCAGCGGATCGCTGGGTGCCACCGCGCCGTCGACCAGAGCCAGGTCCGCTGCACCCGTCAGCACCGCCTGGACCGCTTCGGTGCGGCCGCACACCTGCACCGAGGCCTTGAGCTGTGGGGCTGCAGTGCGGGCGCGTACCAGCGCGAGCGTGGTGGCGGGCGTCAGCGCGCCTGGTGTGCAGGCCACCGCGAGTCGCCCCCGGCGCACCTTCCGCAGTCGCGCGACGTCGGCCCGCGCCGCGTCCAGGCGCAGCAGTAGCGGCCGGGCGTGTTCCAGTAGCCGCTCGCCCGCTTGGGTCGGCGCTACCGGGCGGCGGGTAAGCAGCGGCGCCTCCAGATCGGTCTCAAGGCTCGCGATGTGCTGCGAGACCGCGGACTGGGTGTAGCCGAGGGCTTGGGCGGCGGCGGAGAAGGAGCAGTGGTCGACCACGGCGACAAAAGTACGGAGCTGCTGCGGATCCATGAGTATCAGTATTGCTGATACTCGATGCAGGGATCATCGTTGGACGTGATGCTGGGGGGCGCCTGAGGATGAACGGCATGACACACACCGCCCGCGTCGCCTTGGTCGGCGACCGCTCGCCTCACGTCCGTTCCCACACCCGCATCCCGGGCCTGCTCGACGCGCTGCGCGAGCGTGACGGCCTGGATCTGGACGCGTACTGGATCCCTACGCAGGACATTGCGGACAACATGACCCTGGCCGGGTTCGATGCGATCTGGGTGCTGCCCGGCAGCCCTTACCGCAGCGAGGTCGGCGCGCTAGCGGCCATCCGCACCGCCCGCGAGAACCACATACCCCTGCTCGGCACCTGCGCCGGCTTCCAGCATGTCCTGCTCGAATACGCCCGCAACGTGGCCGGGCTGGCAACGGCTGGCCATGCGGAGAACGCGCCCGACACGTCGGCGGCCGACGCTGTGGTGGTGCCGCTTGCGTGCTCCCTGGTCGGTCACGAGGGCGCGATCGAGGTGACCGCAGGCTCCCTCGCCGAAGCGCTCATCGGTGCTGAGCAATCCGTCGAGCGCTACCATTGCAACTTCGGCGCCAGCCCGCACCATGTGGAGCTGCTGCGCACCCACGGGCTGCAGTTCACCGGCACCGACACCGACGGCGAGGTTCGGATCGCCGAGCTGCCGGAGCACCCGTTCTTCCTCGCCACCCTCTTCCAGCCGGAACTCGCCGGTGACGGCGCCCGGCCGCACCCTTTCGTCCGCGGCCTCGCGGCGGCAGCCGTTGCTCAGGCGAAAGCGGCGGCGTGACCGGCGTCAAGCGCCTGTTGAGCGTCTACCTGCGCCTGTGCACGGTGCCCGACGCTCACGGTGCCAGCCCGCTGGCCTCCACCCGCGACGCGGGGTTCCCCAGGCTGCTGGCCAGCACACCCCAGACACCTGTCAGCCACGACGCTCAGTTCCGCCGACTACGGTGCTCATCCGCCAAATGAAGCGCTCAGTCACAGGCAGGGGCCCCGAACCGCGCGCCGGTTCGGGGCCCCTCCCACATGCCGTCGCCGGGTCAGCCGGCAGCGGCCTTCTTCTCGGCGAGCGCCTTCTTGGCCTGCTGGTAGTCCTCGTACGTCACGGCGTTCAGCGCCTCGATCCGGGCGAGCGTCTCCACGAGTAATTGTCAATATCTGTGGATCGAGTCTGTATCAGTGCTCAGCAGCAGCTCGCTCCAGCTGGGCAGTGATTCCTTGCCGGTCAATCTGGATCCAGTACTCGATAATCAGGCCGTCCTCGACGCGGTAGACCGCGCTGGCCATCTCCGTGAGCTGTGCACCAGTAGGCAGGTAGTGGTCGATCGGTCCAACGTGTCTTCCGATCTGGGTCCAGCGGGCGTAGACCCGATCGTCTTCAGCGATGAGCTCGTCCACAGTCAGTGTGAAGTCGCCGTATGTTTCGAGCATCTCCTGGACGTGTTCGGTGTACTGCTGAGGTGTGCGCTCCACGACAACCGGTGCCTCAGCGGCGACCTGATGGGCTTGGACCCGGCTGGCCATGAAGCGATCGGCTCGGTCCGGGTGCAGCCCCGATCGCACCTGCAGAAGGAACTGGCGGACGGTGTCTTTCGCGTTGGTCATCCGGGAAGTCTGGCATGCCACTCATGCTGCGTGATTCTTGACATGCTCGACGAGGACGCCGTTCTCAAACGGGTGCAGATCTTCTGAGGGTGCCATGAGCCCTGGTTGACCTGCACTGTCGTAGTTTGGTGCGCGATAGCCCCTGCTGCGCGGTCGAAATCTGCGCTGGTCGGCGAAGTCTGTAGCCGTTGATCGGCTTTTCCGGCGCGGAGGTGCGCACCACGTGGACTTCCGTGACTAGGCACCAATGGCAAACCCGCTGATCACAGGATTCAGAAGATCTGCACCTTTCGGCGAATCGGTCCCTTCGCCGTCAGGACCGGCTGACCAGATCGGTATCGGCGGGCTGGGTCAAGAGTGCGTCGCATCTGGCCTGTCGGCCTTGATCAGGTCGAGCAGGCCGGGGAACCGGGAGTCCAATTCCTCCTTGCGCAGGACGACCTCGCGGCGGTTTCCCCTGTTCACGCTGGATACAAGACCGCAGTCGCGCAGCACGTTGAAGTGGTGGGACAGCGTGGACTTCGCCACTGGCAGGTTGAACGACCAACAGGTCCGCACCGTCCCTGCAGGCTCGTTGAGCAAGTCGCTGATCACTTGGCGGCGGGACGCGTCGGATAGCGCGGCAAAGATCCGGCCGAGGTCCATCGTGCTCGGCGAAGTGTGCCACGGCTGTCCCGGACAGTCCCACGGGAAGTGTACTGGCGCTCAGCTCTTTGGTGCCGTCCAGCCGGACGCCGAGCAGGACCAGGACGCATGAGTGGGCCTGGCCGAGTCGGACCGTCGGGTGCACGCCGTCGGCCCAGACGTAGACGAAGTCGCGATCGGACAAATCACGGTCCTGAAAGGCGGTGTGGTCGTCGCTCCACTGCTTGGTCAGCCGGGTGACCGTGGCAGGCGACAGGCCGGCGGTGCCGCCGAGGAACTGCTCCAGGGCGGGCACGAAGTCCCCCGATGACAGTCCGTGCAGGTAGAGCAGCGGCAGCACCTCGGAGATCTTGGGCGACTTGCGGCACCACGGAGCAAGGATCTTCGAGGAGAACCGCTTGCGCTCGCCGGTCGTGTCGTCGACGCGGCGGTCGTTCACCCGCGGGGCCTTGACCTCGACCGGACCGGCGGCGGTGACCACGGTGCGGGGCCGGTGGTGGCCGTTGCGGACCACCAGGCGGTGCCCGCGCTCGTCGGTCTCCGCTGCCAACTCGGCTATGTACTGGTTGACTTCGGCTTCCAGGGCGGCGGCGAGCATGCGACGGGCGCCTTCTCGGACGACCTCGTCGATCAGGGAGCCGGACTGGGTCGAGCCGTCGTCGGTGACTACGCTGAGCACGGGCGTGCCTTCCCGACCCGCGCTGCAACGCGGGCCTACTCGGAGACCTTCAAAGGATCATCGGGAAGGTACGCCCTCCGCGTCCCTCCCCGCACCGATCCACAAGTCCTGAGCATTGCTCGCTGGGCTGTTCGGCGTTCCCTGCTGAAGAGAGTCGGCGAGGCGGGCGGGCTGCTCCGGCTTCCGGCATGCGTTGCGGGAGGCAGCCGACGGGACGGATGAGGTCAGGGAAGGTCGCGTGGTCCGTACAGGGCGGTGGGCTGGTTGGTCATCAGTGCCCAGTAACGGTCGCCGTGGCTCCAGTGCCACCACTCCGTGCCGTAGTTGACGAGCCCGGCGGTGTTCAGGGCGGTGGCCAGGGTGGTTCTGTTGCTGCGGGCTTGTGGGCTGATCGAGTCGGCGTCGGTGTAGCAGGCGCAGTTGCTTTCCTCGGGGTCCGCGTTGACGCGGGTGCCCATGTCCAGTTCGGTGCCGTCGGCGTCGACGAGGGTGAGGTCGACGGCGGCGCCGGCGCTGTGGGGGGCGATCTCGGGAGGGGAGACGTACCGGCTGGCGGCTGCGCGGATCCGGTCCTGCGGCCAGGTGGGGTTGGCTGTGCGCAGTTCGTCCGAGTAGTGGTTGAAGTAGCGCCGTTGCAGGATGGGCGGCCGGTAGCCCTCGACGAAGAGCAGACGGAGTCCGTCGGGCAGCAGCGACTGGGCGTGAAGGAGCCGGTCGAGGACTCCCTGGCGCACATGGGCGTAGGCGCCGGTTGGGTCGGCTCTGCGGTTGTCGATCAGCAGGGCTCCATGGACGTCGACGAGCGGCTCAGCGCAGTCCGCGACGGGGATGGCGCCGACGCGCGGGTCGGACATGAGGACGATGTTCGTCATCTGCGTCTCCCGTTCCGTGAGGTTGCTTGTGGAGGGACATCTCAGGCGGGTGAGGGCACGTCCGCAGAGGGATGGGTGCCGCGGGACTGGTGCTTGGACGGGCTCATCGTGCGGATGGAACGGGAGGGGAGCCGCCAGGACAGGCCGCCGGACGGGGCGGCCACCGTCTGTACGCCGCCTGGCCCGATGGACAGCCGGTAGGTGGAGGGCTCGCCGGCCGCGCGCCATCGTGCGGCAACGTCCTGGATCTCGGTCCAGATGTCGCGGCGGCCGGAGGCGGTCACCGTCCAGCGCCGGTGCCCATCCGGTGTCACCCGCAGCCACGAGCCGCATACCGGCGCGCCGATCACCAGGGCGTCAGCGGTGAAGTCGCGTACCAGCCCTCCGCGGAGATGGTCGACTGCCAGCCACAGACCTCGCTCGGTGTCACCCGGCGGGGCCACCTGACTCGTCCGTGTCCGGGCATCCGCCCCGGCAGCGATCCGGCCGCGGAAGTCCCGGTCGAGGAAGATCCGTGCCACGCCGTGGCCGGCGCGGTGCGCGAACTCCACGGCCCGCAACTCGCCCTCGACCCGACCGTCCGGTCCACGGCTGATCACGGCCAGCCCAGGCCAGGACGGGGATGCGGTGGTGAGGTGCATCAGCAGCCGGCCTCCGGTAGCCAACTGGTCGACCAGCGCCTGCGGAACGCGCGGCGCGGCGTACGACACGAAGATCCGGTCGTACGGGCCCGCGTCCGGCCATCCGTGCTCGCCGTCGCCCTGCACGACGGTCGGCCGGTAGCCGAGATCGGCGAGCCGGGCCCGGGCGGCGTCCGCGACATGGGAGTCCCGGTCCAAGGTGACCATCCCTGAGTCCCCACACGCGTGGCAGGCCACCGCGGCCGTCACTCCGGCCCCCGTGCCGACGTCCAGTACCCGATGCCCCGGCCGCAGGTCCAGTTGCTGCAGCAGGGCCGCGGTCAGACTCATCACCGTCGACATCGACGTCATCACCCCGCCCGACCGGGACCCGGCCGTGCGCCCGAGGATCCGCTCGCCGTCGTGCTGGATCAGCACGCTGCTCTCCCCGTACACCACACCGAGCAACTCCTCGCGCTCCTGCGGAACTGCCCAGTCCAGCAGGTCCCACCGCGGCGGCACCTCGCCCGGGACGCCGCGCCGCACATAGGCCTGTGGCATGAGGACCTCGCGGGGCAGCGCCAGCAGCGCGTCGCGTACGCGCCCTGGGTGCAGGACGCCGGACTGCTCAAGCCGTGCGACCATGGCGGACCGCGCGGCGACCGGATCCGGTCCTGGGCCTGTCGGACTTGCCTCCGGCGGTACCCCGTTCGGGCCGCGGTCTCGCTCGGTGATCTCGGAACGGCGTGCTGGCTCGGGCACCAAGGTCAGACCTCCTCGATGCGGACGGCGTCGGCCGCCGCTTCGACGGGTGCGTGGTCGCGGAGTGGGGGGCGTGGGCCGGGGGTCGTGGGCGGCCGTTCCGGTTGGCGGTCGGTCAGGTGGATGGTGGTGCCTGCCGCGCGGGCCTGGAGCGCGGCGTCCACGCGGTCGGCGAGTCGCTGTGGCAGCTGCTTTTGGGCTTCGGTGCGGGTGAGCCAGAGGCCTTCGCGGATCTCCGCGGGGTCGAGGACCAGCTCTGCCGCTTGCTGCGGGGTGAGCGGGTCGGGAGCGAAGACGTAGCAGGTCAGTGCCGGCCCGTACGTGGTGCCTGCGCCGGAGGAGGTGTCCACGGCCAGGACCCGGCCCACGGGGGTGCGCAGGCCGAGTTCCCCGCGCAGTCCCCGGGCGGCGCCCTCGGCGGGCGACTCGCCGGCCTCGACCATGCCGCCGGGCAGTTCGAGGTGGTCATTGCAGGTCGGCTCCAGGACCAGGATCCGGCCGTCGGTGTCGGTGACCACCACGGTCGCGGCCGTCATCGGTGCCGGCAGCTGGGTGTAGTAGTTCCGCTTGTCGGTCGGTGCGGGGCGGCCTGCGGTCAGTACGGCGGTGTGGGGACCGCAGGCGGCGTCCAGGGCGGCTTGCAGGCGCAGGGCGGTCGCCTCGGGGAGCATGGTGAGGGCTTCCTCGGGTGGGAAGTATCCGGCGGCGCGCAGCTCGTCGTCCTGGAGGCGCAGGGTGGCGGGGTCGATGGGCCGATGGG
>NZ_LIQR01000095.1:0-7792 GCF_001418575.1 Peterkaempfera griseoplana
GGCTCATAGGGGGTTGCAGGCGGGGGTGCGTCCTGGGGTCCGTCCTGGGGCTGCGGACTGCGTCGCAGGTGCACGGTGCCGTCGTCGGACGGCGGTGGCACGCGGGGATCGTTCGGCGCGGTCATCCGATGGGGCACCCTTCGTACGAGGAGCTAAAGGGACTCTCTGGCGCGGCCGGCGCGGTGCCGGCCTGGACACCGAGGTAGCGGCCGCAGAGGTTGGGGCTGAAGGTGTGGGAGAGGGTCACGGTGTACTGGGTGCTGCCCTGCCTGGCCACCGACTGCCGTTCGGTCTGTCCCCCGGGTGCCTTGTCGGTGTTGGCGAACCAGTCGGCATTGACGGTCACCTCACCGGTCCCGTCGGTGGTGATCACGAGTGTCACCGTTCCCGTGTAACCGTTGGCGGTCTGTGTCACGGAGAACTCACCCATCCGCAGGCTCACCACGTGTGTCGTCGGGGTCGGTGACGGGGTCGGAGTCGGCGTGGGAGTGGGCGTCGGTGTGGGTGTGGCGGACGCCGAGGGTGGTGACGTGGTCCCGGGAGCGGACGAAGACGTGGCCGGAGCAGTGGGCGGCGTGCTCGTGCTCGCCGGCGAACCGGACGACGGGCTCCCGCTCGTCGTCGCGTCGGCGCTCGCAGACGCGCTGGCGCCGGCGCTGGGACTGGCGCTCGCAGACGTGCCCGCCCTCACGCTCGCGCTCGCCGAGGGAGACGGACCGGCGCTCGGGTCGGTGCCGCCGTTCGGCCCGGGCGTCACCGAGGTCACCGCCGCGGGAGTCTGCCCGCCGGACGCGTGGCTGTGGTGGTCGCCACCGCCCACCGCGCCGGACGCGACAGCGGACAGGACACCCAGCGCGACCAGGGCCGCCACCACGGCCCACAGCACCCCGGGCCTGAGGACGTGCCGCATCCACGGGCGGGGCAGGCGGGAGCCGAGGACGGTGGTGGCCAGCGCCGTCGTCGAGCCCGGGATCCCGCCCGCCGAGGGGAAGAGCAGCGGCAGCAGGGCGGCCAGCGCGGCGAGTTTGCGCTGCCCTCGCTCCTCCCAGTCCGGCCCGTACGCGGCGCCCGCCACGGCCTCCAGCTCGGCGACGAAGGCCGCCGCGCTCTCCGGCCGCTGGGCGGCCTCCTTGGCCAGCCCGCGCCGGATCAGTGGGCGAACCGCCTCCGGGGCCAGCTCGTCCGGGATCGGCGCGGTGGTGTGCTGGACGACCAGTTCGGCGAAGGTCGCCCCGTTGTAAGGCCGGGAGCCGGTGAGGCACTCGAAGAAGGTCGCCGTCGCCGCGTACACGTCCCCCGCCGGGGAGGCCGGGAGGCCGCTCCACTGCTCCGGGGCCATGTACGGGGGCGTACCGGCGATCCCACCGTCCTCGCCGGTCGGCACCGCGATGCCGAAGTCCACCAGCTTGGACGACCCGTCGGCCGCGACGAGCACGTTCTCCGGCTTGTAGTCGCGGTGCACCACGCCGCGCCCGTGTGCGGCCGCCAGGCCCAGGAGGGAGCCCTTGAGCACCACCAGCGCGGCCTCCGGGCCGGTGGCCCCGGCCTGGCGCAGCAGCGCCCGCAGGGCGATGCCGTCGACCAGTTCCATGACGATCGCCGCGCCGTCGGGGCCCTCCACGTACTCGTAGAGCCGCACCACGTACGGAGACGCGAGCTCCCCAAGGAGCCGGGCCTCCGCCCGGAACTCCGTGAGGAAGTCCGGATCGGTGCGCAGCTCTTCGGCGAGGTACTTCACGGCGACGGGTGTCCCCGTCGCCTCGTGCACGGCGAGCACCACCCGCCCGCTGGCACCGGAGCCCAGCTCCCGGGTGTGCTGATATCCCGGAACGATCCACGGCATCGCCCCGCCCCCTCTCCCCTGGGGCGAAGGTAGCGCCACGGCCGTCACGGCACAGCCCCCGCGATGTCACAGAATGATGTGAGTGGAGCTCATATCCGCATGGCGGAGGCGCCTCGCCGGTGAGGGGGATTCAGGCGCCCGCGGAGTGCGACACGGAGAGCCGTTTCCGTTGTCAGGTGGACCGGCGCCGGCCAGGAGTCGGGGAGCGGGCCCCTGGACGATGACGTACTCGCCGTCGCCGCCGGGCTCCCCCAAGCCGGGTGGCAACCCCGTCCTCGGCCGTCTCCGCAGCCGCATCCGGCTCCTCCGAGCAGCAGTCCGCCAGGTCGGTACAGCCTCTGGCGAGGAACCTCCGCGGAACCACTTTACGCGCGTAGCTTTGACGTGTACAAATCATCATGTCTACCTGACCCGTCTGCACCGCCGACTCCCTTGGAGACATCCGTGTCCATCTCCAGATCCCGCTTAACCTCTCGCGGCCGTGCCACGGCCGCCCTCGGCGCACTCACCGTCACCCTCGGCCTGCTGGCCGGCGGCACCGCCCATGCCGCACCCTCCCCGACCGGCCGGATCCCGCTGGGGGACGGCTATCTGGGCGTCACCATGCACAGGACGCAGACGGCGTCGACGTCCGCCTCGGTCAGCCCCATGGCCGGCACCGACGGCGTCCAGGGCGTCGACGTCTCGCACTACCAGGGGACGATCAACTGGACCTCGGTGCGCAACGCCGGCATCCAGTTCGCCTGGATCAAAGCCACCGAGGGCACCAGCTACAAGGACCCGGCGTTCAACACCAACTACCTCAACGCCTACAACGCCGGTGTGATCCGGGGCGCCTACCACTTCGCCCGCCCCGACGTCTCCGGCGGAGCCACCCAGGCGAACTACTTCGCCTCCAACGGCGGCGCCTGGTCCAAGGACAACCTCACCCTGCCCGGGGTGCTGGACATCGAGGGCGACTGCTACGGCCTCTCCCAGTCCTCGATGCGCAGCTGGATCCTGGACTTCTACAACACGTACAAGTCCCGCACCACCCGCGACATCGTCATCTACACCAGCCCCAGCTGGTGGAGCACCTGCACCGGCGGCTGGACCGGCATGGCCTCCCGCAGTCCGCTCTGGGTGGCCCACTGGACCACCGCCGCCAGTCCCACCGTCCCGACCGGCTTCTCCGCTTGGACGGTCTGGCAGTACAGCAGCACCGGCTCGGTGTCGGGCGTCTCCGGCAACGTGGACCGAGACAAGTTCAACGGCAGCCGCGACCGGCTCCTGGCCCTGGCCAACAACACGCCGTGACGGCGGGCTGGTGACAGCCCCACAACAGGCGGGCCGCCGACCACCGTCGAGCGGCCCGCCCCGGCCGCACCGCCCGCCTTGCCCCGTCCCGGCCCGCCTCGCACGGTACAAATGGGACACCGCCCTCACCGCGTTATGGAGCCTCCATGGACAGCACGAGCCCGTCACGGCGCAGCCTCCTCAAAGGAGCGGCCGTCGCCGCCACCGCCGCCGCGCTCGGACCGCTCACCGCCGGCCCCGCCCGCGCCGCGAGCTACCCGACCACCCACTGGATCCCCGCCAGTCCGTCGAACTACACCGTCTCCAGCCGGCCCACCAGCTACGCCATCGACCGGGTCGTCATCCATGTCACCCAGGAGTACTTCCAGGACGCGCGGCACATCTTCGAGGATCCCGCCCGTCAGGTGTCCCCGCACTACATGCTCGCCTCGGCGGACGGCTACGTCGCCCAGTTCGTCCGGGAGAAGGACATCGCCTGGCACGCGGGGAACTGGAGCTACAACACCCGCAGCATCGGCATCGAGCACGAGGGGTGGGTCGACGACCCCAGCTGGTTCACCGATGTGATGTACCGCCAGTCCGCGCAGCTCACCGCCGCGCTCTGCACCCGGTACGGCATCCCCAAGGACCGCACCCACATCATCGGGCACAGCGAGGTACCGGGGACGGACCACACCGATCCGGGGCCCTACTGGGACTGGACCACGTACATGGCCTACGTCCGAAGCGCCGTCTGACACACACCCCGGGCGGCGGGCGGGCTCCCGGGACCGCCGGTACAGCGGCGCTGCTCCTGGCACAACCGGCGGCGAACCAGCTGCTGCTCCCATGGGGCACCGCATCGATCCACTGACGCCGGCGCCACCCGGGAGGCGCCGGCGCGCCCGACCGCCGAGCGCCACTCACACCTGCGCCCGGCTGCGTCGTGGGGCGTCCGGTAGGCAAGGCGGACCGTCAGGGTTGACCTCCACCGCAGTGCCCGGCCGGGTCATGCGCTGGTGAGCACGAGCTTCCTGCCGCCGGCCCGCCCGGTGGTTGCCCGGGCGAACGCGGCCGGGCCCTCGCTCAACGGCAGGGGTTCCGGCGCAAGTTGCAGGGTTCCGGCGCCGACCTGCTCCGCCAGCCGGCCGAGCTGCGCGGCGTTGGGCTCGACGTAGAGGTTCCCACTCGTGATGCCTCGTACCTCCGGCGGCGCGTCCGAAGTCAGGGAACACAGCCGGCCACCGTCCCGCACCAGGGGCAGGGCGTTGACCGCCGTGCCGTCGGCGATGACGAGAGCGGCGTCGAGCCCGCAGCGCACCCTGGCCGGCCAGTCGGGGTCGTGGTAGTCGACGACCTCGGTCGCCCCCAGACCGCGCAGGCGCTCCGCGGCGGCGGCGGACGCGGTCGCGGTCACCTCGATGCCGGCGGCCGCGGCGAGCTGGACGGCCAGGGCTCCGGTGGCCCCTCCCCCGTTGGTGATCAGGAGCCGCTCTCCCCGGCTGAGGCCCAGCTTCTCCAGGGCCTGCACCGCGGTGAGTCCGTTGACGGGCAGCGCCGCCGCCTGCACGGCGTCCAGTCCGGGTGGGCAGGCTGCCGCGTGATCCGCGGTGAGCAGTACGCGTTCGGCCCAGAAGCCGCTCCCGCCGGGCAGCGGCGCCTCATGTGCGAGCACCCGGTCGCCCACGGCGAACACGGTGACGCCCTCGCCGACTGCCAGCACCTTGCCCGCGCCCTCCACTCCCAGCGCCGCCGGCGGGCGCAGTCCCACGTCCCAGCCGGTGCCGTTCAGCAGTTCGTCCCACGGGCCGACCCCGGCGGCCTCGACCGCCACCAGGATCTGCCCGGGCCCGGGAGATGCCGGTTCGGGCAACTCCAGCAGCGCGGCTTCCTCCTGCCCGGCCTTGATCACTCCGCATGCCTTCACCGTGGATCCTTGTCCTCTCACTCGGTCCGGCCGACCGGGAGGTCCGGCCCGGAAACCTCGTACAGGCGGCAGTGTCGACCTCGGGATCCCCACAGAGGACGCTCGCGGTCTCAGCCGCATGAGTGCCGAGCCTATGCAGCCGGTGGTCCGGACACGTGGTCCACTTGGCGATCGGCCGAGTGGGCCAACTCCTGGGCAGACCTCGCGCGGCTCGCCGGGCGGACCGGGCGCTGTGCTGGTGGCCGTGTCGTACCTGCACCGCGGCCCTGCCGCGGCTGTCGCTCGCCGAGCCGACTCCGCGCCCTTGCACGAGGGCCGGGGTGCGGTTTCCCCGCCGGGGAGACGCGTCGAGTCTCATACGCGTCGGATGACCAGCACGGCCACGTCGTCGAGGTGGTCCACCGCGACCAGGGCGTCGAGGATCCGGTCTGCGGTCGCCTCGATGCCCAGCCGCTCCCGGAGGGCCTGGCCGGCCAGCGTTCCCACTCGCTCCAGCCCGGCTTCCAGCGTCAGGTTCGGCCCTTCGACCACGCCGTCGGTGACCATGACCAGGGCGGTGCCCTCCTCCAGGGTGAAGGTCTCCTCGGGGTAGTCGATGTCGGGCACGACTCCAAGGACCGGGCCGCCGGGAAGTGTGCGGATGGAGTGGCTGCCGTCGTCGCGTGCCTGGAGCAGCGGCACATGGCCTGCGCTGGTGCCGATGACCTGGCCGTCGTGCGGATCGATGTGCAGCATGGTGCAGCTGGCGAAGCGGGCCGCGTCCAAGGTGAGGAGCACCTCGTTGGCGCGTTTCAGCACCGTACCCGGCCCAGGTTCGTGGATGGCGATCGCTCGCATGGACGAGCGCACCTGGCCCATGAGGACCGCGGCGTCCACATCGTGGCCCTGTGCGTCGCCGATCTCCAGGGCGACGGCACCGTCGGGCAGGAAGAACGCGTCGTACCAGTCCCCGCCGATGTCCAGCCCGTCCCGGCTGGGCTGGTAGCGGGCGGCGACCTCCAGACCGGGGAGGTGGTCGGGCAACGCGGGGAGCATGCTCTGCTGGACCGCCGTGGACAGGTCGACGTGGGCTTGCTGCAACCTGATGCGCCTCAGCGCCTGGCCCGCGAGATCGGCCAGAGTGGTCATGAAGGCGCGCTTCTCCGGGGACGGAGGGTGCTCACCGTCGTGAGTCACCGCCCAGGCCCCCAGTGGCCGGTCGCCCACCGGGCTGAGGGGAGTGATCGACAGGGCGACGGCGGGGCCGGGCGGCGGCCGGGGCACAGCGCCGTCATGCGGCCGACGGCGGGCGAGTTCCTCCTGGTCGGCGATGAACTGCGGCTGCCCGGTACGGATCACCCAGGGCAACGGCCCCTCCTCGTCCGGCGACGTACCGAGCAGGGCGTCGGCCTGCCACGTCGGGATCCCGGCATCCGAGGAGACCCGCAGGCGCCCGTCGTCGACGAGCGCGAAGAGGGCGCCGAAACCCCCGAAGGCCGCGGCGAGCCGGGTCAGGACCACCTGCTGCAGTTCCTGCTCGGTGGCGGCGGTGAAGAGTGCGGAGGAGAACGCGGCGATCTCCTCGGCGCGCTGCCGCTCAGCGCTCACCGCGGCCAGCATGTCCTTCCGGCGCTCCTCCCGCCGGGTGTCGTCGCGGATCACCCCGAAGACCCGCTCGGGACCGCCGTACCCCAGCCTGATCCGGCGGGCCTGCCCGGCCAGGACGCGCCAGCCGTCGTGCTCGGTGAGGAACCGCGACCTGATCCACGGGGACTGGGCGGCGGACGAGCGCACAAGCCGCCGCACGTTCTTCCGGTCGTCGGGATGTGTCCGCCGAACCACCGTGGACAGGGGCATCGACGCCTGCGGGAAGAGCGTGGACAGGGCGGGCGCGCCGCCCAGCCACTCCACCTGGTGCTCGTCGGGTGAGCACAGGCAGAGGCCGAGGCCGGCGGCCCTGGCCGCGAGCCCGAAGGGGATCAGCAGTGCGCCGAGATCCTGCGTCGCGTCCAGCGAATGCAGCCACACCAGCCGCTCGCCGTCTGCGGGATCCGTCACCGGCCGCGCTTCGACAAGGCAGACCACGGACGCCCCGCCCATCCCCGGGAATTCGAGCACACGCATGGCGAGCCTCTTCGCTGTGGCCCCGTGCGCCACAAGGCTCTCGGCGGAGATGCGCTGGTCCTCGGAGAGCAGGTCACTGAAGCTGCGGCCGACGCACTGGTCCAGGGGCCTGCCCAGCGATGTGGCCATCGCGGCGTTGAGAGAGCGGATGACGCCGTCCAGGGTCAGCAGAGCCGACGGCGTAGCCCTCTGCAGGAGTCCGTCCGAGGCGTCCATCAGCCGCTCCCTGACCGTCCTACGACCTCGATCGTCTCAACAAGCGTATCTGCCGCAGCGCAGGCCGCGCCCGCTGGGAGCGCATGCGACGGAGGACGCGGAGCCGCACGGGAACTCGGCCCGCAGCGCGTTCTCCTGCCGGCAGACCACTGCCGTGGCGAGCTCATTCCGTGCGCTGCACCGGCGGGTCGGTGCGGACCACCTTCCGCTGGTGATCGTCTTCCCGGTGGTCCGCCCGGTCGGGTTGACCCCGGCGGCGTCATCGAGGCTTGGGACATTGCCGATGGTCGGCCACAAGCCGTCCGTCCCGCACCCGCCGGACGATCTCACCCGGCCGGGCGCGATCGGGTACGACGCCGAAGTCGATTGCCGGGCTGCCACGGGCAGAGCCTCGGGAGTCCCGGCGATCGGCACCAGCGTTCCGGGGG
>NZ_LIQR01000095.1:7809-33762 GCF_001418575.1 Peterkaempfera griseoplana
GGGGGCGGCCGGTCCGCCGGTCAGCCGCCGGCGCCCACGTAGAGTGCGATCGCGTCACCCGCACCGACCGTGGCGGTGAACTGCCCGGAGGAGTTCACCGTGTACTTCGGGCCCGTGCAGCCGCCACCGCTGCTCGGGTCGCCGTGCTGGACGTCGCAGTAGCTGCCGGCCGGCAGTGAGGTCTGGAAGGTCTGGCTGATCGAACCGCCCTCGTGGTTGATGGCGACGTAGCCCTTGCTGCCGCGGCCGAAGGCGATGGCGTTGTTGCCGTTGGCCCACCAGTTGGTCACCGCCGTGCCGGCCGTGGCGTTGCGGAAGCCGACCATGTTGGCGATCTGCTGCCACCGGTGCTGGCACTTCCAGCCGTCGCTGTAGCAGGCGTTGACGGTGCCGCCGTTGGGCGGGCCCGAGTCGTTGTCGGAGAACTCGTAGCCCGAGTAGACGTTGGGCGAGCCGTAGGGCCAGGCCAGCATGTAGACGTTGGCCAGGGTGTAGGTGTTGCCGGCCTTGTAGTTCAGGGTGGAGCCGTTGCGCTCGGTGTCCCAGTTGTCCACGAAGGTGCGGGCGTTGGCGCTGGGGAGATAGCCCGCCCCCCAGGAGGCCCCCCAGGTGCTGAGGGAGGCCAGCTTGTCGCCGGTGAAGATCCGCTTCAGGTCGAAGGCGCCCATGAACTCGTCCACGTCGCCGGTGCCGGTGTACTCGCTCGGCTGCACCGCCTCGCCGGAGCCGTAGATGACCTCCTGCGCCCAGAAGATGCCGGGGTTGCTCAGCTTGGCCTTGATGGCGGAGAGGTCGCTCGCGGCGATGTGCTTGGCGGCGTCGATGCGGAAGCCGTCCACACCGTCGCCGATCAGCTTGTTGAGGTACGCCGCGATGGTGGAGCGGACGTAGTCGCTGCCGGTGTTCAGGTCCGCGAGGCCGACCAGTTCGCAGTTCTGGACGTTGTCGCGGTTGGTGTAGTCGCTGATGCTGGTCCGGCAGGAGTGGAAGTCCTGGTCCTGGTAGTAGCCGGGGTAGTTGTACTTGGTGTACTGCGTGCCCGCGGTGCCGGTCCCCGACCCGGACGACATGTGGTTGATCACCGCGTCGGCGATCACCTTGACCCCGGCCGCATGGCAGGTCGCCACCATGCTCTGGAATGCGGCCCGGTCGCCCAGCCGGTTGGCGATCCTGTAGCTGACCGGCTGGTAGCTGGTCCACCACTGGGAGCCCTGGATGTGCTCCTGCGGCGGGGAGACCTCGACGTAGCCGTACCCCTTGGGACCCAGGACGTTGGTGCACTCCCGGGCCACGGAGGAGAACTTCCACTCGAAGAGGGTGACGGTGACGTCCTTGCTTCCGGGCGGTGTCGCATGCGCGAGCGGCGCCGAGGCGAGGCCGCCGACCAGCGAGGCGGCCAGCGCGACGGAGAGGGTGGCAGCGCGGAGGCTGCGCGGGGTTCTGGTGATCACGGCGTCTCCGGGGTGGGGGTGGAGGCAACGCTTTGCTGAAACTTGCCGAAAGTCGTTCCGCAGCTGGAACCTAGGGCCAGGATGTGGGCACGTCAATACATCCGGCAGAGACAGCGGAACCCCTACATCCGCCGGGTCGGGCCGCGGGCGTGGAGACCGGCATCCCCGCAGGTGGCGAGCGCCCGTGTGGTTTCCCCGAGTCCGGAACCGAACGCAGTCACGGGGCCGGCCTCGCGGCGTGGAACGTGCTCCGCGGCGGCGAAGCCTCCGGCTCGCGGTCATCGCTGCGCCGAACCGGTGGCGGCGCTCCGTGCGGCCACCCGGGCCGCCACGGCCGCCGGCCCGACGTACGGCCTGTTCCCGGTTCGGCGGCGCGCAAGGCCGTTGGCGTTGGGAAGGCGACGGCGCGGGCCTGGCCGACCTGTCGGCTTGCCGAGCCGTTAGGCTCCCGGGCGTGGCTGGTCCGACATTGGTGATCGAACTGGCGAAGCCCGTATCGCGGGCTGCGCTGGACGAGTTCCACACGCTGATGCGCGGGCTCTCGACCCACT
This sequence comes from Peterkaempfera griseoplana, assembly GCF_001418575.1. Taxonomy (GTDB): domain Bacteria; phylum Actinomycetota; class Actinomycetes; order Streptomycetales; family Streptomycetaceae; genus Peterkaempfera; species Peterkaempfera griseoplana. The sequence continues at coordinate 9,812 of NZ_LIQR01000095.1, forward strand.
TCGAGCAGCCGCGCCCTGGGTTCTTCGACGTCAACGTGCCCGTGGAGCGGTCGGCATTGAAGCGGCGACGTTCGCTTCACCGGAGGTCGACGGTCGTCGCCCCTTCCTGGTCCACCTGATGGGGCCGGGGATCGGCGACGAGAGCGTCTTCAAGGCCGAGCACGAGGACGAGCCCCGGGTAGAGGCAGTTCTCGGCTTCGAGCCGACCTATGCTGTGAATATCAGCGCCGGCTGCAACCGTGGGATCGACCACGTGGCCACCGCACTGCTGACCGCGGCGGTCGTCGACGTCCTCGGGGGCGTGGTCAAGGCCGAACTGATGGAAGGACAGGAGGCCGTGGTGGCCGGATTTCCAGGGGTGCTCGGCGTCACCGACGATGGGTTTCCGATGGTGCTCGGCACTGCGGAGTTTCTGCGAGCCTGGGTCGCGCAGCCCGGCTTCCGGCTGGTCAAGTAGCCCGGGGCGGGGCCGACACCCTGGGGTTACGCGGCAGGAGCGGGTCTACCGCTGATGCCTTCCACGATGCGGATGCGGGCGCCTTCGCGGCGTTGGGCGGCGAGCACGTCGCGATGACGGGTGTTCGCATTCCGCCGGCGCAGACACGTGTGCAGGGCCCGGGTCCGGGCGGTGTGGTTGCGGTGGTTCGGGTTCGCGATCGTGAAGGGCGCAGCGATCCGAAGTGGGCCTCGATCGGGTTGGCCCAGGACGCGTACGCCGGGGTGAAGCACAGTTCGACGCGGTTCTTCTTCGCCCAGCGCCGTCGGCTCGTGGTGGACGGCGTGCCGGAGGCACCTGACCTCTCTCCGGCACGCCGTCGCTCAAGGGGTGTTGCCGGGCGTCAGGCGCCCAGGCCGTTCTTCAGGGCGGTGGCGAGCTTGACGACGCGCTCGGCCTGAATGCGGGCGGCGGTACGGGTGGCGTCGCCGACCGGGTTGTTGCCCTGGGCGTCCACGTGGGAGGTGCCGTAGGGGTTGCCGTCGACGAACTTGGCCGGGTCGGTGTAGCCCGGGGTCACGATGATGCCGCCGAAGTGGTGGATAGAGTTGTACAGCGCCAGCAGGGTGGACTCCTGGCCGCCGTGGGTGGTGGCGGTGGAGACAAAGCCGCTGTAGACCTTGTCAGCCAGCTTGCCCTGGGCCCACAGGCCGCCGAGGGTGTCAATGAACTGCTTGAGCTGCGAGGAGACGTTGCCGAACCGGGTGGGGGTGCCGAAGATCACGGCGTCGGCCCACTCGACGTCGGCGGGCGTGGCCACCGCGACCTCAGCGGTAGCAGCATGGTTCGCCGCCCATGCCGCGTTGGAGTCGATCGCCGACTGCGGCGCCAGCTCCGCGGCCTTGACGAGGCGGACCTCGGCGCCGGCCTTCTCGGCCGCCTCTGCGATCTCCTTGGCGATCTCAGTGATGGTTCCGGTCGAGGAGTAGTAAACGACGGCGAGCTTGATCGGGGTGGTCACAGCGGTTCCCTCCATAGGGGCGTGCGAAGCGGTCGTTCCGCGGCTGCGGCGGAAGAAGCCCATAACGATGAGTTGCCTTCGAATGAACGGGCAGGGCGATGGACCCGGGTCCAGAGAGGACCTCCAGGCGCCACCGTTGAAGCTTAAACCACTTTTGTTGAATGGTGAACCACGGTGCCCGCCCGACGCGTGTCCACCCTGGTTGTCGGTGTGCTCCTCACCCCGGCCGGGAGCCGCTGCACATACCTGGCCGGGTCGTCCGCCACGCAGTCGGCACCTACCGCCACGAGGTCAGGAAGGATGCGCTGGTCATCGCCCACCCGGCGTACGCCGGCACGACGAACGTGACCGCGTCGCGCCGCCCCCGAAGGCCACTGGCCATGTACTGGGAGCGACAAGCAGGTCGACCCGATGCCCGCGCGTATCCCCGGCACCACCCCTGACCGAACCGGCGACCGCGGCCGGCCATCGCGTGCCGACCGGAGGCGGAACGACCATGCCGACGACGGAGATGCCGAGCGTCGGCAGCGGTCGCTCGACCTTCCGTGGCCGCTGCACAACGGTCGAACCTCCAAACCGTGGCGCGCCGCCTGCCACTCCTCGGAAGGCTTCCGGCACCCGGTCGGAGCAGTCCGACGAGCCCGCGGCCACCAAGGATGGGAACGATCGTTCGAGGATCCCCTTGGAAGGAGGATGCCATGAGCGCCTGTCCGCGCCGCTGCGCACTCCGTCTGCCCATGAGCGCCCTGGCTGCCCTGGCCACCACCGCCGCGCTGTGTACTGCGGCTCCGGCCGCCCACGCCGCCCCGCCCGCAGCGCCGTGCGGAAAGCCTCCCGTAAGGCTGGAACCCAGCAACCAGCAGTTCCTCAACAAGCTGGCCGCCGCAGACGGCCCCCCGATCCAGAACCTCACCCCGGCCGCCGCCCGCAAGGTGCTGAACGATCTCCAGGCCGCCTACAAGGCCCCGGTGCTCCCCGCCGACGTCACTGAGCGCACCATCCCGGGCGGCCCCACCGGTTCGGTCTCCGTGCGCATCGTGCGGCCCAAGGGTGCCACCGGCAAGCTGCCCGTGGTGATGTACTTCCACGGCGGTGGCTGGGTGCTCGGAAACGCGGCCACCCACGACCGGCTCGTCCGGCAGATCGCCAACGGCGCCCATGCCGCCGTCGTCTTCGTCAACTACACGCCCTCACCGGAGGCGAAGTACCCGGTCGCCAACGAGCAGGCCTACACCGCCACGAAGTGGGTCGCCGAACACGGCTCCGAGATCAACGTCGACGGGTCGCGGCTGGCTGTGGTCGGCGACAGTGTCGGCGGGAACATGGTCGCCGCCATCACCCTGATGGCCAAGGAACGAGGCGGACCGCACTTCGCCGAGCAGGTGCTGTTCTACCCGGTCACGGACGCCGCGTTCGACACCCCGTCCTCCCAGCGTTTCGCCACCGGCTGCTGGCTCACCAAGGCCGGGATGAAGTGGTTCTGGGACAACTACACCACCGACAGGGCGAAGCGCGCGCAGATCACCGCCTCCCCGCTGCGGGCCACCACGGCGCAACTGAGCGGCCTGCCCCGGGCCCTGGTGATCACCGACAGCGACGTCCTCCTCGACCAGGGCCGGGCTTATGCCGCCAAGCTCCGTGCCGCCGGGGTCCCCGTCACCTACACCCACTACCCGCGAGTCACGCATGACTTCGCCATGCTGAACGCACTCGCCGGCACACAGTCCGCAAAGGCGGCGGTCGCCCAGGCCAATGTCGCGCTTCGCAAGGCTTTCCACGACTGACCAGCCGGCCCGACTCCGGCTGAGGCCGGCCTCCACGTCCAGCATCCGTACACGACGTGGAGGCCGGCCTCCCTGGCGTTCAATCCTCCAGACCGGCGGCCGGGACCCGAGGCATCGGACCGCAGGGCTTGCGGGATACGACACCCGCAGCATGTGTGCCCGCGCCTGAAGCAGTCCTGCTCAGCTGCGGATGCAGGACCGGCATTGATTTGAGCCATGCATCTCCCGGGCAAAACGCGACGAATAGACCGGCCCTCTGGGCACCTGCCGGAGGTCTCTCGCACCTCCACGCCGCAGGTTACCGCCGGGCGTTGCCGCGATCTTTGGCCGGTGACCTGCCTGGGCTGGGGTCGAGCATCGCCAGGGGCCATCCACTGGTCGCGAATCGAGCTGACTCCCGCCTGCCCGCCTCTACAGTAAACGGACGCGGTTCGTGACCCGCCGTCTACCCAATCGTGCAGGCCCGGCTCGGCCAGGAGGGTCGCGATATCCGCTGGCGGGGCAAGCCTGCGCGGGTGTGGGATCGGCACCGTGGATGACTTCGACGGCAGCATCATCGAGGGCTACGGCCCCGTGCCGCATGCCCGTCTGGACGAGGCCGGAGATCTGCACGCTCCGTTGCAGGCCCTGGTCGGCCAGAAAGTCAGCAGGGCGTGGGCGGTGTGGATCAACGAGGAAACGGAGCGGCTGGAGTGGTATCCCGTCCTGCTCGAAGTCGGCGGGCAGCGGACGGTGGTGTGGCCCGACGAGAACCACGGCCTGGCGGTCACCTGGGGCCCATTCGACCCCGCCGACGACCCGAGATGGCTGCCCGACAACGACTTGACCCTGCAGTGGCGCTCCGATGCTCACCCCGCGCTTCCGGAAGTCGTCGGCAGCACAGTGACAGCGGTCGGGCTGACCGAGTCCCTCCTGCCCTCGCGCGAGGTCGTCGATTACCCCCGACCCCCTCTCTCAGGGTGGGTGCTCTCCGGACTGGTGCTCGCCACCGGAGCCGGCAGGGGTCTGTGGATCCACATCGATGGCGAAAACGTCGGCCTGCACTCTGGCCTGCCACCTCGCCACCCGCACCACCGGACCACCTGGCTGCCCATGCCATGACCGCCGGCAACGCCCTGACCGCCCTCGTTCGCGTGGCCGACCTCGGCATCGATGCCCGGCGTCCCCTCGGTGCGAAGAAGATCGGCGAGATCGCCCGCGGGCGGCCCCGCGAGGAAGACTGCGGCGACCGCCCGGACTGACAAGGCCCGCGTCGCGGGCCTTGCGGGCGAGGTCGGCCGCGATCTGCAGTTTGGTGCGGAACGCGGGGTCGTTCCTGCCGCCGGCGAAGTGGGGGGCGGGGGTGTAGGGGCAGGCATGGACCGGGTAGTAGACGCGTTCGTCGGCCCAGCAGCTGGTGACGCTGACGACGCCGCGGTCGATCTTCCCGACCGAGCCGAGGTACTGCTTGCCGACGTGCGCGGTCGCGGTCCCCGCCTTGCGGTCACCCGAGTCGTCGAGCACCAGCACCCCACCTGTGTGCGGCGCGGTCGCCGGGTCGGCCAGCAACAGCTCCAGGCGCCGGGCGTCGACCATCCGGGTCCCAGGACGACTCAGTGAGGAAGAACTGCAGCCGCTGCACCGCCGGGTGCTGGGCTCCGGCGACCGGGCTCGGTCCCGGCCAAGCACGTCAAGGTCTTGTTCCGGTCCCGCGGCAGCAACCCGGACAGATACTCGCGAAGGCCCCGCCGCTGAGCCAGCGACTTGAACGCGTCGTCGAATCGCACCGCATAGTCCTCAAACGGTCCCGGAGCCGGCGGGCACGGCAGCCGCCTGGTCACCACGGCCTCCCCTGAGCAGCGCAAACACCCCGCACCGTTCATCTACCACGGGGCTGACCCCACGTCAACAAACAACCGTTTGCAACGGAGCTACTACTTTCGCGTCCGACCCTCGGGAAAGGTGACCGTGATATGCAGACCTCCCTGTGGGCCGGGCCGGGCGTCGATGTCGGCTTGGTGGGCAGCGGCGATGGAGCTGGCGATGGACAGACCCAGGCCGTGGCCGTCGCTGCCTGTGCGGTCTGGGGCTAGTCGGCGGAACGGTTCGAAGAGATCGCTGATGCGGTCCTGGGGTACGAGCGGGCCGGTGTTGACCACGGTCAGTCGGTCCGCTTCAGTGCGCACCGTCGCGCTGCCTCCAGGGTGGTTGTATTGGACGGCGTTGCGCAGCAGGTTGGCGATCAGGTGTTTGAGTAGAACCGGGTCGCCGTTGACGGTCAGCGGAGACGTATGTGCGGTGAGCGCAACCCCGTGTTCGGCCGCGAGGGGGCGCAGTTGGTCCGCGACCTGGGCTGTCAGGGTGGCGAGGTCGGTGGGTTCGGTTTCGCCGAGGCCGCCGTCGCTGCGGGCGAGCAGCAGCAGGGCGCGGACGAGGTGTTCCGCGTTGTGGTTGGCTGCGAGCAGGTCCTCGCGGACCTCGGCCAGTTCCGGGGTGGTGGGGTCGGCGAGGCCCACCTGGATGCTGGTGCGCTGAACAGCCAGTGGGGTGAGCAGTTCATGGGAAGCGTTGGCCACGAAACGGCGCTGGCTGGTGAAAGACCTTTCGAGTCGGTCCAGCATGGCGTCGTAGGTGTCGGCCAGTTCCAGCAACTCGTCTTTGGGGCCGTCCAGTTGCAGGCGTTCGTGCAGGTTTTTCTCGCTCATCCTGCGTGCTGCCCCGGTCACCTCCCGTAGCGGTCGCAGTGCACGGCCTGCCAGCCACCAGCCCATGACTCCGGACAGGAGCGCCATCACGGCCAGGCCGACGGTCGACCACAGCAGCATCTGCTGGAGTGCTGCGTCCTGGATGCTCTGGGAGATCTGCACCAGCGATTTGTCGATCTCCACAGCTTCCGGTGCGGTTGTGCGGTGCGGTGGGGCGGAGGCCCGGCCCGATGGGGTGGTCGCCGATTTCGCCGGGGCTGGAGCGGGTGTCGTGGCGGGCGCCCCTACCTGCTGGATCTTGAGCTGCGACACTTCCTGGACGGTCCCGTGACGGGCCAGTGCTGCGACGAAGATGAGTACGGCAGCGCCTGCCAGGAAGAAGAGCGCTGCGAAGGCCGTGGCCAGCTTGGCGCGGAAGGTCATCTTGGCGCGCAGCCGCAGCGGGTTCAGCACAGCCGGTACCCCGTTCCGTCGTCGGCGGAGATCACCCCGGGTCCTCCGAGCTTGGTGCGCAGCCGGCTGACAGTGGCGCGCACTGCGTTGGTGCGTGTGCTGAGGTTCTCGTCCCATGCGCGATCCAGTAGTTCGCGGTGGGTGACGGGAGCGCCCTGGGCCTCCATGAGGAGCCGAAGTACCGCGTATTCCTTGGGTGTCAGCTCGACCAGGCGTCCCTCGACGCGAACCTCGTGTCGGGCCCGGTCGATCTCGATGCTCCCGTGGCGCAGCCCAGTCGTTGCAACAAAGGGGACGCGTCGACTCAAGACTCTAACCCGAGTCACTAGTTCGGCGAAGTCAAAGGGTTTGGGCAGATAGTCGTCGGCGCCGAGATGGTCGAGGCCGTAGACCTTGTCCTCCAGTGTTCCGGCTGCAGTCAGCATCAGGATGCGCGGCGGGTTCCGAAGCTCCCGCAGCCGGCGGCAGACCTCGTCGCCGCTGAGCACCGGCAGGTCACGGTCGAGGATGACCACGTCGTAGTCGTTGAGCAGGCAGAGCCGTTCGGCCACGTCCCCGGAGTGGGCGATGTCGACGGCGATGGCCGCACGTCGAAACCCTGTGGCGAGTGTGCGGGCCAGGATGTGGTTGTCTTCGGCGATCAGGACCCTCATGGGGCGTCGGCTCCTCGCACGCACATTCAGGCGCGTTGGTCATCGGTACGCAGTAACGGCCGATATTAACAAATCGAACAGATCGGACCTGCTGTGCGCCATGAAACCAGAGTGGCGATTACAGCGGGATAAGCGAGGCGTCGGCAGTCCTGAGCAATGCGCTCTTTATCTCCCTGCTATCGCAGTCCTGCTTTTCTGCGGGGGTATCCCTCTTCCGTCTCCATCCTTGTGAGGCTCCCCTTGGCCAGTTCGTTCACTTTCCTGCGCACCCGTGTCCCGCTCGCGGTCGGTGCGCTGGCCGCCGCCCTGGCCCTGTCGGCGTGCGGCTCGGGAAGCTCCGGCAGTCAGGTCGCCAGCGGCGGCGGGAGCCGGACACCCAGCGCCGGCTCATCCCAGAAGAGCAGCGACCCACAGCAGGCCCGGCTGCAGTACGCGGCCTGCATGCGCAGCAAGGGCATCGACATGCCGGACCCGGGCGCGAACGGGACACAGGTCCAGGTGCCCTCCAACCCCGCGAAATTCGAGGCCGCAGCCAACGCCTGCCAGCACTTCCTGCCCAACGCCACGGGGGAGGGCGCCGGCGGCTACAGCGCCGCGCAGCGGGCCCAGGACCTGAAGTTGGCGCAGTGCTTGCGCAGCAAGGGCGTCGACGCCCAGGACCCGACCGCGGACGGCAAGATGAACATCCCCGACGGCGACTCGCAGAAGACCCAGGACGCACTGAAGGCGTGCGGCGGGGGCACCGTGCAGGGAAAGGCGGGCCAGTGACCGCCGCCATCGAGAACAGCGCGCAGGTGCATGACGAGAACCCCCGGCGCTCCCGCCGCCGCAGGCACCGCGTCACCTGGCTGACGGCTGTGCTGGCGGTCGCCGCGGTCGGCGGCGGGACGTTCTACGCAGTGAACGGTTCCGGTCCGGCCCCGACGTCCACCGCCAGCGCTCCGCGGGAAAGCACCGCTACCGTCACCCGGCAGACCCTGGTCAACACCCAGCAGGTCGACGGCACCCTCGGCTATGCCGGCTCCACGACGGTGAAGGGCCAGCTCGCGGGCATCGTCACCGGCCTGCCCGGCATCGGCAGCACCGTCTCCCGTGGCGGGACGCTGTACAGCGTCGACGGCACCCCGGTAGTCCTGTTGTACGGCTCCATCCCCGCCTACCGCGACCTGAAGCCGGGCGACAGCGGCGCGGACGTCCGGCAATTGGAGAGCAACCTCCAGGCCCTGGGCTACGACGGTTTCACCGTCGGCGACCGCTACACCAACGCCTTCGCGCAGGCCGTCGAGCGCTGGCAGAAGAACCTGGGACTGCCCGCTGCCGAACGGACCGGAACGGTAACGCTCGGAAGCGTCGTCTACGCAACCGGCGCACTGCGGATCGGCACCCACAACGCCTCGGTCGGCGACTCCGTCGGCCCGGGAGCCCCCGTGGTCACCGGCACCTCCTCCCATCGGCAGGTCCACGTCGACCTGAACATCGACTACCAGTCCCTGGCGGCGAAGAACGCGAAGGTCACCGTCCAACTGCCGAACGGCACGACCGTGAACGGCACGATCACCTCGGTCGGCACCACCGTCACCACGACCCCGGGCACCGGCGGCAACCCCAGCACGTCCACCATCGGCGTCGACATCGCCTTGGCCGACGCCGACACGGGCGGCTACAGCGCGGCGCCGGTCACAGTGAACCTGCAGAGCGCCGAGAAGAAGGACGTCCTCACAGTGCCGATCACCGCATTGCTCGCACTCAGCGAGGGCGGCTACGGCGTCCAGGTGACCGGTGCCGACGGTAGGTCGACCATCGTCACCGTGACCCTCGGCATGTTCGCCGACGGCCGAGTGGAGGTCACCGGCCCCGGCCTGAAGGCCGGCACCGTGGTTGAGGTCGCGCTGTGAGCCGCGCCCTGGTGGAACTGCGCGAGGTCGAGCATGTCTACCCCGGCGGCACAAAGGTCCTGCACGAGGTGTCTTTCCGCGTCGACCACGGCGAGTTGCTGGCGATCGTCGGGCCGTCCGGCTCGGGGAAGTCCACCCTGCTCAACCTGATCGGCACTCTGGACGTGGCCACCTCCGGCACCGTCACCATCGACGGTCACGACGTATCCACCCTCAAGGAGAGCCAGATCTCCGCACTGCGGGCCCGCTCCATCGGCTTCGTCTTCCAGCAGTTCTTCCTCGCACCCGGCACGAGCGCCCTGGACAACGTCGCCGACGGCCTCCTCTACTCGGGCGTATCCCGCAGAGAGCGCCGCGACCGCGCCGAGCAGGCCCTGCGCCGAGTCGGCCTCGGACACCGTCTGGACCACCGCCCGCACGAGCTGTCCGGAGGCGAGAAGCAGCGCGTCGCCATCGCCCGCGCGGTCGTCGGCGACCCACCGCTCCTGCTCGCCGACGAGCCGACCGGTGCCCTGGACACCACCTCGGGCGCCGGGGTGGTGGAGCTCCTGCGCGAACTCAACACCGGCGGCACCACCGTTCTGGTGATCACCCACGACCAGGAACTGGCCGCCTCGCTTCCCCGCCGCGTACGCGTCCTCGACGGTCGGATCAACGAACAGGTACTGCTGTGAACACCGGACGCCTTACCCCTGTCCTCGCCACCCGCCTTGTTCCCCGCCGCCTCAGCCCCGCCGACACCCTGCGCGTGGGCAGCGCAGGCCTGCGGGTGCGCCCCACCCGGGCGCTGCTGTCCGCCCTGGGCATCGCCATCGGCATCGCCGCGATGGTCGCCGTCGTCACCATCTCCTCCTCCAGCCAAGCCGCCTTCAATGCCCAACTCGCCTCGGTCGGAACAAACCTGCTCACCGTGACCCCCGGACAGGACTTCATCGGCAACTCTGCGCCGCTGCCCGTGGACTCCGTGCACATGGTCGAACGGATCGGTCCGGTCAAGTCGGCCGCGGCCACCGGCAGCCTCACGAACGCCAAGGTCTACCGCAGCGACCATATCCCCGTGGAGGCCAGCGGCGGCATCGGCGTTCTCGCCGCCGGGCTCGGGCTCCCCTCGACGGTCGGGTTGAAGATGGCAGCCGGAACATGGCTGAACGCCGCCCAGGAACGCTACCCGGCGGTCGTACTGGGAGCGACTGCCGCCCGGACATTGGGGATCGACCGCATCGGCACCCAGATCTGGCTCGGCAACCACTGGTTTACGGTCACCGGAATCCTTCAGCCGACAGTCCTGGCACCCGAACTCGACGCCTCGGCGCTGGTCGGCTGGGACGCTGCCAAGACCATGCTGAGCTTCGACGGCAGGCCGACCGAGATCTACGCCCGCAGTACCGACAGCCAGGTCGTCCAGGTCAGCAATGTCCTCGCACCTACCGTCAACCCGCAGAACCCCAGCCAGGTCAAGGTCTCCCGCCCCTCCGACGCGCTCAGCGCCAAGAAGGCAGCCAACAACGCCTTCACCGGGCTGCTCGTCGGAATCGGCGGGATCGCCCTGCTGGTCGGCGGCGTCGGCGTGGCCAACACCATGGTGATTGCCATCCTGGAGCGACGCAGCGAGATCGGCCTGCGCCGCGCCCTGGGCGCCACCAGGGCCCAGATCCGAACTCAATTCCTTGTCGAGTCTGTCATGCTGTCCGCCCTGGGCGGGGCCAGCGGGGCGGTGCTGGGCGCGGCAGTCTCAGCCGCCTACGCCATCCACCAGGGCTGGCAGGTCGTCATCCCACCATGGGCGCTGGGCATCGGCGTCAGTGCCACCATTGCCATTGGTGCCTTTGCCGGTTTGTGGCCCGCCATCCGGGCCGCCCGCCTCGCCCCACGCGAAGCCCTCGCAGGACAGTAGGGCGCCCGACCGTGGTCATCGCGCGCCCCAGGAGGACTCGACCGCTACTCAGCGAGCGGCACGCGTACCAATGGCGGCTCTGTCGGGAATCTTGAGATCTGGGGTCATTTGCCTTGCCGCCACCACAGCGGCGCGGTTCACACGCGCAAGGGCCGCCCGAACCCTCGGGCGGCCCTTGCGCCGTGGAGGTGATCCTGGTCCACGCCGAAGACGGCAAGGTCGGCCTGCCCGTCTACCCCGGGATCGCGGCCGGTCTCCCCGTCGGCGAGCAGCACGGCACCTGGCACTCTCTCCGCGTCGACCGGGCGCTCGACGCCTTCGTCCACGTCCGGGCGCTCGCCCAGGGCCAGGGACACACGCCTGGCGGCGAATGCCGCGACTGCCCCGCCGAGACGCTGGCCGTTGGCGATATCGGGGTCGAGCAGGTCGAGGCCGGTGAAGTCCTGGCCTTCGACGGGCCGCTTCCCGCCGAGGCGGGCCGTCACCAGTCGGTGGTAGAGAAACAAGAGGGTGGAGTAGACCGGCTCGATGTTGGCCTTGTCGAGGTAGCGTCGACGCAGCGCGCGGGCGTCGGCTTCGTCCTTGGCGATGAGGATGACGTGCCCTTCGGTCTCCTGGAACGCCCGGCCTGCGCGGCCGGCGGTGTTCCATCGCGGACGCTGAGCTGGCCGGCGGGCCGCGGTGGGTGCCGGACACGATGACGCTCTTGGTGGGTAGGTTCATGCCCTGCGAGAGGGTGCTGGTCGCGCACAGGACGCGCAGCGCGCCGTCGCGGTAGGCGCGTTCCAGGCAGTGTCGAACAGCTTGGGGTACTTCGGCGTGGTGGTAGGCGAAGCCCTGCAGCACCATCGCGGCGAGTTCGCGGTCCTCGCCGACATGGTCGACGATCTCCCGGTGCGCCTCCTCACGCAGTCGGCGGATCCTGTTGGCCGCGGCACTCTGGTCTTCAGGGCTCGGCCCCCGGCCTGCGGTATCCGAGCTTCGGAGAACCTGCTGCAGGGCCCGGGCGGTGGGCTTGGTCGGGGCTGCGATCAGCACCGGACCGAGCCGGTCGAAGTGGAGGGCCAGGGCCGCGGCGACATCCTTGGGCGCGGTGGGGAGTGATCCACAGGTATTGACAATTACTCCTTCACCCGCTGGGACGGGCTCGTCGTCCGTGACGCCGGCATCTCGGCCATGGTGAGAGTATCATCGATAACCACGGTGCGATTCACCGCACCCGCACCGCCTCCACCAGCGAAGCCTCCTCCGAACCAGTCTCCGATACTCTCCGTGCGTTCCTCGACCAGCTACGCAGCACGGTCCTGCGCTTCACCCGCACCGGAGACCCCGGCGCCTTGTAAGCATCGAAGTCCGCACCATGAGCCTGGGAATCACCGGCCGGATCGCCGCTGGGGAGCCGCTGACCAGAGCAGAGTCCCCGGCCGACCGCTGGTGCACCGTATTCCGTTGCGCTGCGGTTGACCGTGGCTGACCGTCCCGTCTGGCACGGATCTGGCACACCTCCAGCACGCGGGTCAGGTCAGCAACTGCGGCTGGCTCAGTTCCGGGTCCGAAGGGGTGACCCCATTCCGTGGGCGTCGAGTCGGGTTGTGAGCTCCGCTTCCTGGGACGCGGTGACCGTGGCGCACAGGCCGGTGCCGGTGTCGCTGGCGCTGTACACCGCGACGCCTCGGCTCCATGCTTCTACATGGATGCTGTACGGCGCGAGGGCCATCAGGAGGTCGAACTGCGCGTCGTCACGGACGTCCACTTCGATCCCCATCCCCGGGTCGTAGTCGAATCCAAGGGCTTTGCGGCCGGCGCCGATGCGGAGGGCCTGCTCATAGAACGGCAAAACCTCTGCGGGCCAGGGCCGACGCCGAGGAACTGCTGGCGTTCTACGACTTCCCCGCCGAGCACTGGATCCACCTGCGGACCACGAACCCCATCGAGTCCACGTTCTCCACGGTCAAGCTGCGGACCAAGGTCACCCGCGGAGCCGGCAGCCCGGCCGCGGCCCTGGCGATGGTGTTCAAGCTCGTCGGGTCCGCCCAGGACCGCTGGCGCGCGATCACCGGCGCCGACCTCGTCGCCCTGGTCCGCTCCGGCGCCAAGTTCGAGAACGGCGTCCTGCTCGAACGAGAGGAGCTGGTGGCATGAGCACGCGTGTTGCGGCCGGCTGGCGCGCTCCCCTCCACTGTCAGGATCCGTCTCACCATTCAGCGGGACGCCGTCCGCTGAAGGAGCTGCCGGGACGACTCGAAGCCCAGCCGTTCGTACACCGGCACTGCCGCGCGACCAGAGTGGACTGTCACGCGAGCGGCACCGAGGAACGTCGCGTGCTCCGAAGCAGCCTCCACCAGTGCCGAGCCAATCCCCTGGCCTCGCTGCTCAGGCATGACGAAGACGCTCTGGATGTCTGCGGACAGCCGACTTGTCGCTCCAGGTCTCGGCACGCGGGGGACGAGCGCGACCCAGGCCATGCCCACGATCTCCGGCCGAAGGAGTCGAGCCACGAACGCCAGGTGCGAGTGCCGATTTGCAGCCCACCATTGCGCGAGATCCGACGCGAATGCGTCAACGGCCCGCTGCTCTGGCTCCTCCTTGCGGGTGTCCAGCCACAAGAGCCGAGCCAAGTCCGCGACGTCGTCCGCATTCGCCTGGCTGATGATCACAAGGTGAGTCTACCGGCGGCGTGGAGCCGATAGCGGTTGGTAGCCGTCCGTCGGACATCCCACGCGTCGTTCTCCGCTCCGCCCACACTGGCCAGCCGGACGAGCTGTGAGTGGGTGGTTCGTGAGTCTTTGTCTCGTTCCGCGATCGCCGGGTCTGTGACATAGGGCCGGTTTACGGGTTCGGCAGATCGGGCCGTTTTACGAGAGCGCGGACGCAGCGGGTTCGGATCGGTTCCGCGGTGGCGGCACGCTCTGATCCTTTGGGGCGAGACGAGATCCCTTCTGCCGCTCCAGCCCCTCCCGTAAGAGGGGAAACTGGTGGCCGGCCGTCAGCCCCTACCACGTCGCCATGCCATTTCTGCTGATCCGTCAGAGGTTCCACGAATACGTGCGGTGGCGCGAGGCATTCGACTCCCTGGATGACCAACGTCATGCTCTTGGACTCGAAACGGTTGCCGTCACTCGGAACATGAGCGACCCGACCGAGGCCGTTGTCCTGTTCCGCTTCGATGACATCGAGCAGGTCAGGAAGCACTTCCCTTCTCCGGCACTGGAGGATGCCTGGCGGCGTGGTGGTGTCGTCGAAGGCAGCAACCAGGTCACCTTCCTGCGGGAGGACGACTGATGTGGGGACTCCAACTGGTGACAGAGCGGTAAGTGGGCTGATGTCTGGCCTGTCGTCGCTAGAACGTGTGGACCTGCGAGGTTCGGACTGATCGGCGGTTTTCGCGGTGCTGGAGTGTGCGCCGTGAGCGACCGCCAGCCATACAAGAGTGACTTGTCCGATGAACGATGGGCCCTGATCGAGCCGGTGACCACCGCATGGAAGGCCCGGCGCCGTTCCGTCAGCGGCCACCAGGGCAGCTACGACATGCGGGAGATCGTGAACGCTCTGCTGTACCAGTCCCCTACGGGCTGCCAGTGGGAGTACCTGCTCCATGACCTGCCGCCTGCCGGCGCGGTGAAGTACTACTTCTACAAGTGGCGGGACGACGGCACTGGACAACGCGGCCGCGGAGTCGTTCCACTCGGTCCTCAAGGTCGAGTACATCCAGCGCCACACCTTCGCGACCCGGGCCGAGGCCCGGCGGAAGACCGTCACCTGGATCACGGACTTCTGCAACCCCCGCAGGCGGTACAGCGCCGCTGGCGGGAGGCCACCCGCCGAGTTCGAACGGATCATCCAGCAAGCACGCGCCCAAACCGAGCACAAGGCCCGGGCTGCATAACCAAGGTCTCCACGCTTGCAAGGGATTGCCGGCGGCCACTTGCCCTTCACGGCGCTTGATGCAGCACTACATACCGTCGAAGTAGTGGCCCTCCTTGATGTCCGCGATCAGCGGGACGTGCGTGGGTCGCCAGCCCAGGCGCCGCTGTGTCAGCGCGCTCGAGGCCGGAGTGTCGATGGACACCAGTGGGCCGAGAAAACCGAAGTGTTCGCCTGCGTCCACGGCGGCGATGCCGGCAACCGGCAGATTCAGCCGGCGGCCGATCTCCTCGGCGATCCCCCTGAAGGGCACCCCCTCGTCGCCGACCCCGTGCATTCGCGAGCCGGCCGGAGCGCCCTCCACGGCGAGCCGGTACAGGTGTGCCGCGTCCAGGCGGTGGACCGCGGGCCACCGGTTCGATCCGTCACCGACATAGGCGGACACGCCTTTCGCCCGGGCGACGCCAATGAGAGTGGGTACGAAGCCCTTGTGGTCTCCCTTGCCGTGCACCAGCGGCGCGAGCCGTAGTGCGGCCGAACGTACGCCCCGCTCCCCCATCGCGATCACAGCCTGTTCGGTGGGAACCCTCAGGGCCCCGGCCCCGAGCTTTTCCACGTCGGGCACATCCGCTTCCGTGCCCGTGCGGCCGAGGGCCAGGCCCATGGTTCCCGAGGTCACCACGAACGGTTTGCCGGTGCCTTCGAGTGCTGCCCCGATCGCCTGGACGGCGCCGAGTTCGGCCCGGGCGCGCGCGGCCGGATCCGTGGTCTCGCTGATGTGCTTGTTGGCGGCGTAAATGACTCCGTCCGCTGCAGTGGCGCCCGCGCGCAAGCTGTCGTGGTCTTCCAGATCGCCGCGGTGCACCTGTGCGCCGACCGCCGACAACGCCGCGGTGCGGACGAGTCCGAGCGTGCGAGGCCGATCACCTGATGGCCTGCTCCGAGGAGTTCGCGGACAACGGCGGATCCGATGTACCCGGTGGCACCCGTGACAAAAACGCGCACGACGACGATCCCCTTGCGGTGGTGAGTGAGTGGGCCGGGCCGCGGAGAGCGACGGGCCTGTGCCTCAACGGTAGGAAGGGGAGATGCCGCGCGTCCAAGTCCTGTTCCGCATCGCGTGATACGAATCGGTTATCACACGTAGCCTGCTGGTATGCCCCGCGAGTCCTCTCCCTCGGCAGACCTCGACCTGCGTCTGGTGCGCTACTTCACGGTGCTCGCCGAGCACGGCAGCTTCCACCGGGCGGCCGACGCACTGCACCTCGCCCAACCTTCACTGAGCCGGCAGATCCAGCGTCTCGAAAAGCGAATGGGCGTCCGTCTCCTCGACCGCTCGAAGCAGGGCAGCCGACTCACCGAGGCGGGCCGGATGTTCCTGCCGCAGGCGCAGGCGCTCCTGCGATCCGCACAGCAAGCCCTGGCGACGACCCGCGCCGCCGTGGGCCCAGACGCATTCACCCTGGGATACGTCGGCGGCCTCATCGTGACAGCCATGGTGCGTAACCTGCGCAAGTGCCGCCCCGACGTACAGGTCCACACGCTGCATCTGAACTTCGACCAGGTGAACGCGGCCCTCCTGGATCACCGGGTCGACGCCGTCCTCGCCCGGGAGCCGTTTCTGACCGACCATGTGGACGTAACGGCCCTGTACGAGGAGCCACGTGTCCTCATGGTGCCCACGTCCCATCGCCTCGCTTCCCGCAAGTCGGTCACCGTGGACGACTTCGCCGACGAAGCCCTGATCCGGTACGCCGACGCCGCGTACGACGCCTTCTGGCGGCTCCATCCGCGCCCGGACGGGCGTCCGACACCCGAGGGCCCACTCGCCCTGACCACAGCGGACAAACTCGAACTCATCGCCGGGGGCCAGGCCCTCGCCCTCGCACCGGCCGGTGGCGACCACGCCCCTCTTCGGCCTGACCTCACCACGATTCCCGTCGAAGGGATCGAACCGTGCCGCGTGGTGCTCGCCACCAGGGCCCAAGACCGTCGTCCCCTCGTCAGGGACTTTCTCGCACTGCTGCGAGCCGGCTCATCGCGGCAGGAGACGTGACGCGCCCCGCCGGAAATCCGCGCTCCCCCGTCATGCCCGCAGGCAGACTCATGCCTGCAAGAAGGCCGGCACCGCCAGAACCCGCCGGTGCCGGTTGTCCTTCTTCGGCTGCTGGAGCCCGAGCTTGGTGAAGGCGTTGTTGCTGTGCTTGCTGACGGCCCTCTCTCCGTCACGAGCATGCGGGCAGCGATGGCGGCGTGGGAGCGGCCCTCGGCCATCAGCGACAGCACTTCAGGCTCGCGAGGGGTCATAGGACGGTATGTGAGCTGATGTCTGGTCTGTCGTCGCTAGAACGTGTGGACCTGCGAGGTTCGGCCTGACCGGCGGTTTTGGCGGTGCTGGAGTGTGGGCCGTGTCCGACCGCCGCTGGTGGGCTGCCGGCAGGGCTTGACGACCCCGGCGAGCCGCTGACCGCCCGTCACGGTCACCGGCTCGCCGGCCGGGTCAGGGGTTGTAGTAGCCGGTCACGTAGGTGCGGTCGAAGCGACCGGCCTCCAGGTCCGCGCGCTGGATGGACCACTGCATCCTCGTGCCTTCCCGGTCTGCGACATCCACATCCCAGTAAGCCAGCGCAACCCAGTCCTCAGCGGCGCCCGACACCGGCTCACCGCCACCCCACCGCCCTTGCTCGGCCTGCTGTACAGCGCAGCTCACGATCTCCTCCAGCGGGTCCGCCTGCGCTGCGTAGCCGCCGATCTGCAGATGCCCGTCCCTGTCCACGACGTCTCGCCAGACATCTTGGAGCCCGTCCTGGTGCGGGAAACCGGGAGGTGACTGGTCCGGCAGGTCCGGTTCGACTGTGACTCTCAACTCGCCCTGCGGGAAGTTGTCAAAGTTCTCCCGAAACTCGCCGACGCCGTTGTCCTCGTAGGCCGTCCAGGTATATCTGTCGCGCTCTGTCACCGGGGTGCCGGCCGGGACATAGACGGCATGGCCGCGGTTGTCGCCGTCCCACAGCTCCCAGATCTCGGCGAAGAGCAGCAGGCGTCCGTCCGGCGGCAGAGGAAGGTCCGTCGAGCCCTTCGGCAACGCGGCGAAGTCGATGTACCCGACGTACGGGTGCCTGGGGTCCGGGACGTCGGCGGGCAGCAGCAGTGGCCCGCCGAACCTCCCCGCGACCGGCCCCTCTCCGTCCAACCTGAGGATCGCGCAAGGCCGGGCGTGGCCGATCCACCGGTCCACCTCCTCCGCCGGTATCGGGTCCACGCCGTGGAACACACTCCCCACCTCAACGGCCCTCGTCCGAAAGGGAATCAACGCTTCACGAAGCTCATCTGTCACACCGGCAAACGTAGTCGCCGCCACCGACATTGATGCTGATATTCAGGTCCCGGCGGTTGTGGCCCAGCCACTGACTGACGTCCTGCTGGACTGTCTCCTGGTTGTTCTGTCCGATCGCCGGGACCTGTTCTCATGGCTCAGGCCGGACGGAACATGACCTGATCCTGCTGTCCTGCAACGAGATCTGCCGCCTGTTCACCGCGCTCGTCGTCCGGTCCGTCCGCGACGCGACCCACCGGCTTGTTTGGTCCGACTGGCGCCGCCGCCACCAAGCACGTTCACGCACCAGTCACTACCGGCGACAAACCGCATCCCAGACATGGAGATCACGATCTACAGCTGGAGTATTAGGCCGACCCTGGTGCCAGCGGCGATCAGCCGGACGTGCAGGGCCTGGGCGCTGACGAAGTCCTCGGTGTCGATCAGGGCGCGCAGCACGGTGGCCCGCTGCTGGGTCGGTCCCCCGATCAGAGCGGCCTCTCCCAGCCCTTTGGTGGTGTCGGTGCCAGTCACAGAGTCCTCACGGATCGCGTGGGCAGGGTGGTCAGGTGGTCAGCGTCGCGGTGTGGCGGGCGGTGGGGTGTGTGAGGTAGGTGGCGGCGTAGACGAGGGTGGCGGCGGCCATGATGGCGAAGCTGGGCGGGCACTTTGGTATCCAGGCGGCTGCCGCAAGCCCGGCCCACATCTCCGCGACCGCGAGTGCGGCCGCCAACACCAGGCCGGGGAAGGGACGGTTGGTGAGTCGGACCGCCGCGCCTGCCGGGGCGGCCAGGAGCCCGAGGAGCAGCAGTGAGCCGACGGCCTGCGTCGCCTCGCCCGCTGTGACGCCGACCAGGACCAGGAAGGTCAGTCCCAGCGCCTTCACCGGCACGCCACGCGCCGCCGCCACGTGCTCGTCCAGGGTGGCGAAGAGTAGTGGACGGGCGATCAGCAGTACGAGCGCCGATACGGCCAGTGCAATGAGGATCGAGACAAGGGTCCGGCCGCCGTCCAGGCCGAAGATGGACCCGAACAGCACCGTGGTTCCCGCGCCGCCGTTGCCCATGCCGCTGGCTGAGGTGGTGTAGAGGGTGAGGAAGAACGAGCCGAGGCCGAGGATCCAGGCGAAGGCACTGCCGATGACCACGTCGTCGGCCTTGCGCCGATGGGCGATGCCGGCGAGCAGCAGCCCGACCAGCACACACGCCAGGAACAGGCCGAGGCGCAGGTCGTATCCGACCGCGAGGGCGGCCATGGCACCGGTGAAGGCGGCGTGGCTGAGCGCGTCGCCGGTGAAGACCTGGGCGCGTAGCACCAGGAAGTAACCGACCAGCCCGGCCGCGAGTGCGATGAACGTGCCGGCCAGCACGGCGTGGTGGAAGAACGGCTGGGACCAGGCGGTGGCCGCTGCCGAGGCGATGTAGTGGTTCATGCGGCACCTGCCGGGATGGTCTCCGCGGCGCTTCGGTGGGCAAGCGCGGTGTCGAGCAGTCGAGCGCCGTGGGCCACGAGAAAGAGCGTGAAGGTGATCGTGGTGACGAAGAAGCCGAGCGGGTAGGGCCAGTACCACGCGGCGACCAGCCCGGTCCAGGTCGCCGCGGAGCCGATCACGACGGTCAGCAGCAGGCTCGGTCCCGGGCGCTTGGTGAGCACCTGCGCGGTCGCCGCCGGCAGCACCATCAGGGCGAAAACCAGGAGGATGCCGGTGATCTGCGCGGTCCCGGCGGTGGCCGCGCCGAGCAGGACCAGAAAGGCGACCGACAGTGCCCGTACCGGTACGCCGCGGGCTGCGGCGACGTGCGGGTCGACGGAGGCGAAGAGCAGGGGGCGGCCGATCAACGCGAGCACGACCAGCGTCACGGCGGCGGCTGCCGCCAGGGTGATGACCTGCCCGGTGGTGATGCCCAGGAAGCTGCCGAACAGCAGCGACTGCGGTCCTTGCAGCAGGCCTTTGTAGAGAGCCGTGAAGAGGTAGCCGCAGGCGAGGAGGAACGCCTGGACCACGCCGGTGGCGGCCGACTCAAGGCTGGACTGACTCACACCCACGGAAACCACCGGGCTCCCTTCCGCACGCTCAAATAATGAATCGATCGGTCAAATATCAGGAGGAAGGCATGACTGCCACGGGCGCTGCCCGCGTCGCGACTATGCAGCAGCGTTGCGCCTTCGTCCTCCTCGGTAGCGTCCAGACCACGCTGATCTTCACACTCGCTGCGCTCGCCATACCGCTGCCCCTCATCGGGCGCGAATTCGGCCTGGAGCGCGCAGACTTGATCCTGCTCAGCGCTGCCTACGGACTGACCTTCGCAGGGCTACTGCTCTTTGGCGGACGCCTCGCGGACCGCTATGGCGGGCGGCGTGCCCTCACCGCAGGCCTGGTCCTCTTCGCCGCTGCCTCGGCCGCCGCCCCGCTCGCACCCAGCATTGGGACATTACTCGCCGCACGCTTCGCGCAGGGCGCGGGGGCGGCTCTGATCGCGCCCGCCGCAATGGCCGTGTTGCGCGCCGTCTTCCCCACCCCACCCGCGTACGGCAGGGCGATGGCCACCTGGGCCGGGCTCTCGGTACTCGGCGCGACCGCGGGCAATCTGCTCTCCGGCGTCATCTCAGCACTGCTGTCCTGGCGTTGGACCTTCGCCGTACCACTCGTGGTGGCCCTCGCAGCCCTCGCCCTCACGCCCCGGCTGCTGCCGGACACCACGCCGAGCCGGAGCAGGACTCTCGACCTGCCGGGTGCTCTGCTCGCCACCGCCGCGATCACCCTCGCCAGTTACGGGCTCATCGTCACCGATACCCGCTCCTGGTCGTCAGTCGGCGTGCTCGTGCCGCTGCTCTGCGGGGCCGTACTGCTGGCCGCGTTCTGGTACGCCGAGCGCCGCGCCCCCGACCCGCTGCTGCCGCCCAGCTTCCTGCTCGGCCGGCGGCGGGTCCTCGCTCTCGCGGCCATCGCACTGAGCGCTTGCGGAACCGCGATGACCTTCGTGGTCCTCTCGCTCCAACTCCAGCAGGCGCGCGACTGGTCACAGCTGCAGACCTCGGCGGCGTTCATACCGTTCGCTGTTGCGCTGATCGCCTCGGGCCTGGCGGCAGGACCTCTTATCGGCCGGTACGGGGCCCGAACCGTCACAGCGGCCGGGCTCGGCATCGGCTCGGCCGGGCTCGCCCTCCTCGCGCTCACCGGGATCGCCGCGCACATCTCATACGGGTATGGACTGCTGCCGGGCCTCGTGCTGCTGCCGATCGGCACCGCTGCCTCCTTCGCGGGAGCCGCCGTACTCGCCACCGAAGGCGTGCCGCAGCAGCAGACCGGGCTCGCGGGCGGCGTGCTGAACACCGCGATGGAATTCGGCCCGACCGTCCTCTTCGCGATCCTGCTCACGCTCGGCAGCGATGCCTCGTCCCTGGCCGCAACAGGGGCCGCTCTCGCCGTCGTGGCCCTCCTGAGCCACCGCACCAAGTAATCCATCATTCAAGGAGCCACCGAAATGAACCGCTTCACGGGCAAGACCGTCCTCGTCACCGGCGCAGGCTCCGGCCTCGGCCGCGCAATCGCGCTCGCCTTCGCCGCCGAGGGCGCATCCGTGGTCGCAGCGGGACGCACCGCGGCCTCCCTGGATGAGACGGTCAACCTCATCGAGGCCACCGGCGGCACGGCCACCGCCGTCACCGCCGATGTCACCGACTCCGGGCGGCTCCAGAACCTCGTACGCGAGAGCGTCACCCGCTTCGGCGGACTGGACATCGCGGTCAACAACGCCGGAATACTCCGCGGCACCGGACCCGTCGGCGAGGTGACCGAGGAGGACTGGGACGCGGTGCTGCGAACCAATGTCACCGGCGTCTGGCTGGCCATGAAGCACGAGATCGCGCACATGAAGAGAAACGGTGGCGGCGCCATCGTCAACATCTCCTCCAACCTGGGCGCACACCTGCGGATCCCGAACGTCGCCGCCTACATCACCTCAAAGGCGGCGGTCTCCGCGCTGACCCGCGCCGCCGCTCTCGACCACATCCACCAGGGCATCCGCATCAACGCCGTCAGCCCCGGCGCCTCCGCTGCTCCCATGTCGCTGCGACCTGGCGAGACCGAGGCCGACCGTGCAGAGCGAGTGAAGACAGAAAACCCGCTCGGCCGGGTCGCGGAAGCCGAAGAAGTGGCGGCCGCGGTGCTCTATCTCGCCTCGCCCGCGGCCGGCGCGATAGTCGGCGCCGACCTGGTCATCGACAGTGGATCCTCGGCCTGACGGTTCGTGGGCTTGGGCGCCACCCTTCCCCGTAGAACCTCCGCCGCACCGACCGCCCAACCCCTACGCTCGACTCCCCTGCCCCCGGCACACCCCACCGATGTCACCGCTGGAGGCCTTGGTCGCCTTCCCCAAAGGCACGCTGCTATCCCTTTCGGCCGTATCTCGGCTGGCCCCCACTTGGGCCGCTCGAGGCTCATGCTCACGGCCGAAGGTCTCCTCACATGGGTGGACAGGCGGGCGGCCCGCCCCCGAAGCGGGGGCGGGCCAGCAGCTTTGGGCGGTGGCCTGTCTGGTCTGGGGTCGAGTGTCGGACCTCGGTTTGCCTCGCACGGCACACAGAAGGCCCGTAGCTCACCCAGGCTCGCCAAACTCCGGCTCCTCCTCGTCGCCGACCATGTCAGCAATGAGGCAGCGACGAGCTTGCTCAAGTCGCTCTGCGTAGTTCGGCATGAAGATCTCGGGAAGGGTCGTCTCAAGGGGCCCGGAGATCGCGTATATGGCGGACCACACCGCCTTGTCCGGCACGATGGCGCTCAACTTGTCGGACCGCATCATCACTTCGTACAGCCAGTCAGACAGCACGAAGGCCTGATCGCGGCTGAGCTTTATGGTCACCGGTTCCTCGTCCACCCGGGCACCGTAGCGCGCGGTTCTGTGCCCCAGGCAGGAGCCGAACCTGCGACACCCGCTTCGGGAGCGCGGTGATCACGCTTCTCGCGTGGCCCCGACTTCGACGCCGGTGAGGCGTACTTCATCGGCAACGCGACGACCTCGGCGCCCATCGAGTACCACTGGCTGACGCATGGCGACCGCCACCCCTTCACGGCGAGGAGATAGCCCCCGCAATGGGGGGCGCTGGACGCTGCGCAGGAAGGACGACGGGTCGGCGAGCCGCACCGGGCGGCCACTGCCGTCGGTGGGCCGGTAGGGAGGTCCGGCGGGCCAGCGGCGGCCTTCTTTCTACGGCTCTCCGGCCAAGCGGCCTCTCCCCCGTCCCGCGACATGCACATCTGGTTCAGGAGAGGGCACCCGGCCGCCGGAAGACTGCGGGGACGGCAACCAGCGCCCTGCTCACCAGGGCTGTGAACTCTGCACCGCGACGGGGCGTTTCGGTCGCCCACCACACGCGTCCATCGGGCCGGACGAGAGCGGCCGTGACACCGGACCAGGCTTGGCCGCCAGTACGGGCGATGGGGCTGGAGTGGATCGGGATGCCTGCAGCAGCGGCTGTCACGGCCACCTCCGCGTCCACGGGATCGTCCCCCGTGACGAGAAGCACCGCACGGCCGCCGTGCAGCAGTGGGAAGACTCCCTCACCCTCCGGGTCGTGAGCGCGGGCACCGGTCAGCGGATGGGCTTCCGGATCGGCAGACTGGTAGACAACGTCGAGACCCGACAGCTTGCCCGCCAGAAGCGCGGAGAAGCCGGGCTCCTTGGCGATCGCCTCGTTCAGCATGGATCGCAGGGCAGTGACCTCTGGGCTCAAGCCGCTGATGAGGCCACCCTGGGCCAGGGTGTGCTCGGCCAGCTCCGCGCCCACCCGGTGGCGTTCGTCGTGGTAGGTGTCGAGCAGGGCACTGGCTGCGCGGCCCTGGACCACCGCGGCCAGTTTCCAGCCGAGGTTCATGGCGTCCTGGAGTCCGACGTTCAGGCCCACTCCGCCGGCCGGCCACTGGATGTGCGCCGCGTCGCCGGCCAGCAGGA
>NZ_LIQR01000096.1 GCF_001418575.1 Peterkaempfera griseoplana
CGGGCGCCGGGGGCCGGGCTGCCTCGGTGGTGGCGGGGCCGGCCACGGCCGGCTCACCGAGCAGGGGGTCCACGGGCATGGCCACGCGCGCCGCCTCTCTCGTCGGACGGGGTCTGGTGCGCCGACCGGACACGGCGACGTGCGACGACGGTACAACGCTGAGCGGCACGGACGGGAACCGGGACCGCACGGATGATCGGCGCGGGGGCCCGTGGCCCGCACGCGGCGGGTCAGGGACCGGACGCCCTTCGGTCCGACCTGGCGCCCGCCGGCTGCGGGGCGACCGAGAGCCGTTGTCTACTGAGCGTCCGGCCCCCGCCCGGGTCGCACCTGCCCAGCCGGACCCGGTTGGCCTGCCGGCTCCCACGCTCCCCGCGCCGCGACGCTGGACCTGGCTGCCTGTCGGCGGCGCCCCCGGGGGCGCTGCCCGTTGGCCCAGCTGCGGTCACGGGTTTTGGCGTGGAGGTGTTCCGGTCGGGCGACCTGCGGGGGGCAACCCCGGAGGTGGACGGCGTCGAACCTACTCGTAGCCGACCGTCGTCTGTCAACTGCGGCCTGACCTGCGTGTACAGCAGAAAACAGCAGGTCATGGAGGCTCTGGGGGCGCCGGGCGACCCGTACGCCACGCTCTAGGGAGGTATCCCGCACCACCCGATCGGCCGCAGGGGATCTTCGCCGGCGGCCCCTCCGCGACCGGTTCAGAGCGAGCCGTGCACCACCCGGCCGCGCACCACCGTGGCCAGACACTCGGGCAGCGGGCGGCCGGGCGAGAGGTCCGGCAGACCCGGCGTGCCCGACCGGGGGTCGGTGGACCAGCCCGCCACCCGCGAGTCCGGGGCCTGGACGACCAGTTCGCCCGTCCGCCAGACGGCGAAGCAGGCCGGCGCACCCGGCACCAGCACCCCCGCGTCGTCCCGGCCCAGGGCCCGCCAGCCGCCCCTGGTGTGGGCGGTGAAGGCGGCCCGCACCGAGATGCGGTGCTCCGGGGTGCGGTGGAAGGCGGCGGCCCGCACGGTGCCCCAGGGGTCCAGCGGCGTCACCGGCGCGTCCGAGCCGAAGGCCAGCGGCACACCGGCCCTCAGCAGCCGGGCGAAGGGGTTGAGCTGCCGCGCCCGCTCCACTCCCAGCCGCCGGGCGTACATGCCGTCCTCGCCGCCCCAGGCGGCGTCGAAGGCCGGCTGCACCGAGGCGACCAGGCCCAGTTCGGCGAAGGCCGCCACCGAGGCGTCGTCCAGCAGCTCCGCGTGCTCCACCCGGTGCCGCAGCGCCCGGACCCGCTCAAGGCCGACCCGTCCGGCGGCTGTGCGGACCCCCTCCAGCACCGCGGAGAGCGCCGCGTCGCCGATGGCGTGGAAGCCCGCCTGCAGTCCCGCCTCGGTGCAGGCCGCCACATGGCCGGCCACCTGCTCGGCGGTGAGATAGGCGGCGCCGGTGTGCGGGGCGTCCAGGTAGGCCTGGTGCAGACACGCCGTACGAGAGCCCAGGGCGCCGTCCACGAAGAGGTCGCCGCCGACGCCGACCGCGCCCAGGCTGCGCGCGGTGTCGACCGCACCCAGCTCGCCCCAGTAGCCGAACACCTCGGGGCCGCCGCCCTCGGCGGCCAGCGCCAGCAGCCCCGCGAGGTCGTCCGCGGAGGAGATGTCGGGGCCGGCGCACTCGTGCAGCGCGCCGATCCCCAGCGACGCCGCCCGGTCCAGGGTGGCCTGCTGGGCGTCGCGCCGCTGCCCGGGGGTGAGCCGGGCCAGCGCGGTACGGCGGACCGCGTGGTGGGCGTCGCGGCTGAGCGGGCCGTCGGGGTGGTGGCCGGGGAGGGAGGACAGCCCCGTCGCCGGTTCGGCCAGGGCGCGCAGGGCCGTGGAGGCGACGGCGGAGTGGACGTCGGTGCGGGAGAGGTAGACCGCCGCGCCGCCGGCTGCGGCGTCCAGCTCCTGCCGGGTGGGCGGGCGGTTCTCCGGCCAGCCGGTCTCGTCCCAGCCGTGGCCGATCAGCACCCCGTCCCCGGGCGTGCCCAGGCGGCCGTGCGCCTGCTCCTGCTTGACCTGCCGCTCCAGCCGGGCCAGCGCCTCGGCCAGCGAGGGGCAGCCGGTGAGGTCCAGGCCGGTGAGCGCCAGGCCGGTCGAGGTGGCGTGCACATGGGCGTCCACGAAGGCGGGGGTGACCAGGGCCCCGGCCAGGTCCACCACCTCGTCCGCACCGTCGACATAGGCGTCCGCGGCGCCCTCCGAGCCGATCCAGGCGACGGTCTCCCCCTGCACCACCATGGCGGTGGCGAAGGGATCTGCGGGACTGTGGACGTTGCCGCCGCGCAGCAGCACGGTACGGGTGGTGCGATCGGTCATGGCCCCAGTCTGCCGGGCGCCCGCCCGCCGGTCACAGCCGGGGCGCGCGGGCCTCGTACGGAGTGCTGAGCACCACCGTGGTGCGGGTGGAGACGCCGGCCTCGGTACGGATGCGGGCCAGCAGCCGCTCCAGGTCGCCGGGGCCCGCCACCCGGACCTTGAGGATGTAGTTCTCGTCGCCGGCGACGCTGTGGCAGGCCTCGATCTCCTCCACGCCCGCCAGCCGCTCGGGGACGTCGTCGGGCGCGCTGGGGTCGAACGGCTTCACCGAGATGAAGGCCGTGAGCGGCAGGTCCACCGCCTCCGGGTCGACCACCGCGGCATAGCCGCGGATCACCCCCCGCTGTTCGAGCCGGCGCACCCGCTGGTGCACGGCCGAGGTGGAGAGGCCGGTGGCCTTCCCCAGGTCGGTGTAACTCATCCGCCCGTCCTGGACGAGCAACTGCACGATCTGACGGTCGAGATCCTCCACAAGGGGCCAACCTACTGGGCGGCGCGCCCGGATGCCGACTCGGCGGGCGGACCCGGGACGGGCGGGCCGCCCCGCCTGCGGGCGCGGGGCCGGTCGGCGGGCGCCGTCCGGCGCTGCCGCGGGCGCTCCCGGGCCTGTGGCGGGGAGCGTTGTCGGTGGCACTGTCTAGGGTCCTGGTCATGTCCGATTCGCAGCGCGAGACGCCGCCGGCGCGTGGGGTCGCCGAGCTTCAGCGGCTGGTCGAGGGGCTGGTGGAGCGGCCCGACGTGAGCGCCGCCCGGGCGCGGCAGCTGCGCTGGGTGGTGGGGGAGCTCTCCCGTGCCGTGGCGCGGGGGGCGCTGCCGGCCGGCGCGGGTGGTTCGGTGGGCGGTCTGCTGGAGCCCCGGGCGGTGGCCGGCTATCTGGAGTCGGCCGCCCGCGGGGAGCTGCGGCGCCGGGCGGTGCCGGATCCGGAGCGCTCCTCGGACGCCAGCATGCGGGTGCGGGCCGACTGCCTGGCGATCGTGGCCCGGGCCGCCGGGGTGCCGCTGGAGCTGCCGCAGCGGCCCGAGGTGCCGGAGCCCAGGCCGGTCGTGGACGCCCGGCGGCGCGGGCTGATGCTGCGGTCCCTGGCGGACGGCGCGATCCGCCACCGCGCCGACCCGGGGCGGCTGCGGCTGCTCGCCCTGGTGGGGGTGGTGCTCGACACCGGAGCCAGGGCCGGGGAGCTGTGCGCCCTGCGGCTGGGCGATCTGGGCGAGGAGCTGGAGGAGGTCCGGGTGGTCCGGCATCCGCAGGCCCGCTCGGTGAGTCCGCCGCGCACCGAGGTGCTGCCGCTGTCCGCGGGCACCCGGGCGGCGCTGCGCTGGTGGCTGCCGGTCCGCGGGCAGCTGGTCGCGGCGGCGCAGGGCCGGGTGGACGCCCTCTGGGTGTCGGTGCGGGGCAACCACGCGGGGGTGGTGGACGCCGAGGGGCGGGCCAGACGGCGGCCGCCGGGCATGCCGCTGATGCCGCGCGGGCTGGCACGCGCCTACACCCGCACGGTGGCCGATCTCAATGTGGAGCTGGCCGGCTCGCCCGGTTGGGAGCCGCTCCCCCGGCGGCTGGAGCAGCTGCGCCGGGCGGTGGCGGCCGAGCTGGCGGAGGACGGGCGGTGACCGGCGGGCGGGCCGCGGCCGGGGCGGCGCAGGGGCGGTCGGCGGCGCACGGCGGGCGCACATCCGCGGGCCGTGTGACCAAGGACACACCCGATGCATGATGGTGCGTCAACCTGCAGGATTATGTGGGGCACCAGCAGGGAAATGCTGGCTATGGTCATGACCGTGGTGGTCTGGCCCACCCGAGGGGGATGAACATGCCTGTACTGGACCGGCGTATCCGCGGCACCGAGGCGGAAGCGCGCGCCGAGGAGCCGGAGCCCGGCGAGGAACCCACGCCGGGGCACACCGCCGGCGGCCCCGCCTTCGAGATGTTCCGGGGCACCGACCCCGGCGAGGCGGACACCTGGGAGATCGTCCGGCTGCGCTGCCCCGAGTGCGACCGCCCGATCGCGCTGCTCGGCGACGAGGAGCGCTTCCCGCAGCACGCCGTGCTGCGCAGTGCATGGAATCCCTTCGCCTCCGCGGTCTGCCCCGGCTCGGACCGTCCGGTCGACGAGGCGCCGGAGCTGGAGGAGGACCCGGACTTCGACGCCGAGCCCGATCTGGAGGCCCTGCTGGCGCTGCCGGCGGAGCTCGACTGGCGCACCCAGCCGTTCTCCCACGTCGGAGGCCCCGGCTCGCGCCCGGTCCGGGTACCGGTCCAGGCGCACCCGGCCGCACAGCGGCGCTGACCCCCGGCGGCGGCCGGGTGCCGCCGCCGTACTTCCGACCCGTACCGCCCCGGCCCTGCGGCGCCCCGCGCCCCGGCCGCGGGCGGCAGCCGGAGGGCCCCGCCGGGCATCGTGCCCGGCGGGGCCCCCGCCGTGTCCGGGCGGCCCCGTCAGCGGCCGGTGCCGCCGGTGAGACGGCGGCCGATGACCATCCGCTGGATCTGGTTGGTGCCCTCGACGATCTGCAGCACCTTGGCCTCGCGCATATAGCGCTCTGCGGGGAAGTCCTGGGTGTAGCCGTAGCCGCCGAGGACCTGGACGGCGTCGGTGGTGACCCGCATCGCGGCGTCGGTGCAGAACAGCTTGGCCATCGCCGCCTGCTTGGTGAAGGCCAGCCCCGCGTCGCGGCGGCGCGCCGCGGCGAGGTAGAGCGCCCGGCCGGCCTCGACCTGGGTGGCCATGTCGGCGAGCATGAAGGACAGCCCCTGGAAGTCGGCGATCGGGCGGCCGAACTGGCGCCGGTTCCTGGCGTACTCCACGGCCTGGTCCAGGGCCGCCTGCGCCAGCCCCACCGCGCAGGCGGCGATGCCCAGCCGCCCGGAGTCCAGGGCGGAGAGCGCTATCGAGAAGCCCTGCCCCTCCTCGCCGACCAGCCGGTCCGCGGGCACCCGGGCCCCGTCGAAGTGGATCTGCGCGGTGGGCGAGCTCTTCATGCCCATCTTGCGCTCCGGCGGCGCGGCGCTGAGCCCCGGCGTCCCCGCGTCGATCAGAAGGGCGCTGATGCCCGCCGGGCCGGGCTGCCCGGTACGGACCAGGGTGCTGTAGAAGTCGGCGTGGCCGCCGTGGGTGATCCAGGCCTTGGTGCCGTTGACCGTGTAGGTGTCGCCGCTGCGGACGGCGCTGGTGCGCAGCGCCGCGGCGTCGGAGCCGGACTGCGGCTCGGAGAGGCAGTACGCGCCGAGCAGTTCGCCGCCGAGCATCCCCGGCAGCAGCCGCTGCTTCTGCTCCTCGCTGCCGAA
>NZ_LIQR01000097.1 GCF_001418575.1 Peterkaempfera griseoplana
ATGCGGGGCGTACGGCTGCGGCGGTCAATGTGCTGACCGTTGATCACGTGACCGATGGTACTGCTGGGACGGGTGTGGCGAAATCAACTGATGCGACGTCAGTGTCTTTGCGGTACAGGGCGTACCGGATGGTAGCCAGGTCGGGGACGGTTGTGGCATGTCCACTTCGTCCGACTGTATACGGCTTTCCCGCCCCCGCCGCCGGGCGCCCCGCGTTGCCCCCTTTGGCTCCGAAGTTCCTCCTCGGAGGCCCTTACGCCGAGCCGGTGGCTCCGGATAGCGTGCGCAGGTGCACCGACGGGAAACCTGACCTCAGGCCCCGAGGCTCCACCGCCGACGGAACAACTAGGACGTCCAAGCTCAAGCGCACTTCATGCTTCTGCTGGGTAACGTTCTCTGCGGGTCGTCCCCGGGAGCACAGAAAGACCGCCGCCCGCTTCGCACACCCCGCGCACACCCCGCGCGGAGACCGCGAGGAGGACCGCCGAAGGAGGCGGCCGAACGGGAGGATGTCGGACCGGTTGCCGGCGACCCCGGGGGCCGGACAGACCGAGGAGTGAACGTGACCGTCGACAGCACGGCGGGAGTGCCCAAGAAGGCCTCCGGCACCCGCAGGAAGCGGGGGCCCTCCCGCTCCGGCAGCATCGTGTCGCCGCCGGAGCCCGAGCTCGTCCAGCTGCTGACCCCCGAGGGTGAGCGGATCGAGCATCCGGACTTCTCCCTGGAGACCACCCCGGACGAGCTGCGCGCGCTCTACCGCGACCTCGTCCTCGTCCGCCGCTTCGACGCCGAGGCCACCGCCCTGCAGCGCCAGGGCGAGCTGGGCCTGTGGGCGTCACTGCTCGGCCAGGAGGCCGCCCAGGTCGGCTCGGGACGCGCCATGCGGCCGGGCGACTACGCCTTCCCCACCTACCGTGAGCACGGTGTCGCCTGGGTCAAGGGCGTGGACCCGCTCAACCTGCTGGGCATGTTCCGCGGGGTGAACCACGGCGGCTGGGACCCCAACGAGAAGAACTTCCACCTCTACACCATCGTCATCGGCTCCCAGACGCTGCACGCGACCGGCTACGCCATGGGCATCACCAAGGACGGCGCCGACGACGCGGTGATCGCCTACTTCGGCGACGGCGCCTCCAGCCAGGGCGACGTCAACGAGGCCTTCACCTTCGCCTCGGTCTACAACGCCCCGGTGGTCTTCTTCTGCCAGAACAACCAGTGGGCGATCTCCGAGCCCACCGAGAAGCAGAGCCGGGTGCCGATCTACCGGCGCGCCTCCGGCTTCGGCTTCCCCGGCATCCGGGTGGACGGCAACGACGTGCTGGCCTGCCTGGCGGTCACCCGCTGGGCCCTGGACCACGCCCGCAGCGGCAACGGCCCGGTGCTGGTGGAGGCCTTCACCTACCGCATGGGTGCCCACACCACCTCCGACGACCCCACCCGCTACCGGCTCACCGAGGAGCTGGAGGCCTGGAAGCTCAAGGACCCCATCGAGCGGCTGAAGGCGCACCTCACCCGGCAGGGCTGGGCCGACCAGGAGTTCCTGGACGCGGTGGAGGCGGAGAGCGAGCAGCTGGCACGGCGGGTCCGCGAGGGCGTCCGCACCATGCCGGACCCGTCGCCCTCGGCGATCTTCGAGCACGTCTATGCCGACGGCCACGCACTGGTCGACGAGGAGCGGGCGCAGTACGAGGCGTACGGGGCCTCCTTCGAGGGCGGGGAGGGCCGCTGACATGAGCAGTTTCACGATGGTCAAGGCGCTGAACGAGGCGCTGCGCAAGGAGCTGGAGGCCTCCCCCAAGACGCTGGTCATGGGTGAGGACGTGGGCCGCCTCGGCGGTGTCTTCCGGGTCACCGACGGTCTGCAGAAGGACTTCGGCGAGGACCGGGTGATCGACACCCCGCTGGCCGAGTCCGGCATCGTGGGCACCGCGATCGGCCTGGCGCTGCGCGGCTACCGCCCCGTGGTGGAGATCCAGTTCGACGGTTTCGTCTACCCGGCGTTCGACCAGATCGTCACCCAGCTGGCCAAGATGCACGCCCGCGCGCTGGGCCACATCAAGCTGCCCGTCACGGTGCGCATCCCCTACGCGGGCGGCATCGGCGCGGTGGAGCACCACAGCGAGTCGCACGAGGCGTACTTCGCCCACACCGCCGGCCTCAAGGTGGTCACCCCCTCCAACCCGGTGGACGCCCACTGGATGCTGCGCCAGTCGATCGCCTGCGACGACCCGGTGATCTTCCTGGAGCCCAAGCGCCGCTACTGGGACAAGGCGGAGCTGGACCCCAACGCCGCCGGGGCGCCCTCACGGCTGCACGAGGCCCGGGTGGTGCGCGAGGGCCGGGACGCGACGCTGATCGCGTACGGCCCCATGGTGCGCGTCTGCCTGGACGCCGCCGCGGCCGCCGAGGAGGACGGCCGCAGCCTGGAGGTCGTGGACCTGCGCTCGCTCTCCCCCGTCGACTTCGACACCCTGGCCGCCTCGGTGCAGCGCACCGGCCGCGCCGTGGTGGTGCACGAGGCGCCGGTCTTCCTCGGCATGGGCGCCGAGCTGGCCGCGCGGATCACCGAGCGCTGCTTCTACTCCCTGGAGGCCCCGGTGCTGCGGGTCGGCGGCTACCACGCGCCGTACCCGCCGTCGCGGGTGGAGGACACCTTCCTGCCGGACCTGGACCGGGTGCTGGACGCCGTCGACCGGGCCATGGCCTTCTGAGGGGGGATGATGACCACCACCGATGTGCAGCAGGTCCGCGAGTTCCGGATGCCGGACGTGGGCGAGGGCCTGACCGAGGCCGAGATCCTCAAGTGGTACGTACAGCCCGGCGACAGCGTCACCGACGGCCAGGTCGTCTGCGAGGTCGAGACGGCCAAGGCAGCCGTGGAGCTGCCGATCCCCTACGACGGCGTGGTCGATCGGATCTTCTTCACCGAGGGCACCACCGTCGACGTGGGCACCCCGATCATCGCGGTCGCCCTCGGCGGAGCAGCGGCCCCGGCCGCCGTTCCCCCGGCGCAGGCCCCGGCGGCGGACGAGCCGCCGCCGGCCGCTCCGACGCAGCCGGAGGCCGAGCCGGAGCCGGAGCGCCGGGAGGTGCTGGTCGGTTACGGGCCGCGTACCGCCGCCGCCCGCCGCCGGCCGCGCAAGCCCGTGGCCGCTCCGGTGGCGGCTGCCGCCGCCGTGCCCGCGCCGGCCGTCCCCGCCGCCGCGCCGGTCGTACCCGCGCCGGCCGCGCCCGCCCCCGCGGTGGAGCAGGGAGCGCGTCCGCTGGCCAAGCCGCCGGTGCGCAAGCTGGCGAAGGACCTCGGTGTGGATCTGCGGGCGGTGACCCCGTCCGGCCCGGGCGGCACCATCACCCGGGAGGACATCCACGCCGCCGTCGCGGTCCCGCTCGCGGCGCCCTCCGCGCCCGCGGAGCCGGTCGCGGCGCCCGCCCCGGAGACGGTGGCGCCGCTGCCCGTCGCCGCGGCGGCCGAGGACCGCCGGGTCCCGGTCAAGGGCGTGCGCCGGGCCACCGCGCAGGCGATGGTGGCCTCGGCCTTCACCGCCCCGCATGTCACCGAGTTCGTCCAGGTCGACGTGACCCGGACGATGCGGCTGGTACGGGAGCTGAAGGAGTCCGGCGACCTCGGCCAGGGCGTCCGGGTCTCCCCGCTGCTGCTGGTCGCCAAGGCGCTGCTGACCGCGATCCGCCGCCACCCCGAGGTCAACGCGGCCTGGGACGAGCCCAACCAGGAGATCGTCTACAAGGGCCGGGTGAACCTGGGGATCGCGGCGGCCACCCCGCGCGGCCTGATCGTGCCCAACATCAAGGACGCCGGCGCCAAGACCCTCCCGGAGCTGGCGGTCGCGCTGCAGTCGCTGGTGGAGACGGCCCGCGAGGGCCGCACCGCCCCCGCGGACATGCAGGGCGGCACGGTGACCATCACCAATGTCGGCGTCTTCGGCGTGGACACCGGTACCCCGATCCTCAACCCCGGCGAGGCTGCCATCCTCGCCTTCGGGCAGGTCCGGGAGCTGCCGTGGGTCCACAAGGGCAAGGTCGTCCCCCGCCAGATCACCACCCTGGCGCTCTCCTTCGACCACCGCCTGGTCGACGGCGAGCTGGGCTCCCGGGTCCTCGCCGACACCGCGGCGGTACTGGAGCGCCCCAAGCGCCTCATCACCTGGGGCTGACAGCACCGGCCGGTCCCTCTCGGGCCCCCGCCGCTCCTCCGGGAGCGGCGGGGGCCCGTCCGTGTCCGGGGGAGCGGCCCGAGCGGGCTGGTCTCTTCCGGTGAGCTTGTCGCACCGGGCGACGCCGGGGCGGCCCGCCCGGGTACGTCTTCGCAGGTCCAGCACCCGGCAGCGAGGACCCGCCCATGTCCGGCACCGCAGCTCGTCCCCGCCGCGCCGGTGCGGCACTGGCCCTGTCCGCAGCGCTGGCGATGCCGCTGCTCTGCACCGCTTCGGGCCCGCCGGCATCCCCCGGAGGGGCGCGCTGGTCGATGTCGGCGGAGGCGGACCTGGGCGGCCTGGTCCCGCCGCCGGTCCGGGGCAGCGGCCTCGATCCCCGCGCGGGGTCCCTCCCGGCCGTGGACATAAGACGGAGCGGTGACCCCCGGAACCGGATCACCCTGGTGCTGCTCGGCGACGGCTTCACCGTACGGCAGCTGGGGCTCTTCCGGGCGGAGGCCGACCGGGCCTGGCGGGCGCTGATGCAGATCGAGCCGTTCCGCACCTACCAGCACTTCTTCAACATAAGGCGGGTCGAGATCGCCTCCCGGGCGCCGGGCATCAACGAGCAGCGTTCGCCGCTGCGTCTGGTGCCCACACCGCTGGGGATGCACTTCTGGTGCGACGGCACCGCCCGTCTGCTCTGCGTGGACGAGCAGGCCGCGGTGCGCCTGGCCGGGCCGGTGCACGGTCCGCACTATGTGATCGCGATCGCCAACTCCGCCCGCTACGGGGGAGCCGGGGGCGCGGGGGTGACCACCCTGGCGGGCGGCAACCCGGACGCCGGACGGATCCTCCAGCACGAGATGGGCCACACCCTGGGGGAGCTGGGCGACGAGTACGACAGCGCCCCCGCCGACGCGGACTACCCCAACCTCTCCACCGACGACGCGCAGGTGATGCTGCGCGGCCGCACCAAGTGGTGGCGCTGGCTGGGCGCCCCGGCGCCGGGCGGCGGTGTGGTGGGTGCGTACCGCGGTGCCAACGGGCTCTACCGGCCCACCCTGGACTCGGTGATGCGGACCCTCGGAGGCGTCTACAACCCGCCCTCGGAGGAGGCCGTCATCAAGGCCCTGTACCGGCAGATCGACCCGCTGGACGCGGTGGGTCCCGCGCCCGGTCCGGTGGTGGGACACCACCGGCTGTGGGTGCGGCCGATCCCGCTGGCAGACGGTGGACGGTTGCAGGTGGTGTGGCGGGTGGACGGCCGGGCGGTGCGCCCCCCTTCCGGCGACGGCACCTGGCTGGACCCCGCGGACCTCCGGCTGCCCCGCGGGCGGGCGGCGACCGTCACCGCGACCGTGCGGGACACCACGGACCGGGTGCGCGACGAGCAGTTCCGCAACCGCTGGATGACCCGCACCGTGCGGTGGACTCTGCGGGGCTGACCGCTCGGGGGCCGGCGGCCCGGCATCGCGCTGTGCGCCGGGTGGTGACGGCGTGTGGGCCGCGACCGGCACGCAGCCACCCGGACACCTTGCCCCCAGCTGTTGCATCTATGATGGATGCATCATGTCCAAGCAGCCCGCGGCCGACCGCGTCTACGGCTATGTCAAGCAGTCGGTGCTCGACCGCACCTTCGACGGGGGCACCCTGCTGGTGGAGGGGGAGATCGCCGAGGCGGTGGGCGTCTCCCGCACCCCCGTCCGCGAGGCCCTGCTGCGGCTGGAGGCCGAGGGGCTGCTGAAGCTCTACCCCAAGAAGGGCGCCCTGGTGCTGCCGGTGTCGGCACAGGAGATCGCCGACGTGGTGGAGACCCGGCAGCTGGTGGAGCAGCACGCCGTCCGCAAGGTGCTGCCCGCCTCGCCCGACCTGCTGGAGCGCCTGGCCGAACTGCTCGCGGAGCAGCGGTCCCTGGTGGAGGCGGGCGACCTGCAGCAGGCGTCAGCGGTGGACCGCGCCTTCCACCACGCGATCGTCGCCGCCGCCGGCAACCGCATCCTCGAGCACCTCTACGACCAGCTGCGCGACCGCCAGTTGCGGATGGGCGTGGAGGTGATGAAGGTCCGCCCGGAGCGGGTGCGGCTGAACCTCTCCGACCACGCCGCGATCCTGCAGGCGCTGCGCGAGGGCGACGCCGGCACCGCCGAGCAGCTGGTGGGCCGGCACGTCCGGAGGCTGGGCGTCCTGCTGGGCGCCGGCCCCGCCGACTGACTTCCCGCAGGACCCCCGAGAAGGAGCTGACCACCGTGAGCGCGAGCATGCCCGGCCAGGCCGAGGCGGCCGCATCGCCGGAACCCGACCCCCTCCGGCCGCCGTCCCGACGCACCCCGACCCTCGCGGCCCAGCCGCCGGGCGGCGGCGCCGCCTGGCTGGCCTGGGGGATCGGCTCCTGCGTCTACGCCCTGGCGGTGGTCCACCGCACCAGCCTGGGAGTGG
Source organism: Peterkaempfera griseoplana (assembly GCF_001418575.1). Taxonomy (GTDB): domain Bacteria; phylum Actinomycetota; class Actinomycetes; order Streptomycetales; family Streptomycetaceae; genus Peterkaempfera; species Peterkaempfera griseoplana. Next base: position 6,591 of record NZ_LIQR01000097.1, read on the forward strand.
CCGGTCTGGACGCCGCCCAGCGCTTCGGGGTGGGGGCGTCGGCGCTCTCCTCCTTCTCCATCCTCCAGGTGCTGGTCTACGCGGCCATGCAGATACCGGTGGGGCTGCTGGTGGACCGGCTCGGCCCGCGCCGGGTGCTCACCTTCGGCGTGGTGCTGCTGACCCTGGGACAGCTGGGCTTCGCCCAGAGCACCGCCTTCGCCCCGGCGCTGATCTGCCGGGCGGTACTGGGCTGCGGCGACGCCATGACCTTCATCAGCGTGCTGCGGCTTGCCGCCCGCTGGTTCCCGGCCCGCCGCAATCCGCTGATCGCGCAGATCACCGGTCTGGTGGGGCTCAGCGGCAACCTGGTGTCCACCGCCGTGCTCTCCCAGGTGCTGCACAGCCGCGGCTGGACGGCGACCTTCACCGCCACCGCACTGCTGGGCGTCGCCGTCCTGGCCCTGGTGGTGACCCTCCTCCGGGACACCCCCGAACACGCCCACCCCGTGCGCGGACTGCGCGGCCGGGCCCGCGGCGCCGCCGATCCGCTCGCCCGGCGCACCCCCCGGGCAGGGGTCCCGATGCTGCCGCAGATCCGGGCCGCCTGGCGGGAGCCCGGCACCAGGCTGGGCATGTGGGTGCACTTCACCACCCAGTTCCCCGGCAACGCCTTCGGCCTGCTGTGGGGCATGCCGTACCTGGTGGAGGGGCAGCAGCTCTCCCGCTCCAGCGCCGCCGGGCTGCTGACCCTGCTGGTGGTCAGCACCATGGCATGCGGACTGCTCTTCGGGCAGCTGGTCTCCCGCCGCCCCGGCGTCCGTACGCCCATCGTGCTCACCGTGGTGCTGGGCACCGCGGCGCTCTGGGGCGTGGTGCTCGCCTGGCCGGGCGGCCGGCCGCCGATGTGGCTGCTGGCCGTCCTGATCGTCTGGATGGGCAGCAACGGGTCGGCGTCCCTCGTGGGCTTCGACTACGCCCGCCCGGCCAACCCGCCGGAGCGGCTGGGCACCGCCTCCGGCATCGTCAACGTCGGCGGATTCGTGGCCACCGCGATCACCCTGCTGGGCATCGGGGTGCTGCTGGACGCGGCGAGCACCGGCGGCGTCCACACCGCGGAGTCCTACCGCTGGGCGTTCTGCTGGCTCTATGCGCCGATGGTGCTGGGGCTGGCGATGATCGCACGGCTGAGGCCCGCGGCGGCGCGCCGGGAGGCCGAGCGTGCGGCCGGACTCCCGCCGGTGACCACGCACATCCCGGCGGGTCGCCGCAGCTGACCGCCGGCCGCTGCCGCTGAACGGCGGCCGCCGCAACCGGCGGCCGCCGTCAGGGCGTGACCGAGAAGTTCTCCAGGATCCGGCGGGCCAGCTGCTCGTCGCCCTCGACCTTCACCGGGGCGGTCTCCGGGCGGATCCGGCCGCAGGCCAGCCGCGCATAGGTCTCCCAGTCGGTGGTCAGCTGCGCCGCGGGGGCGAGCGGCACCACCTCGTCCACCGTGCCCCGGCCGTTGTCGTCCACCCGCACCGTGCGGATGAACTCCACCGCGCCGTGCACATCCACCACAACGGTGCTGCCGGCTGGCGCCCCCGCCTGCTTGGCCACGACCTTGGGCAGCGACTGGATCAGCAGGTCACGGGTGACCAGCGCCCCGGGGGAGCCCAGGTGGCCCGGCTGCCCCAGTGCCCGCCGCAGGTCCTGCTCGTGCACCCAGACGTCGAACGCCCGCCGCCGCAGCACCTCGTGGTACGGCATCTGACGGGCGAACGGGCCGGCCGGCCAGCGCACCTCGTCCTCCGGCTGGTGCTTGGCGTTGCGCAGCGCACGGGTACGGCGGATGACGGTGTACTCCAGCTCCGCGGTCATCTCCGGCGCGGTGTGGCAGCGCCGCTTGTCCACCGGGACCTCGCAGTACCGGCTGAACTCGCTGGTCACATGGCGCAGATCACGGGGGAGGGTGTGGATGGGCCGGGGGTCGCCGAGCAGCTCCAGCTCGATGGCGATGACATGCGAGACGACGTCCCGCACCGACCAGCCGGGGCATTCGGTGGCGTGGTTCCACTGCCCTTCGGGCAGCGGGGCCACGAGTTCGGAGATCGACTCGATGGAGTGGGTCCATGCGTCGATGTACGCCTGGACGGTCTGATTGTCGGCCACGTGTCTCTTCGACCCCTCGATCGCTCCGGTGCATCTGCGCGGCGGGCCCGGCGCCGGCTTCACTCACGGGCACATGCGCTATCGGCACGTTACGCTTCCCGGTGTCACCGGGTCAGTGCTTTCGAGTGATGATCGTAGGACTCTTGGAGTGGACGGTGGTACTGTGCGTGCTTCCCTGATCCAGCTCGCCATCTCCGACACCGAATCCCCCGACGAGCGGCGCGCCCGCGTCTCGGCCCTGGTGAGCGCGCGTAGCGGGGACGATCTGGTGCTGCTCCCCGAACTCTGGCCGCTGGGCGGCTTCTCCTACGACCAGTGGGCGTCGGGCGCGGAGCCGCTGGACGGCCCCACCGCCGAGGCCATGTCCGCCGCCGCCCGCGCCGCCGGGGTCTGGCTGCACGCGGGCTCCATCGTGGAACGCGACCCCGACGGCCCGATGTACAACACCTCGCTGCTCTTCGCACCCTCCGGAGAGCTCTGCCACACCTATCGCAAGATCCACCGCTTCGGCTTCGACAGCGGCGAGGCCGTCGCCATGGGCGCCGGGCAGGAGATCGTCACCGCCCCCACCGAACACGGCACCCTGGGGCTGGCCACCTGCTACGACCTGCGCTTCCCGGAACTGTTCCGGGCACTGCTGGACGCCGGAGCGGAGATCCTCACCGTCCCGGCGGCCTGGCCCCGGCGGCGGGCCGCGCACTGGACCCTGCTGGCCCGCGCCCGGGCCGTGGAGGAACAGGCGTTCGTCCTGGCCTGCAACACCGCCGGCACCCACGGCGGAGTGCCGCAGGCCGGCCGCAGCCTGGTGGTCGACCCCTGGGGCGAGGTGCTGGCCGAGGCCGGTACCGGCGAGGAGATCCTCACCGTGGAGTTCGACCTGGCAACCGTCGCCAAGGCCCGCGCCGACTTCCCGGTGCTGCGCGACCGCCTGCTCGGCATCCCCGCGCCGGTACGCCGCTGACACCCCGGGGCGGCGGGCGGCCCCGCCCGACGGCTCACCCGTCCGGGTGAGCCGTCGTGGCACCCGTGCCCCCGCAGGCCAGGGGCGCACTCCACATACGGGCTGATGTTCGAGTTGCGAGCGCAGGGCGGCGTCAACACTATGAGTCAACGCTCTCTCATGGGATCTGATCGCCTCAGACCAGCCGACAAGGATGCGGATCGCGTCCCTGCCAAAGGAGCACCATGGGCCACCAGCCTGCTCGCCGCGCCACCGGGGCGCTCACCGCCCTCGCCGCGGCCACCGCCGCCGTCCTCGCCGCCACCGGGACCGGAGACGCCTCCGTTGCGGCCGGCACCGGGACCCCGGCCGCCGCCGGGACCACCTTCGTCCGCCCCGCCTCGTCAGGACACAACCTGGTCCAGGCGGCCGACTCGCCGACATCGACCTCCAACTGCCTGAAGACGTACCGCATCCGGTGCTACTCGCCGCAGCAGTACCGCAAGGCCTACAACCTCGACCCCCTCTACCGCGCCGGCATCACCGGCAAGGGCCGGACCATCGTCATCATCGACTCCTTCGGCTCCCCCACCGTCCAGCACGACCTGGACGTCTTCTCCAGGACCTTCGGCCTGCCCAGCACCACCGTGCAGATCGTCAGATGGGGCAACGTGCCCAAGTTCGACCCCTCCAACACCGACCACGTCGGCTGGGCGGGCGAGACCAACCTCGATGTGCAGTACGCCCACGCCATCGCACCCGGCGCCAAGATCGTGCTGGTGGAGACCGCGGTCGCGGAGACCGAGGGGCTCACCGGCCTCCCCGAGATGATGAGCGCCGAGTACGACCTGATCAAGAGGGGCGTCGGCGACGTCATATCGCAGAGTTTCGGCGCGACCGAGAACACCTTCCCCGGCTTCGCCAAGGGCGACCACTCGGCTCTGCTCAAACTCCGCTACGCCTTCAAGGCGGCCGCCGCGAAGAACGTCACCGTGCTCGGCGCGTCCGGGGACGCCGGCGCCACCGACTACAAGCTCGACGGCACCACGCTCTTCAAGCACCGGGTGAACTCCTGGCCGTCCACCGACCCCCTGGTCACCTCCGTCGGCGGCACCCAGCTCACCCTGGACGACACCGGCAAGCGGCTCGGCATCGACACGGTGTGGAACGACGGCTACGGCGCCTCCGGCGGCGGGGTCTCCGGCATCTTCGACCGGCCGGCCTTCCAGCGGGGCGTCTCCAAGATCGTCGGCAGCCACCGCGGTACGCCGGACATCAGCCTCACGGCCTCGGTCAACGGCGGAGCCTGGGTCTACTCCTCCTACGCCCCCGCCACCAAGGGCTGGGGCATCACCGGCGGCACCAGTGAGGCCACCCCGCTCTTCGCCGGGGTCGTGGCCCTCGCCGCCCAGCAGGCCAACCACCGCCTCGGCCGGATCAACGACACCCTCTACGCGATGGGCCGGAGCGACCCGAGCCGCAGCGGCCTGGTCGACGTGGTCACCGGCAACAACACCTTCGCCGGAGTGAAGGGCTTCACCGCCCGCAAGGGGTACGACCTGGCCAGCGGTCTGGGCACCATCGACGGCACCGCCTTTGTGAAGGCGCTCGCCCGCGGCGCCCACTGAACACAGGCGCCGCCCCGCCCCGCACCCGCCCCGGGTGCGGGGCGGCACCGCGACTCAGCCGTCCTCGCGCTCCTCGCGCTCGTCCTCGTGCTCAGCGGCCGAGAGCCGGTCCACGCAGACCGCCACCGACAGCAGCAGCGCCGCATCGGCCCCGTCGGCCACGTCCACCGCGTAGGTGTCGCGGATCCGGAACCACTTGCGGGAGATCCGGGCGAGCCGGCCGCCGTCCGCCTCGATGTCGTACTCCTTGTCGAGGAAGTCGCCGTGGATCTCCCACTCGCCGCCGTCCGCGAGCTCCGCCAGATAGCTGTCACGGAACGGCGTGAAGAGCTTCTTCTTCACCGTGGCCACGGTCTCGCCGTGCGCGTCCTCGATCTTCATCGAGTCCCGCGGTGACAGCACCTTCTTCCTGATCACCGCGACCACCTCGCCCGCGGCGTCCTTCAGCTCGAAGGTCTCCCGCAGCCGCAGCGCCTTGCCGTCCACCAGGAAGGCCTTCTCGCCGCTGTCGGTCTCCACCCAGAAGTCGTCGCCGATCCCGAAGATCCGCTCCCGCACCAGGTACTTCATCCGCGTTCTCCTCCACGTCTCGGGCCTGCCACCAGCTTGGACGCCTTCCCCCGGGGACCCGGTTCGACCCGCCCGGGGAATGCGGGCCGGGGCGGATCGGGTTGGATGGTGCCATGGCTTCTCGTGCACGTGTACGCGCCCCCGAGCTGGTCGGCGCAGGCGGCTGGCTGAACACCGGCGGCAAGGACCTCTCCCTGGCGGACCTCCGCGGCAAGATCGTCATTGCCGACTTCTGGACCTTCTGCTGCATCAACTGCCTGCATGTCCTCGACGAGCTGCGGGAGCTGGAGGAGAAGCACCGCGACACCGTGGTGATCGTCGGCGTGCACTCCCCCAAGTTCGTCCACGAGGCCGACCACCAGGCCGTGCTGGACGCGGTCGCCCGCTACGAGGTGCACCATCCGGTGCTGGACGACCCCGAGCTCGTCACCTGGAAGCAGTACGCGGTGCGGGCCTGGCCCACCCTGGTGGTGATCGACCCCGAGGGGTACGTGGTCGCCCAGCACGCCGGTGAGGGCCATGCGCACGCCATCGAGAAGCTGGTGGAGGAGCTGGAGGCCGAGCACGCCGCCAAGGGCACCCTGCGGCGCGGCGACGGCCCGTACGTACCGCCGGAGCCGGTGGCGGGCGACCTGAAGTTCCCCGGCAAGGCGGTGGTGCTGGAGGGCGGCGGCTTCCTGGTGGCCGACTCCGGGCACCACTCGCTGCTGGAGCTGGCCGAGGACGGCGAGACGGTGGTCCGCCGGATCGGTGACGGAGTGCGCGGGCTGCAGGACGGGCCCGCTGGGCAGGCCCGCTTCAGCGAGCCCCAGGGGCTGGCGCTGCTGCCGCCCGCGGTCGCCGCCGCACTGGGGGTCGACCTGGTGGTCGCGGACACCGTCAACCACGCCCTGCGCGGGGTGCGGCTCTCCGACGGGCGGGTGACCACCCTGGCCGGTACCGGCCGGCAGTGGTGGCAGGGCGCCCCCACCGAGGGCCCCGCACGGGAGGTCGCGCTCTCCTCGCCGTGGGACGTCGCCTGGTTCGCGGACCGGCTGTGGATCGCCATGGCCGGGGTGCACCAGCTCTGGGCGTACGACCCGGCGGCCGGCACCGTCGAGGTCGCGGCCGGCACCACCAACGAGGGTCTGGTGGACGGCCCGGCGAAGGAGGCGTGGTTCGCCCAGCCGTCCGGTCTGGCCGTCTCCGCCGACGGCGGCCGGCTCTGGGTGGCCGACTCGGAGACCTCCGCACTGCGCTGGGTGGACGCCGCCGATCTGACGGTGCACACCGCCGTGGGCACCGGGCTCTTCGACTTCGGGCACCGCGACGGCGACGCCGGGCAGGCGCTGCTGCAGCACCCGCTGGGTGTCACCGTGCTGCCGGACGGGTCGGTCGCGGTGAGCGACACCTACAACCATGCGCTGCGCCGCTTCGCACCGGCCGCCGAGGAAGGCACGGCGGGCGCGGCCGGCGAGGTCTCCACCCTGGCCACCGATCTGCGGGAGCCCTCGGGTGCGGTGCTGAGCGGGAGCGACATCGTGGTGGTGGAGTCGGCCCGGCACCGGCTGACCCGGCTGAGGCTGCCAGAGGAGGCGGTACGGGTCGAGGGCACCGCGCACCGTACCCAGCGACCGGCCACCGAGGTGGCGTCCGGCCCGTTCCGGATCGATGTGGTCTTCTCCGCTCCGGCGGGCCAGAAGCTGGACGAGCGCTACGGCCCCTCCACCCGGCTGCTGGTGAGCTCCACGCCGCCGGAACTGCTGCTCTCCGGGGCGGGCGCGGACAGCGCGCTCTCCCGGGAGGTGGTGCTGGCGCCGGACGGCCCCACCGAGGGCGTGCTGCACGTCTCGGCGATGGCTGCGTCCTGCGACGACGATCCGGCGGTGGAGTACCCGGCCTGCCATGTCCACCAGCAGGACTGGGGCGTACCGGTCCGGCTGGTGCCGGGCGGGGCGGCCCGGCTGCCGCTGGTGCTGGCCGGAATGGACGAGGAGGGTGCGGCCGGCTGAGCCGGGGTCAGAGCCGCGGGTCCTCGTAGTAGTGGTGGCGCTCCTCGACCACCTCGTCGGCGCCGGGGACGACACCGCGACGGGGTCGCCGCAGCACACTGCTGAAGGTCACCAGGCCGAGCAGTCCGACGACCATCAGGATCACTCCGACCACGTCGAGGTTGACGCCGTTCACGTGCCAGTCGGTCGCGAAGGCGAGGATGGCGCCGAGGGCTATCAGGATCACGCATCCGCCGAGGCCCATGGTGGCTTCCCTCCAGGGGAGTTGAGTGGCCGGCCGCCGCCGGTCCGGCCGGGTGGGGGCCGGCCCGGCGGCGGCCGGTGCTGCCTGCTGGCAGCGTTCCTGCAAGGGGCGGCTACCCGGTCGCGGCGGGCCCATGCCGGATACGACAGGGGCGGGACGCGGGCCACGGCCCGCGTCCCGCCCCTGTTCCGACGCTGCGTCAGCTCTCCAGGAACCCCTTCAGTGCCGAGGCCAGCAGGAACGGGTCGTCCGCGCCGCACAGTTCGCGTGCGGAGTGCATGGAGAGTGCGGCGACCCCGCAGTCCACGGTGGTGATGCCCAGCCGGGCGGCGGTGATGGGGCCGATGGTGGTGCCGCAGGGCATGGCGTTGTTGGAGACGAAGTTCTGCCAGGGCACTCCGGCGCGCTCGCAGGCGGCGGTGAAGACCGCGCGGCCGATCGCGTCGGTGGCGTAGCGCTGGTTGACGTTGGTCTTGAGGATCGGGCCGCCGTTGGGCACCGGGTGGTGGCCCGGCTCGTGGCGCTCGCTGTAGTTGGGGTGCACGGCGTGGCCCATGTCGGAGGAGAGGCAGATGGTGCCGGCCAGTGCCCGGGCGCGGTCCTCGGCTGATCCGCCGCGGCTGAGGACCGAGCGCTCCAGGACGTTGCCCAGCAGCGGTCCCTGGGCGCCGGTGTCGGACTCGCTGCCGGTCTCCTCGTGGTCGAAGGCGGCCAGCACCGGGATGCAGGGCCCGCCCCCGGCCGCGGCCACGGCGCCGAGCGCGGCGGTGCCGGCGTGCACCGAGAGCAGGTTGTCCAGCCGGGCGGAGGCCAGCAGTTCGCGGTCGCGGCCGAGATAGGACGGCGGCTGGATGTCATGGACCATCAGGTCCCAGCCGATGATGTCGGAGACGGCGACTCCGGCGTGGCCGGCCACATGGGCGATCAGTGCGCCCTCCTCGACCGGTCCGATGCCCCAGACGGGGGTGAGGTGCCGCTGGCGGTCCAGCTTGAGGCCGTCGTTGACCTGGCGGTCCAGGTGGATGGCGAGCTGCGGTACCCGCAGCAGCGGCTCGTCGAGGTGGACCAGCGCGGTCGACCCGTCGCGCAGTGCCAGTCGTCCGGAGATGCCGAGGTCGCGGTCGAGCCAGGTGTTGAGCGGCACTCCGCCGTAGATCTCGACGGCGATCTGCCGCCACCCCTCGGAGCCGGTGTCGGGCCTGGGCTTGACCCGCAGGGTGGGTGAGTCGGTGTGGGCGCCGACGATGCGGAAGGGGGTCTGCGGTCCGGCGCCCTCGGGCACGTACCAGGCGATCAGGGCGCCGCCGCGCACCACGTACCGGCCTCCCGTCCGCCCGTCCCACGCCTCGGTCTCGGCGACCTGCCGGAAGCCCGCCTTCTCCAGTCGCTCGGTGGCCGAGGCCACCGCGTGGTACGGGGAAGGGCTGGCGGCGAGGTAGCTGATCAGGTCGTCGGTGTGGGCACGGTCGAAGAAGACCGTGGGGGCGGCGGTCGGCATGGTGCTCCTGGGGATGAGGGTCGAGGGCCGGGCATACGGCATGGTGCTGCCGTTGTCCACGGCCCGAGCATAGGCGTCGCTACCCGGCGCCGGACTCATCGAAGCACTCCCGGGGGGAGCACAGCGAGGGGGTCCCGGGGCGGATGCCCTGGGACCCCCTCGCTGTGAGGGTGGGTCAGCCGGTCAGAAGGCGTCCTCCGGCAGCTCCATGATCGCGTTGTCGATGTTCTCGGCGATCAGGCGCTGCGGGGTGACGGTGGGCAGGACGTTGCGGGCGTAGAAGCGGGCCGCGGCCACCTTGCCCTGGTAGAAGGCGACGTCCTTGCCGGTGGCGCCCGGCAGCTTGGCCAGTGCCACGGCGGCCTGGCGCAGCAGCAGCCAGCCGATGACCACGTCGCCGGAGGCCATCAGCAGCCGGGTGGTGTTGAGGCCGACCTTGTACATGTTCTTGACGTCCTGCTCGACCGAGGAGAGGTCGGCGAGCATCTTGCCGACGATGGCCTCCAGGTCGCCGGAGGCCTTGGCCAGCGCCTCGCGCTCGCCGGCCAGCTCCTCGCCGCCCTCGCCGCCGGCGAGGAACTTCTGGATCTGCTCGGAGAGCGCGGTGAGGGCCTGGCCGCCGTCCTTGACGATCTTCCGGAAGAAGAAGTCCTGGCCCTGGATGGCGGTGGTGCCCTCGTAGAGGGTGTCGATCTTGGCGTCGCGGATGTACTGCTCCAGCGGGTACTCCTGCAGGTAGCCGGAGCCGCCGAAGGTCTGCAGCGACTGGGCGAGCTGCTCGTAGGACTTCTCGGAGCCGTAGCCCTTGACGATGGGCAGCAGCAGGTCGTTGAGCCGCTCGGCCGCCTCGGCGCTCTCGCCGCGCAGCTTGGCGGACTCGATGTCGTCCTGGACGGAGGCGGTGAAGAGCACCAGCGCGCGCATGCCCTCGGCGTACGCCTTCTGGGTCATCAGCGAGCGGCGGACGTCGGGGTGGTGGGTGATGGTGACGCGGGGGGCGGCCTTGTCCAGGAAGTTGGCCAGGTCCGGCCCCTGCACCCGCTCCTTGGCGTACTCCAGGGCGTTGAGGTAGCCGGTGGAGAGGGTGGCGATGGCCTTGGTGCCGACCATCATCCGGGCGAACTCGATGATCTTGAACATCTGGCGGATGCCGTCGACGGTCTCACCGAGCAGCCAGCCCCGCGCCGGGTGCTTGGCGCCGAAGGTCATCTCGCAGGTGTTGGAGGCCTTGAGGCCCATCTTGTGCTCGACGTTGGTGGCGTAGACGCCGTTGCGCTCGCCGAGCTCGCCGGTCTCCCAGTCGAAGTCGAACTTGGGCACGATGTAGAGGCCGAGGCCCTTGGTGCCGGGCTTGCCGCCCTCGGGGCGGGCCAGCACCAGGTGGATGATGTTCTCGGACATGTCGTGCTCGCCCGAGGTGATGAAGCGCTTGACGCCCTCGATGTGCCAGGAGCCGTCGTCCTGCTTGACCGCCTTGGTGCGTCCGGCGCCCACGTCGGAGCCGGCGTCGGGCTCGGTGAGGACCATGGTGGCGCCCCACTGGCGGTCGACCATCAGCTGGGCGACCTTCTTCTGCTCGTCGGTGCCCTCCTCGAAGACGACCTGGCCGAAGGCCGGGCCGGAGGAGTACATCCAGATGGCGGGGTTGGAGCCCAGCACCAGCTCGGCGTAGGCCCAGAGCAGCGAGCGCGGGGTGGGGGTGCCGCCCAGCTCCTCGGGCAGGCCCAGCCGCCACCACTCGGCGTCCATGAAGGTCTGGTAGCTCTTCTTGAAGGTGTCGGGTATGGGGGCGGTGCTGGTCTCGGGGTCGAAGACCGGAGGGTTGCGGTCCGCGTCGGCGAAGGAGGCTGCCAGGTCGTTCTCGGCCAGGCGGGCGATCTCGTCCAGGATGTTCTTGGCGGTCTCGACGTCCATCTCGGCGAACGGCCCGCTGCCGTACACCTGGTCGCGGCCGAGCACCTCGAAGAGGTTGAACTCCACGTCGCGGAGGTTGGACTTGTAGTGACCCATGGCCTTCTCCGGTCATCGCGTAGGTCGGTGCCGGGGGTCTTCAGTACGCCCGTGCGGAGGCGCCCCCCTACCCGTCAGTAGTGCCATGATGCTACCCGGCGGTAACATATTCAACCCCTGCGGACATGAGGGTCGTCACGTCCCACTGTGCCTCCGGCGCCGCTCCGGCGCCGCTGCTTTGCCGAACAGGCGCCCCACCGCCTCCCGCCGGGCCGATAGCCTGGACCCGTGTACGGCTATGACCAGACCGCGACCGGGGCCGGGGCAGGCTACCCGGGAGGCCCCTACCAGCAGGCGGGGCCGCAGCCCGGCATGGGCGGCATGCCCGGCCCGGCCGGTGCGCACCCGGGGGGCGCCCCGCACGCCGCCGGATACGGCGAGCAGCCGCCGCAGCAGCCGCGCTACCCCGAGCCCTCCCCGCCCTCGCTGGCCGACGCGGTGCGCGCCTTCACCAGCGGCGGGCTCACGGTGGAGGACTTCCAGGCGATCTTCATCACCTCCAAGGTCTACTGTCCGCGCGGTGAGCGTCCCGGCTTCCTGACGCTGCACAACACCCCCACGCCGGTGATCCCGATGTTCAGCTCGCTCAAGGAGCTGCGCCGCTACGCCGGCAAGGACTCCAAGTACTTCACGGTCACCGGGGCCGAGGTGCTCGACCTGCTGCCCACCGGCTACGGGTTCGCCCTGGACATGGAGGGTGAGCACCGGATGGTGTTCGACGCCAAGGCGGTGGAGCAGATGGTCGACTTCACCATGCGCCGGATGTACGGCTGACCCGTCCGTTCCCGCGCGGGCCCGGGTGCGCTGCTGTCGCGCGGAATAGTCCAACCTTCAACTTGCTTTGTAGTTGATTGTTGAACTACATTGGGCCAAGACACCCCAGGAGGCCGACATGCCCGCCGTGACCGTCGAGAACCCGCTGGTTCTGCCCAAGGTCGACACCCCGGACCCCACCACCACCCGGGCCCGCAGGGTCCGCCAGGTCGCCGTCGCGCCGCAGGGCTACGAGGGCGAGGGCTTCCCGGTGCGCCGCGCCTTCGCCGGCATCCACACCCGCCACCTGGACCCGTTCATCATGATGGACCAGATGGGCGAGGTGGAGTACGCGCCGGGCGAGCCCAAGGGCACCCCCTGGCACCCGCACCGCGGCTTCGAGACCGTCACCTACCTGATCGACGGCAAGTTCGTCCACAAGGACTCCACGGGCGGCGGCGGCTTCCTCGGCGGCGGCGACACCCAGTGGATGACCGCCGGCTCCGGACTGCTGCACATCGAGACCCCGCCCGAGGACCTGGTGGTCTCCGGCGGCCTCTTCCACGGACTCCAGCTCTGGGTCAACCTGCCCGGCTCCGACAAGATGACGGCCCCCCGCTACCAGGACATCTCCGGGGAGAAGGTCAAGCTGCTGACCACCCCCGACGGCGGCTCGGTGCTGCGGCTGATCGCCGGTGAGCTGGACGGCCACCAGGGCCCCGGGATCACCCACACCCCCATCACCATGGTGCACGCCACCATCAGCCCCGGAGCCCGGATCACCCTGCCGTGGCGCAGCGACTTCAACGCCCTGGTGTACGCGCTCAACGGCGACGGCACCGTCGGCGAGGAGAACCGCCCGTTCGGCCTGGGCCAGGCAGTGCTCTTCGGCGACGGCGACAGCATCACCGTCCAGGCCGCCGACCGCCAGGAGTCCCGCTCCCCCAACCTGGACGTGATCATCCTGGGCGGACGCCCGATCCGTGAGCCCGTCGCCTGGTACGGCCCCTTCGTGATGAACAGCCACCGGGAGCTGGAGCAGGCCTTCGAGGACTTCCGCGCCGGCCGGCTGGGACAGATCCCCGCCGAGCACGCCTGACCGGAGCGCGACGGCGGTGTGCGCGCCCTCACCCGAGGTGCGCGTACACCGCCGTCGCGTCGTCCTGCGCCTTGCCGCGCGGCCAGCGCACACAGCGGGGGTCGGACGCCTCCACCGCGCGCACCCTGGCCAGCAGTTCACCCGGACCCGGGCCCGCCATCAGCTCCAGGGCGTCCGCCCAGCCGCCCAGCCCGTACCGCTCCACATAGCGCGCGGCGCCGTCCGAGAGCGCCGCCACCCCGCGCAGCCCGGCCAGCGGCGCCGCACCGCTCTCGGCGTGCTCCGCCGCCCTCGGCAGGGCGGCCGCCACCCAGGGGCCCCGCCCGGTGTTGCGGACCGCCCGCACCGCCAGGACGTACTGCATGTGCAGCGCCGCCCGCTCCGGTGAGCCGGGCGCGCTGGCCCACACCCGCCGCCGCAGCTCCTCGCCCGCCGTGAACGGCTGGTTGCCGCCGACCACCACCGGCTCCCCGGCGTACGGGTGGAGCACCAGCAGGGAGTCACCGAGCACCGCGTACTCCAGCTCGGCGCCCTGCCGGCGCGCCGCCACCACCATCGCCGCCGGGGTGTTGGGGTGCGACAGATCGCAGCGCCCGCCGTGCAGGGCCGCCGTCTCGGCGATGGCGTCCCCCAGGCACTGCGCCGCCGTGCGGTCCGCCCGGTCGGTCAGCCGGGCCAGCAGATGCACCCCCAGCCGCCGTGCGTACCAGGCCGTGCCGTGCCGGCAGCCGGACTCCAGACCCGCCGGCGTGCTCGATCCGTCGACCAGCACCAGCGCCTCGGACGTCGCAGCCGCGAAGTCCTCACTGATCCGGTCCGGGTGCTGCGGTTCCCCCGCCATCTCCACCTGCACCAGCCCAGTGTGGCCGCGGCCGCACGATGCCGACAGGGGTTCGGCGGACGGTCACCCGAACGCGGTCGGGCCGCCGGGCCACGTCCGTCTCAGGGGTGCCAGATCTCCCGGAGGTCGGAGATCCTCCCCGAGGTGACGGTGATCTCATAGAGGTCACCCGAGCAGGAGAGCGGCGGCGCCACCTCGGCGTGCGCCAGACAGGCGGAGATGTGCCGGGACAGCTCCGCGATCGAGACCGGCCGGGGGGTGGAGACGGCGGCCAGCTCCGCGGTGGCGCCGGGCGCCAGCGGATAGCGGACGGCCTTGCCGGTGCCCGCGTACCCCCCGCCGTCGGGGTCGCAGCTGAACGTCGCCGTCCGCAGCGGCAGCAGGCCGCCCGCCGGGACGCCGGTCACCTGCACCACCCGGTGCCCCGTGGCCAGCCGGGGCTCCGTGCAGTCGAACGACGGCTCCGGGTCCAGCGGCAGGTCCCCCGCGCCCGAGGCCGCCGCCGAGGGTGCCTCCGAGACCGCGGCCCGGGATGCGGCCGGGTCGGGGAGGGCGTCCGGGGCGGGTGCCCCGGACGGTTCGGCGGCCTGGGTGGACACGGGCGCCGAGGCCGCGGCGGTGGGCGGCGCGGAGGCCGCCGTGCCGCCGCTTCTGCAGGAGGTGAGCGTGGCCAGGGCCGCGGCGAGGACCGCCGCGGCCGTCAGGCTGCGGGAGGGCATGGCGAAGTGATCCCTTGCTTGGTGTCGTGGGCGGGCCGGACGGGCGCGGCGTCCCTCAGAGGTCGTTGCGGCGGTACGGGACGTACGGCTGGCCGATCGCCCGCTCATGGGCAGCGTCGCCGGAGTAGTAGGGGTACGGGATGACATGCGAGACGGTGCCCTGCGACCCGTTGTCCTCCAAGGCGATGTACTTGGTGTGCGCGGCGTCGGCCCAGCCGCCGAACAGGACCGTGTGATCGCCGGCGATCAGCGCGTCACCCGGTTGCAGCTCGTCCTTGGTGATGGGGTGCGAGACGCTCCTGCCCTGCAGCCCGTCGGTGTTCAGCCCGGGCGGCTTCAGACCCCAGGCGGCGGAGACGAAGCCCGAGCAGTCGTCGCGGTAGCCGTTGGTGGTGGCCGACTGGCTGTAGCCGATGCGGTGGTTGATCCGCTCCAGTGCGCGGTCCAGGATGCCGCGGCGGACCTCGGAGAGCCCGGAGGTGTCCGGGGCGGTCTGCACGCCGGCACCCGTCGTGGTGTGGTGGGTGCCCGGCTTCCAGGCGTCCCAGGAGCCGACCGTCTTCCACTTGCCGTCGCCGTGGCCCTGGTAGGAGTCAGATCCGGTGCTGGTACCGCCGCCACCCTTGCCGTCGCCGCCACCGGTGTGCTTGGGGCTCTTGGGCTTGGTCTGCTCCTTCTCGTGCTTCTTCATCTGCTCGTGGATCCTGCGGTCGGCCGCGGCGTACTCGTCCGCCACCGCCTTGAGCTTCTGTGCGTCCACCGCGAGTTCGGCGGTGAGCTTCTGCTGGACCCCCGCCAGTGCGGCCGCCTGGCTCTCGATCGCCTTGACGTCCTTGAGGACCTCGTAGGCGGTCGCCAGGCCGCCCACCCCGCCGCCGAGGGCGGCCGCCGCCAGGTCGATCCCCGCCGCACGGGCGATGGTGGCCTGGATGCTCCCCAACTGCTTGGAGACCTCGGCGAGCTGCTCGCTCGCGGAGTGCCACTCCTGCTGCAGCTTGGAGAGTTCCTGCAACTGAACGCCGAACTGGTCGTCTGCCATGCCGTTCCCCCGTCCCCCTGATGTCCTGCCGTACCGATGCGCCGATGGTTGCCGGTCCGCCCGCTACGACGGCTGCGCGGACCGCGCCGGTTCACATCACATTGGCCAGGCGCTCCACGGACTTGCCCAGCGCCTCCAGGTCGTCCGCGGCGCCGGCCAGCTCCCGCAGGCGGCCCTGCGCATGGGAGGAGAAGGCGTCAGCGGCCTTCCCGTGCCAGGTGACCTGGCCCACCGCCGCGTCCATCTCCTTGCGCAGCGCGTCGATCCTCCGCCCCAGCGTGCCGAGTTCGGCAGCGATCCGGTGCAGGTCCTCGGTGCCCCCGAACATCTTGTCCAGCACCGCGTGCGCCACCTCGACCGGTGTCATCACGACGTCCTCGACGACATTGGTGACGTCGTTCCAGGCCTTGCCAACAAAGCTCATAAGGCTGCTCCCCCGTGTCTCCTGAGCCCGTCTGTGCCTGGGATCAGCGTAGTCCAGGGCCCAGCCGCCTCCATAGGCCTCCTCATGACGGTACGTCAGTCGTGCGGGCGGCCACCCCAGAACGCATGGACCACCGTGGCGTCGTCGCTGACCTTGCCGCGCTGCCAGCGCCGTCGGCCGGGGTCGGACGCCTCGGCGGTCCGTACCCGCGCCAGCAGGCCGCCCGGCCCGTCCGAGGCGAGCAGCCGCATCGCGTCGGGCCAGTCGCCCAGCCGCAGCAGGTCCACATAGCGGCTGGCCCCGTCGCTCATCGCGGCCACCGCGCGCAGCTGCGCCACCGCCACCGAACCGGTCACCGCCTCACCCGCCACCGCCGGGTCCGCCGCCGCGGTCCAGAACCCGCCGCGGCGGTTGCGCAGCCCCTCCACCGCCGCGGCCGAGCGGGCCTCGGCGCGGGCCCGCTCCGCGGTCCCCTCCGGCAGTGCCGCCGCGGCCTTCCGCATCCTCCGGACGGTCCGCGCCACCCGGTCGTCGGTGACCACCTCCAGCCGGTCCGGCAGCTCCAGCACCACGGTGCAGTCGGCCAGCACCAGGTACTCGAAGTGCCCGTCCACCACCCGGCCCGCCGCGACGGTGGCCTGCGGAGTGGCGCGGACGGTCAGATCACAGCCGCCACCGTGCGCCCCGGCGGTGCCCTGGACGGCCGCGGCCAGGCAGTCGTCGAGCCCGCTTCCGGGGGAGCCGATGATCTCCGTCAGCAGCCGGACACCCAGCTGCCGTACGTACCAGACCACCCCGTGGGTGCACCCCGGGTCGTTCGGGCCCGGGGTGACCCCGTCCAGCACCACGAAGGCGTCCGGGGTGACCAGCGCGAAGTCCTCGTTCTCCCGGTCCGCCGCGCCCGCCTCGGTCGCCAGCTCGATCTCCACCATGTGCCCATCCTGCCCCGGGCGGCTACGGCGCGGTCTGGCAGACGAACACCAGATAGCCGCCGTAGGCGGTGGAGAAGGCGGTCGCCGCACTCAGCAGGATCACCGTCGAGGCCCGGCTGCGGACCCTCGCCAGAGCGGTGGCCAACGGCAGCAGCAGCGGGAAGGCCGGCAGCAGGAAGCGCGCCCGCGACGGGAAGTACGCCGCGTCGCCCAGCGCGATCAGCAGGATCACCGCGCTGAACACCAGCAGCGGCAGCGCCTGCCGGTGCACCAGCGAGAGGGCGAACAGCACCACGGCGCCGAACAGCACACAGGCCACCACCAGCCGGCCCAGCGTCACCGGCTGTGCATGGACGAAGAGCAGGCGCAGGTCGTGCAGGGTGGAGGCGCCCCAGTCGAAGCGCGACCTCCAGAGCATCTGGACCTGGAAGTACCCGTTCCAGCGGCCCAGCCGCAGCCCCACCCAGCCCACGAAGCCCAGCCAGCCCAGCGGTGCCAGCACAGCGCCCAACAGCGGCCGCCGCCACCCGGCGGCGGCGCGCCGGGCGGTGCCGCCGCTTCCGGGCGGGCCGGCGAAGGCCGTGGGGACGCCGCCCGCGGCCGTGCGGCGGCGCCTCAGCTGCGCGACCAGCTCCGCCGCCGCGCCCGCGCAGACGGCGGCGGCCACCGCCACACCGCTCGGCCGGGTGAGGCCCGCCAGGACGGCCAGCACCCCGGCCCACACCCAGCGCCGGGTGACCACCGCATAGAGGGCCCAGGCGGCGAATGCGGTGAACACCGGTTCGGTGTAGGCCATCCCCTCCACCACCGCATGCGGAAGCACTCCCCAGAGCACCGCCGCGATGACACCGGTGCGCCGCCCGTAGCGGGCCGCGGTCACCGCGAAGATCCCCCAGGCGGCGGCCAGCGCGCCCACCCAGGCGACCAGCAGCGCCACATACTCCAGCGGCAGCGGCAGCACGGTGTGCACGGCGGTGATCAGCGCCGGGTAGGCCGGAAAGAAGGCCAGGTCGGTGTACTCATGGTGGCCGTTGACGATGTCCGCCACCGGCAACGAGTGGTCGTACCCCAGCGCGGCGATCTGCGTGTACCAGCCGGCGTCCCACAGCGTGGCCAGCGTCTCCAGGCCCGGCGTCCCGCGCTGGTGCCCCCACACCACGATCAGCAGCACCCCGACCGCCCGGACGCCCGCGTAGCAGAGCAGCGCCGGAGCGGCGAGGCGGGCCGCGCCGCGCAGCCGCCGGGCTGTGCCGCCGAGGCGCCGGGCCCAGGGGCTGTGCGCCTCCGGGCGGGTACCGGACGGCAGGTCCGGCGGCGGTTCCGGAGGACGTTTCCCCGCGGTCACCGTGTGGATGGGAAGGGCGTTCACAGCGTCCCCCAGGCAGCTGTCACGGCGGCGGGCCCGGCCCGCCCACCAGGCGAATCCGTCACGGCACCGGCATCCACCCCCGAACCCCCGGTGCCGGCCCCACGCATGGGACGGCACCGTCCCCGGCCCGGTTCCCGTTCCTCCCCGCCGCGGTGGCCAGGCAGGGTGTGACATACGCGACATGCCGGGTCGGCCGGGGAGCGGCCGGTCGGTACGCCGGCGGTGGGCCGCCGGGGCCCGTCGGCCACGCGGGCTGTCGGTCCTGGCCGACGGAGGACGGCCCGGGGGCAGGCGGGAGGTCGCGGACCCGGATGCGGCGGACCGCGTGGACGGCCACGAAGGCCGCGGTGACCAGCAGCGCGGCGTGGAGGGCGTCGGCGGGGCCCCGGCCACCACGCCGGGTGCGGCGAGCAGCTGCGGCAGCCCTGCGGCGATCACCGACGCACCCTGGAGGACGGGGAGCCAGGCCGGCAGTCCCAAGCCGCGGTCGCCTCCGGTGCCGCGCGGTACCCGCGCCGGCGCCCAGCGCGTGAAGGCGGCGTCCGCCGCAGTCAGTGCGCCGCCCGACACGACGACGGGCCGGTCCGGGGGAGGCAGCAGCCCGTACCCCCGGTCGGATCCTCCGCCGCGGATGCCCACCACGGCGGCGGCCCCCCTCATCCGGTGCCGGCGGAACGGAGACCTGCGGACGGCGGCCCCGGCCGAGCGGAGCGGCATGCCCAAGACTGTGCGGATTTGCGGCCGGGCGCCCCTCGCCGGATGCCAACGTCCTGGTCAACTGGAATCTCGGGGACGCAAGTTCGGATAGTTTCCGGGTACGTCCGACCCCTGTCCCAGAAGGGAACCTCGTTGACCCAGACCCTGCGGCGCCGTCGTGGACGGCTCGTGCTGCTGTTGTCCGGAGCGCTCCTGGCCGCGCTCCCGGCGACAGCGGTGGCCGCGCAGACCCCGATCGACCCGGCGCTGCCGACGCCCACGGTGACGGCCGAGTACGGCTGTGGCACCGACGGCACGGCATGGATCACCCCGTCCATCCCCTCTCCCGAGTGGGTGAACTTCCAGGTGGGGATTCCCAGTCCCACCCTGAACGGTCAGAAGTTCCAAGGGACCGTCCACCTGTGGGATCTTGACGGCTCCCAGTCCGCCGACGGCTCGACCGAGCAGTCCCCGGTCCCCTACCAGTCGGTCTACGTCCCCCTCTCCCTGGAGGACGGGCACAGCTACGGCTGGTACGCGTCGACCTTCGACGGGACGTCGTACTCCGAACCGACCAGCACCTGCTACTTCACGGTGGACAGCAGCCAGCCCTCCGTCGGGGACATCACCAATCCCGACTTCCCGCAGGCCGGCACCCCGGGAAGGCCGCAGAAGGCGGCCGGGCAGTCGACCACCTTCACCTTCAGCGGTGCGGACACCCTGCCGGATGGCTGCGACACCGCGGCTGGTCCGGACTGCCAGGCCAGCGGCCTGGACCACTTTGTGTACTCGTTCAACGAGGCCCCGGGGAGCGGGGCCCCGAAGGTCGTCCCCGGCCCCGACGGCAGGGCCAGTGTGACGGTCGGCCTCACGAACTGGGGCGTCTACACCTTCTACGTCTCCGCGGTGGACGTGGCCGGCAGGCAGTCACAGCCCCGTACGTACTCCTTCTACGTCCCTGACCAGCTCCCGCCCCCCACGGCGCCCACGGTGGACCTCAGCGCCCCCGCGGCCTCGCCCCGCGCGCTGGGGCTGACCGCCACCGGCCTGCTGTCGGACGGCCCGTACGAGCCGGGCCAGGTCGTCCATGTGCGCAGGTCCGACGCCGCCCACCCCGCAGGGGTGGCGCTGCCCGACGCGGCGCTGACCACCGACGGTGGCTTCCGGATCATCGACCACCCGGGCGTCGGCGGCGGCAACACCTACACCGTGAGCTACCCGGGCGACGCCGACCACCTGGCGGCCACCGGCACAACGACCGTCCAGGTCTCCCGCAGGGCCGCTTCCTTGTCGCTCGCCACCAACGCGTCGGCCTACGCCTACGGTGCGACCGCCACGGTCACCGCCCACCTCGGCGCGACCTACGACGGCCGTACCGTGCTGATCTACGCTCAGCCCGCCGGCGGCAAGAAGACCCTGGTCAAGAGCGGAGCGGTGGACAGCCAGGGCAATCTGCGGACGAGCTTCCAGGTCACCCGGGGGACCACCTTCAGCGCGGCCTTCGCGGGCGACCAGCGTTATGCGCCCGCCGCCACCCGGAGCGTCACCGGCTACGCCAAGGTGACCGGGTCGCAGAGCGGCTACTTCAGCAGCACCCACTACGGCAGCACCCTCTACCGGGTCTACCACCACACCGCCGCGGAGCAGCTCAATGTCTCGGTCGCGCCCAACAAGGCCGGCCAGTGTGTGGTCTACCGGGTCGAGCAGTACTCCGGCGGCGCCTGGCACACGCTGAGCACCACCTCCTGCGCGGCCCTCAGCCAGGCCAGCACCGGATCCCACCGGATCAGCCTCACCCATGCGGTGGGCGGCAGGTTCCGGGTGGTCGCCGGTTATCTGCACAGCAGTGACGACGCCACCAACCTCAGCACCTGGGGGAGCTGGCAGTACTTCAGCGTGGTGCAGTGACCACCGGGGCACCGTGATGCGTAGGGGCCCGCCCCGGCAGGGGCGGGCC
>NZ_LIQR01000098.1 GCF_001418575.1 Peterkaempfera griseoplana
CGTGCCGACTCAACAGAAGGGACGGTCGGCGGCGATGCGGTCGATCGGCAGCAGGGTGCCGTCCAGGATCACGAACGCTTTCGTCGCCGCGGTGCCGACGGCTTTTTCAAGCGTTGGGGCGAGGGCGGCCAGGACTTCGACGGCTTCGCGGATGTAGCGGTAGACGGTGGCGATGCCGACGTTGAACGCCGCGGCGAGCCGGCCGTAGGTGTCGCCGCATCGCAGGTGCGCGAGGGTGAGGAGTGCCTGGCGTCCCGCTGACAGGCGTCGCCACCGGCTACCGATCTCATGGCGGCGCTGACGCAGGTGACGGGCGAGGAACCGCAGGGTCGAACTGGACAGGTCGATCCCGGACGGGTAGACAAGCACGGAAGCTCCTGGAAGACAACGGGTGATCTTGGTCGTGAACCCGTCTACCAGGAGCTTCACTGCGCTGTACAGACCTCCGTGACCAACCAGCCACCCTCACCACGAGGTTGGAAATGGCTCACTGTGCCTCCCCGCCGGACAGGGGCCAGCCCCAGGTCGGCTGTTCCGCGGTTTCCAGGTCGTGGAGGAGTCGGACGAGCTGTGGGCCGGCGGTGGCGGCGCCGTCCGGGACGGTAGGGCCGTGGACGGCGCGAGCGCGGCACCGCGCGGTGCCGCGCGGTGCCGCTTTATGTCGGTCGCGGTGTAGCCGGGGTCGGCGGCGTTGACGCGAATGCCCTTGAGCCCCTTGGCGTACTGCGTGGTCAACATCGTCAGCGCCGCCTTCGAGGAGGCGTACAGCGGCGCGACGACGTGCGACTCGGACCGGCCGGGGTCGTGGGTGAAGGCGAGGGAGCCCATGCCGCTGCTGACGTTGATGATCACGGGGTCGTCCGAGCGGCGCAGCAGCGGGAGGAACGCGGTGGTGGTGCGGACGACGCCGATGACGTTGACGTCGAGGACGGCGCGGGCGTCCGCGGCGGTGAGGACGCCGGGATCACCGAAGGGACCCTGGACCCCCGCGTTGTTGATCAGGACGTCGATCCTGCCCTCGTGCTCGGCGACGTCCGCGGCCACGGACGCGTCGTCGGTCACGTCGACGGGGACGAAGCGTGCGCCCAGAGCGGCGGCTGCCTCCTCACCCCGCTCACGGTCGCGGGCTCCCAGGAGAACGGTGTGACCGCACGCGATAAGGCGCCGGGCGGTCTCGCGGCCGATGCCCTTGTTGGCTCCGGTGATGAAAGTGATCGTCATGCCTTCGATGGTTGCCTGGACGAGGGAGCCGAACCAGGGACGCTTCGACGGTGGGAAGACCAGTACCACCCTCGCGCCCCCGCATGCGATCGGGGATGCAGGAGGATGAAGAGCATGACGACGACACCCCCCGGAGCCGGACTGGGCGCGGCGATCCGCACGTGGCGCAACCGGCTTCCCCCGTCGGCCGCCGGGCTGCCGGTCGCCCGCGGGCGCCGGGCTGTCGGGCTGCGGCGCGAGGAACTGGCTGACCTGGCCGGAGTGTCGGTCGACTACGTCGTGCGCCTGGAGCAGGGGCGGGCCACGACACCCTCGGCGTCGGTGGTGGCGTCCCTGGCGCGCGCCCTCCAGCTGTCCACCGCCGAGCGGGACCACCTCTACCGGCTGGCCCGGATCGTGCCGCCGGCGGACGGCATGATCTGCGACCATCTCCCGCCCGGTATGCAACGGATGCTCGTCCGCCTCGGAGACGCACCGGTTGCCGTGTTCGCGGCGGACTGGCAACTGGTGTGGTGGAACCACGGGTGGGCCGCCCTGCTGGGCGACCCCTTGGCCTCGCCGCCGCGGATGCGCAACTTCGCCCGCGACAGGTTCCCGGTGGGCGCCGATCACACCCCTCCTCGTGCTGTGGCCTGTCACCGATACGGACCCCGACACCACCGACGCCTCCCTCGTCTGCGACCTGCGCCGCGCCACCGGCCGCTTCCCCCGGGACAGTCGCCTGGCCGCGCTGGTCCGCGACCTGAACGCGGGCAACGAGAGGTTCGCCGAGCTGTGGGCGACGGGAAAGGTGACCACGAACCGCGAGGTCCGCAAGACGGTCGACCACCCGTCGGTGGGCCCGGTCACGGTGGACTGCGATGTCCTGACCGACGGCGACACCGATCTCAAGATCGTCGTCATGACCGCCGCGCCGGGCAGCGAGGACGAGACCAAACTCCAGCTCAGCACCGTCGTCGGCCCACCGGCCGGCACGCGCAACCAGCTTGATCTTTAACGTGTGGCCTCGAACGCGGCCTCGTACGTGATCACTCGTATCGGTATCCGCCGTACAGCAAGGAGGCCTTCGCCTGATCCTGTGCTCCGACCAAGGAATGCACGCGACCAGGGCGAAGGCCGTGGGGATGAGTTTGCTGCACGAGGGCGTCTCAGGACGGGTTCGCTGAACTGTCACGCTTCCGGGGCGAGTTCTACTCCTGCCTGACGCGGCGCGGGGACGCACTGTTCGAACTGGCCGACGCCGTGCTGTGTGCGGACGGACCGGTCAGGTCACTGGTCGAACTGTCCCTGGTGGGCGAGCACCGCCGTAGCCATGGAGGGCTCTGTGCAGCCCTGGCCCGGGGCCGCGTAGACGCAGACGCGGTCCGCCGGGCTCTGGCCGCGGTTCCGCTGCCGCGGGCGGCCGACGGGAGGCTGGTGCTGGCCGTCGACGTCACCTGCTGGCTGCGGCCGGACGCCCACACCTCGCCGCAGCGGATCATGTGCCACACCCACGGCCGCGGCAAGGACCAGCACATCCCGGTCCCGGGCTGGCCCTACTCGGTGATCTGCGCGCTCGAGCCCGGCCGCGGCTCCTGGACCGTCCCGCTGGACGCCCGCCGCCTGGAACCGGGCGACGACGGCGCCGCCGTCACCGCAATGCGGCTTCGCGAACTGCTCCAGCGCCTGATCGCCGCAGGGCAGTGGCGGGCCGGCGACCCCGACGTCCTGGTCGTCACCGACGCCGGATACGACATCCCCCGCCTGGCCTACCTGCTGAGCGACCTGCCCGTGGCAACTGTGCTGATCGGGCGAGTGCGAGAGTTCCCGGAAGGGCTGTCCTTCAGGGTGACGTTCCCGGCTGCCAGGAGTGCGGCACACCGATGTACGGCCGAGGCCCAGCGAGCGCCGCAGTCAAAGGTGCGGTCCTACACGTGCCGGAGAACGGCCACCATGTCGATCTCGACGAGTTTGCGGTCCAACGTGGACCCGACGGTCGTCCGCACGGGATAGGGCTGGGGAAACATCTGTTCGTAGACGGCGTTGTACGCTTCGTAGTCACGGCTCAAGTGGGCCAGGTGAGTCGTGACTTTGATGACGTCGGAGAAGTCGAGTCCCCGGGCCGCCAGGAGCGCTCTGAGATTCCGCAGCACCTGCTGCGTCTGCTCGGTGACGGTATCTCCGACGACCTCACCGGTGGTGGGGTCGTGAGGTCCCGTTCCCGCGGTGTAGAGGAAGCCATTGGCGACGATGGCCTGCGAATACGCGCCCCCCGGTGCAGGCGCATCGCTGGTGCGAATCTCTTCCCTGGACAAACGGAACCCTCTCAGCACGACCGGTTTCTGGGCGTGGCACGCGCGTGCGTCCGCGCAGTGCATTCGTTGTAGCAGGCCAGCATCTTGGGCGGCTGCATGACGCACCGCCCAGGAAGGCCTTTGCTGACACGGGTGCAAGCCAGTGCGTGACGGCGCGATCGGCCGGGGGACTCGGTTGGCACCTGCCCCCTCGGGCCCGGTCCAGGATGTTGCTCTTCCGGCCGCTCTGGCGAGCTGAGTCAATACGGCGTGGGGCAACAGCCCTGCCCTCTACCGTGGGCTGCATGCCACGCCATCCGAACAAGCCGCGCCTCCTGGTCGCTGAGGGGCGGGAGTACCTGTGGTCGCTTCGACACAGCCACCGCGTGCTGGATCACGGGCGGTCCTGTCGCCAGACCCTGACTTTGTACCCGCAGCCGGCCGGCACTGGCGCGCAACTGCGCATCGTCTTCAACGCGGGCCCGGGCAGATTCCCCCCGGGGGGTGCGCCTTTCGGTTCTGGCGACGTCGGTTACGTCCGCGGCAACACTTTGAACCTGCACGAGCCCGGGGCCGTCCGAACCCTCCTCGACGCGGCGTTGACCCGTGGCTGGAAGCCCGATGAGGAGCGTGTGGTTGAGATCGATGGCTGGCCTCTGCTGGAGTCGGCGACCGGACAATCATGAACGGTCCGCTGCGGGACGCGGTAGAACGCGCCCGGGCCGGTGACGTCAAGACCACCGGGGGGCCTGCCGCCCGTCGGGAGGGCGGAACACACCTCCCATTAGCTTGATCTTTAACGTGTGGCCTCGAACGCGGCGTCGTACGTGATCACTCGTGTCGGCATCCGCCGTACAGCAAGGAGGCCTTCGCCTGATCCTGTGCTCCGACCAAGGAATGCACGCGACCAGGACGAAGGCCGCGGGGATGAGTTTGCTGCACGAGGGCGTCTCAGGACGGGATCGCTGAACTGTCACGCTTCCGGGGCGAGTTCTACTCCTGCCTGGCCCGGCACGCCGTGGCGACCGCGCGGTGGCGCTTGAGGCAATTGATCCCGCACTCGACTGCGTGCCGCTGCTTGTAGTCCTCCCTGTCGAAACGGGGCGGGCGGCCACCGTGGGAGCCGAGCGGCGGGCTGACCACCAAGCTGCACCTGGTGGTCGGCCGGGTCCGGGGTGGGCGGGTCCGCAGTCGGCGGGCGCACGCCGACGGGGCCCGGCCGGCGAATGCCGGGCCGGACCCCGTCAGGACGTGGTCGGGCGGGAGGTGCTCAGGCGCACTCGCCTGCGGGGTGGTCTCGGGTCACCAGGTCGGCGTCCGTGGTGGTGTTGTCGATCCAGAGCACACGGCTGCCGGTGTCGGCTGCGGGGTTCGCCTGCTGGCCGCGACTGCAGGAGACGCGGCCGAGCGGGGCACCCGTCGGGGTGAACTGCTGGAGCTTCGGCAGGGAGTCGTTGAGGTTGTCGTACGTCTGGTAGTACGAGGGGTACACGGTCAGGGTGACGGCGGTGTCCGAGGCGGCGAGGCCATAGGCACGGACCGGGTTCGCGCTCTTCTCCGGGATCAGGTCGGTGACATCGGAGCCGTCGAAGTCCGCCCGGCGCAGGGTGGTCAGGTCGTCGTCGGTGTAGTCGGTGTCGATGAGCCAGTACACCCCGGATGCGGTGGCGACCGGGGCGCTGATCCACTCCGGCTGCGAGGGCGCGCCCAGCGGCGTGGTCTTGCCGGTCGTGGTGTCGTAGACCTCGATGAGGGCACCGTAGGCACCGTCGAACAGGCCGTCGTGGATGTAGGCGATGTGTCCGCCCTTCACGGCCGGCTTGGTCGCCTGGTCGTAGGCCCGGCTGAGCGGGACCTGCTGCGGGGTGGTGTCGCTGCCCTTCTGGTAGAAGACCTGCTGCAGCCCGGTGTCGCTCTGGTTGGACCACGCCACGGTGTCACCGTCGACGCTCAGGCCGCTGATCTGGGCGGTGGTGCTGTACAGCGTCGTGGGCGCACCTCCGGTGACGGGCGCGGACATGATGGCGTAGGTGTGGGCATTGGGGTCGCCGCCGGAGATGTCGCCGACGGCGATCCAGACCACGCGCTTGCCGTCGGTGACCGGGCTGAGGTGGGACCGGCCGTCGTTCGGGGAGATCTGCCGGGCTTTGCCCTTGCCGTCGGTGCGGCCGACCCAGACGGCGTACGGGGCGGCGCTGTCGGGGCTGGACTCGGGAACCGCCCACCAGCCGTTGCTCGCGCTGGGGCTGTTGCCGGTGCCGACGTACGACGTCAGAGTGCCGAGCCTGCCGGCCAGCACGTCGCTGTCCAGACCCAGGCTCTTCTCCCAGCCCGGCACGATGCCGTGGGCTGCGAAGGCGTCGGTCACCGCCGTCAGCTGACTGCCCTTCACTCCGAGCGACCTGGCTGCGGCGATGACCGCGTCCCGGCCCTCGTCGAAGCCGTCGAGCGGGGTGAGGTAGGAGGTCAGCGCCCGGTAGACAATGCGGTCGGCCAGTGTGGCGCCGAGGCTCTCGCGGATGTCCCACAGCGCGCCACCGAAGATGGTGGCGTTGAGGTGCACGCCACCGTTGTCGTTGGGGTACCCCGAGCCGAGCGGCACGCCGATGAAGTTCTTCTGGGTGGTGGCACCGTCGTTGAGGTCGCGGAACGCGCACTGCCTGGGTGTCCGGGTCCGACACAGGTCGCCGCCGATCAGGCCCGCGTCGGGGTCGCTCATCGGGGTGTGGTTGACGCTGACGTCGATGGCGTTGCCGAAGTAGTCGGCGACAGCCTCGTTCAGGGCGCCGGACTGGCCCGCGTAGACGAAGTTCGCGGTGTTCTCGACCACGCCGTGGGTCATCTCGTGGCCCACCACGTCGAGGTCGGAGGCGAGCGAGCGGTACTCGTCGTCGCCGGTGCCGTACACCATCTTGGTGCCGTCCCAGAACGCGTTGACGAACGGGTTGCCGTAGTCGGTCACACCGACCAAGGAGTTGATCGCCATGCCCCGGCCGTCGAGGCTGTTGCGCTTGAAGGTGTCGCGGTAGTACTCGTACACCTTCCCGGCCGCCCAGTGGGCGTCGACCGCACCGGACGCGGTCAGCTCCGGACCGGCCTGCGGGGTGGGCGAGGTGAACGGCACGATGCCGTCCGGCCATGCGCCGGAGACATCCTCCATCCAGAGGCTGGAGGCGTCCCAGGTCTGGATGACGTTCCGCTGCTTGGTGTCCGCCATGTGCGCGGTGTCACGCAGCAGGTACTGGCCGGTGGTGTCGTCCTTGGTCATCAACAGCGGCACGGTGGTGCCGTTGAGCAGAGTGCCGCTGCCGGTGACACCCGCCGACCCCGCCCCGGGTCCGGTCGCGCCGGGCCCACTCGACTCGCCCGGTTTGCCGGCCTCGCCGCCCTGGGAGCCGGCGGCCTGCAGTGGCGCGGTGACGGTCCGCAGGCCGCCCGCTTCAAAGAGCACGAGGCCGGTGGCGGCGTCGACGTAGACCTCCTGCACCACCGGCGCCCCGGTGGCCGGGTCGGAGCCGCGCACCGTGACATGACGGGTCAGGACGCCCTTGCCGGTGGGCAGGATGGTCAGCCCGCGGTCGGTGCCGGACAGGGTGTCCGCCCCGCTCCGGGCGTGGGCGGGGCGGTATCCGCCCTTGGCGAGCTCGGCCTGCACCTGCTGCACCGCACGGTCCACGGCGGTGCCGACCGGCAGGGTCGCCTTGTCGGTGTCGACCTCAAGGGCGGTGAAGTACGAGCCGGACGTGCCGGTGACGGTCCGCTTGTCGTTCCGGTGCGTCATGCGCACCACGTACTGGGCGCCCAGGACGGGCACTCCGCGGTACTTCTGGTCCAGGCGCACCGTCTCCGAACCGTCGGCGTCCGTGGTGACGGTGTCGGTGACCAGGTCCCGGTCGGGTGCGGGAATCCGGTAGCGGTCCTGGTGCGCTGCCAGATGGGCCCGGGCTGCGGTCGCGGCCGGTACGGACGCGTCCGCCGCGTCGGCCACTCCGTCCACCAGGGCGGGAGTCTCGGTGGCCGGCGCGGCGTCCGCGCTCGGTACCGCCGACTCGGCTGCCTGTGCGGGATTCGCCAAGCCGGTGACGCCCAGGGCCGCTGTGACAGCGAGCAGGGCGGACAGACCCACCCTCCCTGATACACGAACTGGCCGACGTCGTATGCGTGATGACATGTACAAGTGCCTCCGACGGCCCGGCACAGCGCGGGCCCGGTAGTGGGACATCAGACATTCGGCGCACCGTCGCGCCCGCGGCTCTCACTGCACATTTGTCGTCGCACGCAGCAATGACAAGGGAACCCGGAGGGGAGTACGCGCAACTGCGCAGGTGCGCAGCAGGCGAACGGTGACGATCTGCTCGTACAGGACGTCGAAGAGTGGCCGGCGGTTGCTCCCAACGGCGACGCCTACATCCCCAACAACTCGCCGCCGCAGGCCCCGGATGTGGTGTACCGGTCGCCGAACTGCGCGGCGGTGTTCGCCGCGCTGCTGGAGGAGAATCAGCGCCTTGTAGTCGTCACGGGCGGCGCGACTCCAGAAGCTGTAGTCCACCACCGCGTCGCGCCCGACCAGCATCAGTTCGACCCGTTCCTGCCGCTGCTGGCGGCGGACATCTTCCTTGAGCTTGTCAAACGCCTCAGCCCCCAGCGCCAGGCCGGCGTCACGCTGCCCGAGTCGTCACCGGACCACCTCATCAGTCGACAGCCGAGCGGAACCACGTCGCACCAGCTCCATCGCATAGGTGGTCTTGCCCGCTCCCGGAAGACCGCACATCAGCACCCCGTGCTCAATCGCTGTGTCACGCAGCCAGGTTGCACCGCTTGCAGCGGCCCCACCGCGGCCTACCGACCCGGCGAACCCATGTGGTCAGAGCACTGGTTCGTCCAGCAGTGCGCGCGTTTGGGATGCAGAGCCGCCGGCCATGGAAGTCCGGCGCGAGCCGGCGCAGGGCAACGCGCCCAATCCGGGCCCGCGAGCACCACCGTCGGCGATTCGGCCAACCACCCACGTTCGCACACCTGTTGCGGCGATTGGGTCCGCGCATCCTCCACGCGCCACCGCCCGCTCCATCTCGGGATTCCGGACCGACCGAAACGCATGTGTTCGACACACCGGCCGGGTCGTTGAGCCTCACGACCACGCTGGACGACCGTCAAGGGGGACCCACGTTGACCTCGGACGCCACGCACGCACAGCAGGCCACCGCGCCTCCTGCACCAGCGCCGGCGGAGATCACCTTCAGCGGGCAGTACTCCGTCAATCCGCTCGCCGAGGTCTCCTTTCGGCGGATGTGCCGGCAGATCCCGGCGGTGCTGGGCCGGATCGCGCGCTTGTCGTGGCGGACCGACCGACGCGCTGTGCAACTGATGCTGAGCTGCCAGATGGTGACGGGTGTATCGGCCGCCGTGCTGCTGGCCGCCACGGCTCGCGCCATGAGGCCCGTCCTGGGCGATGGATCGGCCGGCGACCGGCTGCACGGAGCGGTGCCAGCGCTGGCGGTTGTCGCGCTCGCCGCCGCACTGGGCCGCGGCGCGGCGGCGGTGGCCGCGTACGCGGAGCGGAGGATCACTCCTCGGCTGACGACGGAGACGGACAGCGCTCTGGTCGAGGCGGTGTGCCGGGTGGAGGCGTCGGCGTACGCGGAGGAGGGGTTCTCCGACCGGCACGAGGCGGCTGAGATGGGGGTGCTCCGCACACAGGTGATGGTCACCGACGCCCAGCGGTTTCTGTCCGCGCTGATCCGGATGGTCACCGCCGGCGGGGTGCTGTCGGTGCTGAACCCGCTGTTGCTGCCGCTCCTCATGCTCGCCGTGCTGCCGGCAGGCGTCGGTGCCGTCCTGACCGCCCGGGTCGACTACGAGATCCACTACGCCAACATCGCCGACCGCAACGTGCGCGGGATGATGCGCTGGTGGGCGACCACGCCGAAGTACGGCGACGAGGTCCGCGCCAACTCCATGATCGACTACCTCGTCCACTGGTACCGGGCCCTGTCCGACCGTTGCGACCGGCGCACCCTGGCCGCAGCCCCGCGGACCCTGCGGATCGCGGTGCTCTCCGCGGTGGTCGGCGGGGTGTTTCTCGTGGCGACCTGGGGAGCCCTGGCGTGGCTGGCGGTGTCGGGCCGGATCGAACTCGCGGTCGCGGCCACGGCCGTCATCGCCGTCCAGACCACGCTCGCCGCGCTCTCCCAGGTCGTCATCAACGGCGCCGCGGTCTTCCACACCAGCCTCTACCTGAGCGACATGCAGGCCTTCCTCGACGACGCGGCCAGCCGCACCCCCAAGCGCGGCTCGGGCAGGCCGGGCGACGCAATCGAGCAGATCCGGCTCGAGGAGGTCGTCTACCAGTACCCGGGTAAGGACAAGCCCGCCGTCGACGGCGTCTCCCTTACCTTGGAGCGCGGTCAGATCCTCGCGATCGTCGGCGCGAACGGCTCGGGGAAGTCCACGCTCACCCGCCTGCTCACTGGCATCTACCTGGCGGACAAGGGCAAGGTCACCTGGAACGGCGCCGACCTGGCGGAGATGGATCCCGCCGGCGTGTGGGCGCGGACCGGCCTGGTGCCGCAGATCTTCGCCCAGTGGCCGATGCCGGTCCGGGAGAACGTCACCCTCGGCCAGCCCCGCACCCACCACGACGTCCCCGTTTGGGAGGCGATCGACGCAGTCGGTCTGCGCGAGGCCGTCGACGACCTCCCCGCGGGCCTGGACACCCTGCTGTCCCGCGAGGTCTTCGGTGGCTCGGAGCTGTCCGGCGGTCAGTGGCAGCGCATCGCGTGCTCCCGGGCCCTGTACCGGCGCCCCGGGCTGCTGATCCTGGACGAGCCGACCTCTCAGATGGACCCTCGCGGTGAGCACCAGATCTTCGAGCAGATCAAGGCCATCGCCGCCGACCGCATCACCATCGTGGTCACCCACCGCCTGGAGAACACCAAGATCGCCGACCACATCATCGTGATGGAGCACGGCCGCATCACCGAACAGGGCCGGTACGACGACCTCGTCCACGCCGGCGGCACGTTCGCCGAACTCCTTCAACTCTCGCAGGACCGCTGACCACTTGCGCCCCGCCCCTCGTCTCGCCGCCACGCGGCGGCGGGACGACGGCGACGCCGAGGAGAAGCCTGTGCCCCCTTCCCCGATCCCCGCCGACGACCGCACTGGCCCAGAGCCCGGCCGCGTAGCCGAATGCGAGGTACGCGGCGCCAGGCAGACGAAGACCCTGCCCGAGTCGGTTCGACGCTGGGCGGAGCGGCACATCGGACGCGTCACAGCCGTCCGCGACGCCTCGCACGACTGGTACCACTCCCGGGTGTGGGAGCTGGACGGCGGCGACGGGGCCTGCTGGTACGTGAAGGTCTCACCCTCCGTGAAGTTCTTCACCCGCGAGACCCGGGCTACCGCCACGTCGTCCCCGCGCTCGGCCACGGCCGCGCGCCCCACCTGGTCGACAGCCGCGCGGAGGACCTGGCTGTGCTTCTCACCGCTGTGCCCGGCGTCCCGGCGGCGGGGCTGAGCCTGGCCGCCGGCGAGTGGCGGGCCGTGCACTGGCAGGCCGGTGACCTGTGCGCCCGCCTCCACGAAGCCGGCGGACTCGACCGCGACGACGAGGGTGAGGCCCAGGCATCCCTGGGAGCCGCGGCCGACGGGACGGAGAAGTACCTGGCCCGCGCCGGAGATCGGCTCACCGAGGGCGAGCGGCAGGTGATCCGCGACCACGCCGCCCGGCTCCGCCGCGTAGGCCCCGTACCCGTCGGCTACATCCATGGCGACAATCAGCCGCGGAACTGGCTGTGGTCCCCGGCCGGGCTCGCGCTCGTCGACTTCGAACGCACCCGGCCTGCCGCCCGTGTGCAGGACCTCGTCATCCTCACGGTCACCGAGTGGCTCGACCACCCCGACCGCGAGACGGCGTTCCTCCGGTCGTACGGGCGGGAGCTGACCGCTGCCGAGCGGCACGCGCTGCGCTGCCTGGCCGTGCTGGACGCGGTCAACTGCCTGGCCTGGGGTCCGAACAACGACCACCCCGAGGTCACCGCGCGAGGCCGGCGAACCCTGGACCGGGTCATGAAGGAGTCCGCGCTGTGAACGGCACCAGGCCCATGCGTCACGCACGTGAAGGCCCTGCTCCGGTGTCCCCGCAAGGGGAGGAGTTCTCGCTGCCCGAGTACTACAGGCCATGTCCGCGCGGATCACCGCCGGCACCCGGGGATGCGGCCAGGGCCGCCTTCTTCACAGCTGGGCGCCGGGCCGTCGGCGACAGCCCGACGCGCTTTCACGGCGCAGATTTCGCGTCCCGCGCGTGGCCGATCTGGAGCGCAGGCATGGATGAACGAGAGCAGCCGGCGGGCCGTATCGTCGGACAGGGCGCCTGCCGCCGAGCCGGATCCGGTGGTTGCGCTACGACTCGCGGTGCTCTTCACCCGCATCCGCGCGACCCGCCACCCACACGTCATCCGCCCAGCGCACCGTGCCCGGGCGGGGGCTCGGACGGACCGTGCCGACCCCGGCGGGCGGAGCCCGGCGTGTCCGTCGGCACGGACCGAGATCGCGACGGCGCCCGGTCCGGCCCGTCGCAGCTCACCCGCACGCCGCACCCGGCTGTCCGGGCCGACACGGGCGTGGCAGCCTGCCCGGTACGGGCTCGCAGAGGAACGCCGAGCAGATGCAGGCCGCCCTCTGTCCCGGCCGGCTCCCCGACCGCTCCGGGGGGCTCCCGCCGGGCCTTCCTGGGATCGGCAGCACGCGCCGGCGACCGAGCCGGGACTGCCGGGACCGCTGGTCTTCTCACGCCCCAGGGAGCAGCCGTGACCACGCTTTCCCCCACACCCGACCTACGGCTCCGCCGAACCCGCGCTGTCCGCTTCAAACGCTGCGGGCCGGCATTCGTCGCCGCGATCGCCTACGTGGACCCCGGCAACGTCGTGACCAACATGACGGCCGGAGCCCGCTACGGCACGAAGCTGCTGTGGGTCGTGGTGCTCGCGACTGTGATCGCCGGCCCTGTGCAGTACCTGGCCGCGAAGCTGGGGGCGACCACCGGGCGCAGCCTCCCGCAGCTCATAGCCGGGCGGTACTCCCCGCCCCGGCGGCTGGCCTACTGGGCCCAGGCCGAGATCGTCTCCATCGCGACCGATCTCGCGGAGGTCGTTGGTGCGGCGATCGCGCTTCATCTGCTCTTCGCGGTCCCCCTGCCGCTCGGAGGCGTGATCGCGGCCGCGTCGGGCGCGGTCCTCCTGGCCCTGGGGGACCGTTGGGGGGAGCGGTTCCTCAGGAGGGTCTCCGCGGCCTCCCTCGCCGTCATCGGCGGTGCTTTCCTGATGTGCCTGCTCATCGTCCCCCCCGCGCCGATCGAGCTCGCCTCGGGACTGGCGCCGTCGCTGCCGGGCGGTGGGGCCCTGGTTCTGGCTGCGGGGATCGTCGGCGCGACGATCATGCCGCACGCCGTCCATGTGCACACCGATCTGGCGCGAGGCCACCGCCGCCTGGCCTCACACCGGACGGATGTCATGACGGCGATGCTGATCGCCGGGATGACGAACGCGATGATGCTGGTGGTCGGGGCGTCCGCGCTACGTGGAAGCGTGGGTGAGGACTTCTCCGGCATCGCCTCGGAGCTGGCGGAACGGATCGGTCCCGCCGCCCAGGTCGCGTTCCTCGTCGCCCTGCTCGTCAGCGGGGTGACATCCACGGCTGTGGGGACCCAGTCCGGTGCGGTGGTGATGAACGGCCTCCTGCTCCGGCCGGTTCCGGCACTGGCGCGCCGGCTGGCGACGGTGCTGCCCGTCGTGATCCTGCTGGCCGTCGGCGTCCCGCCGGTCACGATGCTGATTGTCAGCCAGGTCGTCCTGGCCGTGGGGCTGCCGTTGGTTCTGGTGCCGATGCTCTCCCTGACCTCGTCGCGTTCGGTGATGGGCGCCCGCGTCAACCACCGCGCGGTCACGGCTGCCATGTCGCTGGTGACGGCGGCGGTGGTCGTACTCGACGCGGCTCTGCTGGTGGACGTACTGCTGGACTGAAGCCGGCCTCCGCCGTCCTGAAAGCCCGCCGACGGGGTCGTCGCGTGGAAGGGCGACGGGGTGCGCGAAGGGGCGACGGCGCCGGTCCCGCGGCCCGCCCCGCACCGGGCGCGGGAGCCGGGCCGAGGCACCTGGCTCCCGACGGCCGGCGTCGCCCGCGGCGGCGGGAGGACGCGTCACCCGTATGTCTGCGCATCGATGGCGGGCCCTCGTGGTCCCTGACAGGTTCGGATCGAACACCAGTCGCGGATCAGCAAGGAGGACCATGTCCGAGAACTCGCCGTTCTGGGTCTCCCTCACAGAGACAGAACCCCGGTTCCAGAACGAGTTCGGCAGCATCCGGGTCGTGGACGCCGCTCGCCTTTCCGTACTGCGCAGGCTGTCGATCAAGCGGGTCACCCTGGCACCGGGTGCGATCCGCGAACCGCAGTGGAACGTCGATGCCAACCAGATATCCTATGTGATCAGTGGTCAGGTCCTGGTGTCCATGCTGGCCAACGGCGGCGAGTTCTCCTCGTTCGTCGTCGGTGAAGGGCAGATGTACCACGTCGAGTCCGGAGCGGTTTACCACATCGAGAACGTCGGTGACGTCGAGGCGGAGATCGTCCTCGCGCTGAGGCACGAGCGGCCGCAGCACTTCTCTCTCCGCGACAGTTTCTCGGCGATGAGCAACCCGGTCCTCGGCAACACCTACGGCCTTCCCGGTTCCGCCTTCGCGGCCTTCGACCGTCCGCCTGCGGAAGAGGTCTTCGCCCGACGCGGCCCGGTGTCCGTCGATCCCACTCAGAGACTCCCCAACGCGCACCTGTTCGACGTCGAGGGCCAGCATGCCCCCCTGTCGTACGCGTACGGCACCGCCCGCCTGGCCCGCAAGCAGTTCTGGGCCGCGCTCGACGACATCTCGATGTACTCCCTGTCCATCAAGGAGAACGGAATGCGGGAGCCGCACTGGCACCCGAAGACGGCGGAGATGGGCTACGTCGCCAAGGGCCGCGCGCGGATGCGCGTCCTGTCCCCGGACGTCCAGGTCGCCGAATACGAACTCAAGGCCGGTGACGTGTACTTCGTGCCGCGGGCGTATCCGCACCACATCGAGGTCCTGGGGGACGACGGCTTCCACTTCCTGATCTTCTTCGACCAGCCCATGCCCGGTGACGTCGGCTACCGCGCCACCGCCACCGCGTTCTCCCGCGAAGTGCTGGCCGGTACCTTCGGCATGCCCGAGCGTGAACTGCCCGACTTCCCCTACACCCCCCGGGACCCGCTCATCGTCCACCGTGAGAATCCCATCGGCGCTGAATCCTGAGGGCCCGCCTCCGCATCGCCCGTCATGCCGTTCGCCGCCGCGGCCCGCCTCGCCCGGTCCTCCCCCGGTCCTCCTGAGGGCAGCGCTGGACGTCCAACTCGCGGGATCCGCCTGGGCGTCGGGACACCCCTCGGGCGGCCTCGGACCGGTCCGGCCCGTGCGCACGCGGGCGGTCCCGACGACGGTGGCCGCCTCAACCTCCGGGGGTGGCCCACAGCTGGACGGCGAGCCCGAGGCCGAGACCTCCCACCAGCCAGCGCAGCAGGGCCGCCGGAACCCGGCGGGTGATGCGGGGCCCGAGGGTGGCGCCGGCGAACATGCCGGCGGCGAGCGGCGCGACCGCCGCCCAGTCGACGGGGCCGACCGCGGTGAAGACGACGGCGGAGGTGAGCGCCGCGGCGCCGGTGAGCATGTTCTTGAGCGCGTTGGCGGTGGGCAGCCGGGGTTCGCCGGTGCTCAGCAGCAGGGCGAGGATCATCACCCCGGCTCCGGCGCCGAAGTAGCCGCTGTAGAGCGACATCGCGGTCAGCCCGAACGGCATGACGGCACGCCGGAGGCGGGACGGGCGTCCGGCGGACGACCGCCCGTGGCGGGCGGCGAGGCGGGGCTGGGCGAACAGCGTGAGGGAACCGGCGACCACGAGGAACGGCACGATACGGCCGAAGACGCCCGGCGGGGTGGTCAGCAGCAGCACCGACCCTGCTGCTCCGCCCAACGCGGCGACAAGAGCCCAGCGGCGCAGCCACGCCCCCCGGCCGGCCAGCTCACGCCGGGAGGCGAGCGCCGCGCCCGGCCAGGTGGCGACCACCGCGACGATGTTGGCGATGTTCGCCGAGAGGGCGGGGAGGCCCACCGCGAGCAGCGCGGGATAGGAGATCAGGGAGGTGATGCCGCCCGCGGTCCCCGCAAGTCCGGCGAGCACACCGGCGACGGCCAGCAGCGCGGCGCCCCCGGAGGTGGTGCCCGCCGCGCCGGCGACTGCGGACATCTGGTGGGCTGTCGCCGCGTGGTCCAACGGAGCCTCCTGGGATCCGGTCCGCCTGCGGCGGCGGGGTGACGGGAGGGCCTCCCGGCTCCGGCGCGGCCAGGTGTAAGGCCGGGTGCCCAGTGCTGCCCGGACCGGTTCCCCGGCTGCTGCCGGTCCTCGCGCGGAGGCCGGCCCGGTGTGGAGCGCGGGGCAGGACCGGGCAGGTCGGAGGCTATCAGCGGGCCGTCCGGGGGGCGCACACCGGGGCGGACTCGCGGTGCTGCCGGCCTCGTGCGGCTACGTCCGCGTGCCGCTGACCGGCGCCGACTACCTCGAACTGCTGCCGGTGCGCCGGCACCCGATCACCGAACGCGACATCCGCATCGACTACCGCACCCACGACGACGACATGCTCACCCCGCACCGCGGCCGCCGCTCCCCCG
>NZ_LIQR01000099.1 GCF_001418575.1 Peterkaempfera griseoplana
CGCGCACCGCACGCCGCACAGCCCCTCCACCCACGGCCGCACCGGCCCCTGCACCGCTCACGTGTCCGCAGGAGTGGGCGGGGCGGGCTGCTGCGGTCAGTGCACGAGGAGGCGGGGCTGCAGCAGGAGGCGGGGGGTGGCGCTGGTGCGCACGGCGGTGACGCGGTAGTGGTCGTGGAGCTCGCCGCCGGCGACCAGGGTGCCGCCGGTGGGGCGGACGGCGGTGTAGAGGGTGCCGGTCTGGCAGCCCAGCCGCACGCTGCGCCACCGGTGGCCGGCCGCGTCCAGGCGTTCCACGCGCACCTGTCCGGGTGAGAGGTACCCGCTGCCGCCACCGGCGCCTTCGACCAGCAGCTGCACGGAGGCGGTTCGGGCCGCGGGGAAAGTGCCGTGGTACTCCACGCTCACCTCGTGGCTCCTGCCGTCCGCTGCCACCGTGCGGGCGGGCAGGTCCTCGATGCGCTGGATCTGCGCCGCCCGCGCAGGGCGGACCGCAGCCGCGGCAACCGACGACGGCGACGACGACGGTCCGTTTGCCGCCGCGGCAAGTACAGGGGTGAGCGCGGCGCCGCCCAGCGTCAGAGCGGCTGCCGCGGCACCGGCCCGCAGTGCAAAACGGTTCATGGTCTGTCTCTCCCTTGTGTGCGCCTGGACGGTCTCGGGCCGTCAGCCCGACACCTCCAATGTAGACGATGGCAACAATGATGCCAGTGACATCAATGGTGACGTCGACAACATATAGTGCTCGCATGACCATGAAGCGCCCCTACCACCACGGAGACCTGCCCGCCGCACTGCTGGAGCGAGCCGAGCAGATCTTGACCGAGCGAGGCGTCGAGGCACTGTCCCTGCGGGAACTGGCCCGCGACATCGGGGTCAGCCACGCCGCGCCCCGCCGCCACTTCAAGGACAAGCAGGCGCTCCTGGACGCCCTCGCCCTGAACGGCTTCGACCGGCTCCACACAGCGCTCAGGCAAGCCGAGGAGCCCGCCGAGACCTTCGCCCAGCGGCTCACCGCCCACGCCACGGCGTACCTGCAGTTCATGAGCGCCAACGCCGCACTGCTCGACCTGATGTACGCCGGCCACCACAGCCCCGACACCTCCGAAGAGTTCACCGCAGCCGTCGAACGCCTGGGCGCCGGCCTGCGCGACTCCACCACCAAAGGACAAGCCGACGGCGAGATCAGGCCCGGCGACCCCGAACAGATCGTCCAGGCCGTCACCAGCGCCGTCCACGGCGTGGCCACTTACCGTGCCCGCGGACTCCTCAGCCCCCACCAAGCCGAGGACGTCCTCACCCACCTCATCGACTACCTCCTCCACGGCCTGTCCCCCGCCAAGCCCGAGCCCCGCAAGGGACATTGACGGCCAGTACGTCACCGAGGCGGTCGCACCTGTGTATGTCGAGGTGGGTGACCCAGGCGTCGAGGCCCCGACGCCCCAGTCCCCCGCCGCTGCGCATGCCATACCGGTCTGCACGACGTTGGCACCGGCTTTCGTCACTCGTGTCACAAGTAGTCGGCAGAGGACGTCAGCAACTTGTCCCTGTTCAAGCCAAGCCCTCCACTGACATCACATCGACGATCAGCAACTGACGATCACGCCCAGACCATCACTGAGTGCTTCGGCGGCGCTCTCTTGGAGGCGCTGGTCGGTGGCGCCCTGCTGCTGGGCGTCGAAGAGCCGGGCGGCGTGGCGGGGCGACGGTCAGGTGGCGCAGCCTGGCGTCGTCGGTGGAGCCGATGGGGGCGGTGTAGCCGATGCGGGTGTCGATGACGATGCCGCCGGTGGTGGCCGCCTTGTGCTGGACCTGGGCGCGGATGTGGGGTTTTGCCAGCGTGCTACCGCTCGTACCTCTTCTCCAACTCCCTCGCCCCGGTGATCGCCGCCGCCTCGCTCAAGGTCCTCGACCTGCTGGAGGATTCGGCCGGGCTGCGCCAGCGTCTGCGCGACAACACCGCGCTGTTGCCTTCGTCGCCGCGCGGGCGGCCTGGCGGACTCCTCGGAGGGATAGCCGATGCCGCGGGCTGGACGGGTACACCGACGACCGGGGCAGACCGACTGGGGCACGCCGACCGGGGCATGCCCCATCGGCACCCGGGTTCGACGGCCGCGGTCACCTGCGCCTGAGCAGCAATGCAGCGGAGTCTGACCCGTGGCATCGGCAGCCCACGGCTCGACGCCCTCACCGATGACGGATCGGGATCGGTTGGGGCGGCCCGCGGTGCAGTGTGCGGCTGGTGGCGGAGATGCGGGGCGGTGTCGGATCGTCTCGGAGAACGACTGAGGCGACCCGCAGCCGCAACGAGTCGCTCGCGCGCGTCCGGCTCGGCACGACATGCAGGCACTGATTAAGGTGGTGGCCGGGGCAGAGAAGATGCGGTCGCCGCGTCGGGAACGTTCCAGCGGCGGCGGCACGCGAAGGGCCCGGACCGCCAGTTCCTGCCCTGCGACACAGCGTCACAGCAGTCATCTGGAGCTCGCATGCGCGTGTTCGTCACCGGCGTCAGCGGCAGCATCGGCTCAGTTGTCGTGCCCGAACTCATCGAAGCTGGTCACGAGGTCCTCGGCCTGGTCCGCTCCGATGCCGCCGCTACGGCCGTCGCCGCCGCCGGCGGGACGCCGCTCCGCGGCGACCTCACCGACCTCGACAGCCTCCGCGTCGGCGCCACGCAGGCCGACGGTGTCATCAACCTGGCTTTCAGCAACGACTGGAGCAATCTGGAGCAGGCGATCGGCGAGGAGGCGCGCGCCGTGCAGACCCTCGCGGTCGCACTCGTGGGCAGTGACAAGCCGTTTGTGCATGCCGGCCTCACGCCCATGGTGCCAGGCCACGTCTCCACCGAGGAGGACCCCAACACCACCGAGGGTCCGGTCGGCGGCCGCGGCCGCACCTGCGACGCGGTACTTTCCCTGGCCGCCCAGGGTGTCCGGTCCTCTGTCGTGCGGCTGCCGCGCTCCGTGCACCAGCGCGGGTCGGCGTACGGCTTCTGCACGGCGCTCATCGCGGCCGCGCAGAAGACG
Source organism: Peterkaempfera griseoplana (assembly GCF_001418575.1). Taxonomy (GTDB): domain Bacteria; phylum Actinomycetota; class Actinomycetes; order Streptomycetales; family Streptomycetaceae; genus Peterkaempfera; species Peterkaempfera griseoplana. Next base: position 3,027 of record NZ_LIQR01000099.1, read on the forward strand.
GGCGTGGCACCGTATGTCGGCGACGGCGCACAACGATGGCCGGCAGTCAACCGGCTTGACGCCGCCCGGCTGTTCCGCATCGCACTCGAGGACGCTGCGCCCGGCTCGGTACTGAACGCGGTAGCCGACGAGGGCGACACCATGCGGTCGCTGGCCGAGGCTGTCGGCGGCGTTCTCGGGGTGCCGGTCGAGTCGGCGCCGCCTGAGCGCTTCGGCCTCATCGGCCGCCTGTTCGCCCTTGACATGCCATCGTCGAGTGCCCTGACCCGGGAACGGTTCGGCTGGGAGCCCACCCACCCAAGCCTGATCGACGACCTCGCTGCCGGCGACTATCCGGCCCTGAGCTGAAGTCCTCGGGATGTCGCCGGGACCGGACAGGGCGAGTGACTGCTGATCTTCTGTGTACACGGGCCGCACCGTGACCGACCGACGGGAAGAGCTCTGACCGGGCCGCGCGGCCAGGTACTGATCGCGCATGGCTTCGTCGCGTTCCCCAACAAGTCCGGTCAGAAGCCGCGAAGGCGTATCCGGCCGGTGACTTCAGCAACGCCGAGGCAATCGGGTGCCGCCGGTGACCTCGGTCAATCGGCCAGAACCGCGGGGTCGTGATCGACACCGAGCAGGTCAACGGCCCCGACCGTCCCTGCCGAGGGCTCCGCTCCTCGGCGGCCCGCGGCGGAGATCAGTCGCCAGCCCACGGCCAGTGGCCACGCCACGGCGGGAGACCGACGCCGACATCGTCGGGGAGCATCTGCACGCGCGCACTGTGCTGCCCGGGCAGTGGATGGATGGCCGGCCGGGTCCCATCCAAGGCCTCACGACCCGGTCCACCGCCCGATCCCCGTTGGACCGAGATCGCGACGGCGCCCGGTCCGGCCTCCCGGAGCTCCCCCCGCGCGCCGCACCCGGCTGTCCGGGCCGACACGGGCGTGGCAGCCTGCCCGGTACGGGCTCGCAGAGGAACGCCGAGCAGATGCAGGCCGCCCTCTGTCCCGGCCGGCTCCCCGACCGCTCCGGGGGGCTCCCGCCGGGCCTTCCTGGGATCGGCAGCACGCGCCGGCGACCGAGCCGGGACTGCCCGGGACCGCTGGTCCTCTCACGCCCCAGGGAGCAGCCGTGACCACGCTTTCCCCCACACCCGACCTACAGCTCCGCCGAACCCGCGCTGTCCGCTTCAAACGCTGCAGGCCGGCATTCGTCGCCGCGATCGCCTACGTGGACCCCGGCAACGTCGTGACCAACATGACGGCCGGAGCCCGCTACGGCACGAACCTGCTGTGGGTCGTGGTGCTCGCGACCGTGATCGCCGGCCCTGTGCAGTACCTGGCCGCGAAGCTGGGGGCGACCACCGGCCGCAGCCTCCCGCAGCTCATAGCCGGGCGGTACTCCCCGCCCCGGCGGCTGACCCGCCAGGAAGCCGACCGAGCCGAAGAGGCCCACCAGACCGCACGACGGCGGGCGCAGCAGGCCGCCGCCCGCGCCGAAGAGCAGCGCCGCCAACTGCACACCCTCAGAGAGAAGGACTGAACGGGCTGCGCCGCGGTGGAACCGGCTGCCGCGTATGCCGTCCTGGCATGGGGTGGGCCTCCGCTGCGGCGCGAAGGCCCGGAGTCAGCAGATCGGGCTGAACGCAGACAGGCACGAGCCCCACGCCCCAGGAAGCGGCAAGTCCCTGACCACCGCGACGCAAGATCATCTCTGCCTACCCACCCACCCTGGTCCCTGGCGGCCTGGATCCACAACCGCAGAGTGGGCTTGACAGCCCAGTACTGCATGGTGTTGGCTCAGAGAAGTGGGCTAAGCAGCCCAAAATGCTTAGCCTGACCACCTGGGCTCGGCGACTGCTCGGGCACCCACCGGAGGGGCTGCTCCCGCCGTGTCGCGACTGGACACGCCCCTCCCTCCGGCGCCCCCGCGGGCGCACGAGAGACCGTCGACAAGTTCGGCACACAGTTCGAAAACCGACCACCTATTCACCCATCCACGGCATGGGAAACGGCTGCAGCGCACAGACCGCGAACGCCTCGATCCTCCCTGTCAGCCCAGCCCGGCACGGGGCCCAATCCGATTATTCGGCGTTAAGGTGAATATCGCCGGCGCCAAAGTAATGCAACAGAGTCAAGAAATGACAGCCGGCCTGTACCTGCCGTCGGCCGGCCGAGTGAAGGAGATCACCATGAAGGCAAGCGGAGTGTCCGGGCCCGGTGCGGACGTTGTCCTCCTGGAGGTGCCTGAGCCGCCGGCCCCTGGTGCTGGTCAGCTTCTGCTGGAGGTGGAGGCGGCCGGTGTCGGTCCGTGGGACCAGTTGCTGAACGGTACGGGCTGGGATGTGGGGCTGCGTCCGCCGGCGGCGCTGGGTGTGGAGGGTGCGGGCCGGGTCGTGGCCGTGGGTCCTGACGTCGAGGGCTTCGCCGTCGGTGACCGGGTGCTGGCGCACGAGGCCCCGTTGCCCGGAGGCAGTGGCTTCTGGGCTGAGCGGGTGCTGATCACCGCGGCCAGTGCTGCCATCAGCCCGGCGGGGCTGGATCCGGTGCAGGCGGGGGCGCTGCCGGTTGCCGGGCTCACGGCGTACCAGTCGCTGGAGGCGCTGGGACTCAACCAGGGACACCGGCTTCTGATCACCAATGGTGGTGGGGCGACCGGTGTGCTGGCGTTGCAACTTGCTGCTGCCCGGGGGATCGAGGTGACGGTGACGGCGTCCGCTTCGGCTGCTGAGCGCCTGCGTCGTCTGGGTGCGCTGGAGGTCGTCGACTACCACGACTCGGATTGGACCGGCCGGGTTCGCGGCGGGTTCGATGGTGCGCTGATCGCCGCGGAGGGCACCGCGCAGGCCGCCCTGTCGCTGCTGCGGGACGGTGGGCGGCTGGTGTCGCTGACCTCGGACGCGCCCGCGGAGGAGCGCGGTATCACCACTGTGGACCTCTACATCCGGCCCGATGGCGCTCAGCTTGCCCATCTGGCGGAGGCGGTCGCGGAGGGGAAACTGAAGCAGAACGTGGAAGCGGTCCCGTTCAGTGAAGGGCCGGCCGCTTACGCCCGGGTGTCCGCCGGACAGGCCGGCGGCAAGAAGATCGTGCTCACCTGAGCACATCCACGACGGGGTGTCGCCGGGCCCTGACACCGGCTCACGACGCCCGCCGGACACGGCACGGCCGACCGGGGCGCGCATCAGGCGGTCCTGCCGGTTCACCGTGGCGCCGTAGGCGGGGAACGGCCGGTCGGGTTCCGCGTTCCGGGACCCGTCCCCAAAAACGGCCGTTCGGGCGGATGTGATCACGGACCGAGCATCTGCGGACGAGAGGCGTCCACGCGATCGGGAGGCCACCCGTGCATCAGCGCAGGGCGGGCAGCCTGGAGCCACCCAAGCCATCAGCCCGCTGTGCCACGCACTCGAAAAGGGCTGCGTCGCGACAGTCCAGGAGGCGGGGCACGCAGACGTCGCAGAAAGGTTGAGGAGCGATGGGAATAATCACTGAGGACATGCGGCAGATCGTCACCAGCGCCAAGCTTGCGTTCGTTGCGACGGTCTGCGAGGACGGCTCTCCGAACCTCTCCCCCAAGGGGTCCGTGCGCGTCTACGACGACGATCACCTGGTATTCATGAACATGGCCTCGCCCAATACGGTGGAGAACCTCCGGCACAATCCGCGGGTTGAGGTCAACATAATCGACTTCCTGCTCCGGCGGGGGTACCGCTTCAAGGGAACAGCCGAAATCCGAGGGGAAGGCGACCCGGTGTACGACTGGTCCCGCCAGTGGGTGCTGAACACCCACGGCGATCCCGTCTACCCGTGCCACGAGGCCGTACTGATTCGGGTGGACCGGGCGCTGCGGGTGGACTCTCCTGCGTACACGTTCGGGCACGCGAACGAGGACGACCTGAAGCATGAGTGGGCCGCCAACTACGGTGTGACATACGGTTGATGCGACATGGGGCCGTCTGTCGAGCGCAGGAACGCTCGCGGATCACGATCCTTGGCCTCCCCTGCGTGCCAGGCCCCTGCCCCCATGGTGACGCCCATGGCGATCTTGTAGCAGCTCCGCAGGAGCAGGGGCGGGGGCTGACGCGGCGACGCATGGTGCGCGTGCGCTCCGTTTCGAGCCCTCGCCGCCTCAACCTCGCCGGCGGCCCACCCCGCCTTGGGGACCTCCGTGCCGTCGCCTGGAAGGCGAGGAGGCCGGTGCGCGGAAGATCCGGCTCGGGGAAGCGCACTCGTGGTCCTGCTGAGGACACCACAGACGATCACGCCGACCGGTCCGCGCCTGCGGCGGACACACTCGCCGCACGACACCGCGCTCGGTTCTCACCGCAGCAAGGCTGCGCAGGTGCGCAGCGCGGCCCCATGGGACAACCGGCCAGTCGATGGTATGGGAGTACGGTGCATTTACATGACAGGTTCCCGGACCAATTCCGCGTCCGGTCAGCCCTCCGCGGGCGGTGCCGACCTGCATCTGGAGCTGCACGGACCCAGGCTGCGTGCAGGGCTCACCGACGCCTTGAGGCAGGCCGTGCGCACGGGACGGCTGGCGCCGGGCAGCCGGCTGCCGGCCTCCCGCGCACTGGCTGCGGATCTCGGCGTCGCCCGCAACACCGTGGTCGAGTCCTACGCCGAACTGATCGCCGAGGGCTGGCTCACCGCCCAGCAGGGCTCCGGCACCCGGGTGGCCACCCGGGTCGAGCCGCACAAGCCCCCGCCCGACGCTCTGCGCACAAGTCCGGACGAGCCCCGTCCCCGGTACGACCTGCAGACGGGTGCACCGGACCTGGCGACCTTTCCGCGCACGCAGTGGCTCGCCGTGGCCCGTCGGGCTTTGACCGCCGCGCCACACGACGCCTTCGGCTACGGCGACGCCCGCGGCCGGATGGAGCTGCGCACCGCACTCGCGGACTACCTGGCGCGGGCCCGCGGGGTGTACGCGCAGCCGGAGCGGATCGTCGTCTGTTCCGGTTTCCACCACGGCCTGGCACTGATGGCGCAGGCGCTCAGGGCGCGACGGGTGCGGGAGGTCGCCGTCGAGGCCTACGGACTCGGCCTGTATCGCGGCCTGCTGGCGAACGCCGGTCTGCACACCCCGCCCCTCGACGTCGATGACCACGGTGCACGCGTCGACGACCTGGCGCGACTGCGCAAGGTGGGGGCGGTGCTGATGACCCCGGCGCACCAGTACCCGACGGGGGTCGCGCTCAGTCCGCAGCGGCGCACGGCGGCCGTGGAGTGGGCACGTGCCACGGGCGGCCTGATCCTTGAGGACGACTACGACGGGGAGTTCCGGTACGACCGTCAGCCGGTGGGGGCCCTGCAGTGCCTCGATCCGGAGCGGGTGGTGTACTTCGGTTCCGTGAGCAAGTCCCTGGCACCGGGGGTACGGCTCGGATGGATGGTGCTGCCGGAGGACCTCGTCCCGCAGATCGTGGCGGCCAAAGGGCACGGCGACTACATGACGAGTGCCCTGGAGCAGCTGACGCTGGCGGAATTCATCGCCTCGGGTGCGTACGACCGTCATGTGCGTTCGATGCGGCTGCGCTACCGTCGTCGCCGCGATCAGCTGGTCGAGGTCCTGCGCCAGAAGGCACCCGGCATTCGTGTGACCGGGATGGCGGCAGGACTGCAAACGGTCCTCGAACTCCCGCGTGGAACCGAGATCCCGGTGGTCCAGGCCGCGGCACGGCACGGTCTGGCGGTCAGGGGGCTGACGCAGTTCCGCTGCGAAGTGGCGGACTGCGGATGGCAGTTGCCCGAACGGGACGCCCTGGTGGTCAACTACGCGGCGCCCTCGGACAGCGCGTGGGCAGGCACACTCGACGCACTGTGCAGGGTGCTGCCCTGAGGACTCCTCACCCACGTGCGGTTCCCTCAGACGGTGCCTCGATCGATGGTCGGGGCTGCGTCAGTCCCTGGCCACCACCCGCGCCGGATGGGGCTTGGGTAGTGTCCATGCCATGGAGGAGAGCGCAATCAGGCGAGAAGCTGTCGTGGCCGTCCTGCAGAGGGACGATCAGGTCCTGGTGATCCTGCGGGGTCCGCAAGCACGACAACCGGCTACTGGGCCCCGCTCAGTGGCACGATCGAGCCGGGTGAGCAGCAACACGACACGCTGGTTCGTGAAGTGCACGAGGAGATCGGGCTACGCGTGACTCCCCTCGACAAGGTCTGGGAGAACACGACCGGCGACGGTGGCTTCGTACTGCACTGGTGGACCGCCGCGGTCACGGGCGGAGAGCTCACCCTCGGTCCAGGGGAGGTCAGCGAGGCTCGCTGGGTCACCGCTGAGGAATTCGGGGAGTTGCAGCCGACGTTCGCGCAGGATCACCGCTTCTTCACCGACATTCTCCCTGGGCTGTGATCGTGGTGTCGCAGTGGGTGCTGCGGCGGTGACAGATCAGGGCACTGGCGATACCGGAGAAGGCGAGGAAGTGCCCGGCCTTGCCCTCGCAGCGGCGGTGCAGGCGTCGGCGGCCGTTCAGCCAGGACCTGGTTGGCTCGACGACCCGGCGGTGCCGTCCCAGGCGGCTGGAGGACTCGATCCCACGGCGGGCGACGCGCGGCACGATGTGCCGACGGCGCAGCCAGTCGCGCGGATGGTCGAAGCCACGCCTCTCGTCCGCGTGCAGCTCGGCCGAGCGTCGGCGTCGGCGTCGGCGTCGGCGTCGGCGTCGGCGTCGGGGCCCGAACCGGGCGCGGAGCGGCGGGATACCGCGCATCAGCGGGATCAGGGCCTGACTGTCGTGCGGGTTGGCACCGGAGCTGCCCGCCGAGATCGGCAAGCCGTTCCGGTCGCAGACGACATGAATCCTCGTCCGAGCTTGCCTCGACGGGTCGGATTCGGTCCGGTCAGGCGCCCTCTTGCCCGTGCGGACGCCGGCCGAATCGATCGCGCACCTCGGCCGGTCCGGATCACCGTTGGCGCCGAGCCGATCGAGGACCACGCGGTGCAGCCTGGTCCACAGTCAGTGTCACAGCTCCGCAGACCGTGATCTCGCTCTGACTGCAACATTGGTCTGGGAATCTGTCGCAGAAATGGACCACACCCCGGCGCCACCGGGTGCGTAGCGTTGCAGGCATGAGCACGAACGAAGCACGCGGAAGCCCGCAGAGGCGCCCCCGCACACGCGCCGCCGGGCAGACCACCGATCGGTAGCCCTTCTCCGGTCGCGCCGGTCCTGGAAGCGCCCCTCGTGGCCTGGCTGCAGTCGTCGCCGACGGACGCGTGAGCTGCGGGTGAGAGCAGGGCGGGTCACCCGCACGCGGTGAGTTGCCCGCGCCGCGACAGTCTCGCGCGCCCGCCTCATGGGTCGGGTGCTCGACGGACGCCCGGGTCGGCTGGGCCGGCTGTCGCGGATACGACCATTTTCGCGTTCGATGGCGGTCTCAGTCCGCGGTGGCTCAGCGAACCTGCAGTACGTCGGCTTCGGGAGAGCTTGCGAAGGTCTGCACGTAGTCGATGGCCGCCTGCAACGCGTCCTTGAGCGGGGTGATGTCCCGAGCGACCTGGGCGAGGAGCATGCCGCCCTGGAATGCGGAGAGAAGCAGATTGGCCAGCTGTGCCGGATCCGCGTCGGTGCTGATGCGACCGAGTCGCTGCATGTGCTGGAGCCCGTCGCGGAAGATGTCCCGCCACTGACCGAATGCGCTCGTCAGCTCATCGTGAACGTCGAGGTCGGTCTTGATGATCTCGCTCGCGAGGGAGCCGAGGGTGCAGCCTTCCTGGTAGGCGCGCTCGTAGCCGACGTAGAAGTCCGCCCACTGCCGGAATGCGTCGAGGTCGTCGAAGGAGGCGAATCGCTCGCCGCGGTGGAACGCGAGGACGCGATCGGCCTGCCATGCGATCACTCCCAGGACGAGACTCTCCTTGGTCGGGAAGTAGTGGTTGAGCTGCGACCCGCTGACGCCGGCAGCGCGACGCAGCTGCTCGTTGTTCGTCGCGTGGACACCCTTGGTGTAGATGAGTTCTGCGGCATGCTCCAGGATCCGGGCACGCGTCGCCTGGCCCTTGTCCGTGAGCTTGCCGGGCACCCGAGCTCGCGTGGTGGCTTCCATACCTCACACGATACCCCGAAGTGGGCTTGACAGCCCAGTCCCGGATGGTGTTGGCTCCGAGAAGTGGGCTGCACAGCCCAAAAAATGCTCGGCCCTGAACCTGGGCTCGGCGACTCCTCACACACCCACCGGAGGCTGATCCGCCATGTCGCGACTGAACACCCCCTCTCTCGATGACACCCCCGCGGCCGCACGAGACACCCTCGGCAAGGTCGGCGCGCAGCTCGGCTTCGTCCCGAACATGTTCAGGACCATTGCCTCGAACCCCACTGTCCTCGACGCGGTCGTGACCCTGCAGGGCTCACTGAGTCGCGTTCTGGACGCGAAGACCCGGCACACCATCGCGCTCGCGGTGTCCGAGGCCAACGGGTGCGGTTACTGCCTGGCGATTCACACGTACGTGTCGTCCGAATTCGGCGGGATGTCGAGCCAGGACATCGAACTGGCTCGCGCCGGGAGCTCGGTCGACCCCAAGCGTGCCGCAGTCGCCCGCTTCGCCCAGCAGGTGGTCGAGAACCGCGGCCGAGTCAGCGACGCGGACCTCGCAGCTGTGCGAGGCGCCGGCTACACCGACCCGGAGATCCTGGCGATCACCACGGTCGCAGTGCAGGCCCTGCTGACCAACTTCCTCAACAACATCAACCAGACCGACATCGACGTCCCCTCCCCCGCCCCGGTCGGCACTCCCAGCTGAGCGCCGAAACCCGTCGAGGGGGCGGACCCAGCCGATGGACTCCCCACCGCCCCGGAGCGATCACTCGCAAGGCGATCATTCAGGAAAGGTTCGATATGCCGGGCTCTGAACTCTACGAGAGGTTCATGGCACTGCACACCCGCGAGGGTGGCCTTGTCATGCCGAACGCCTGGGACGGCCTCTCGGCGCTGGTGCTGGCCGATGCCGGCTTCGAGGCGATCGCGACATCGTCGGCGGCGCTCGCCGCCACGCTTGGCCGCTTCGACGGACGTCACGCCGTCGCCCGCGAGGAGCACCTCGACCATGCGCGGCTGCTCGGCCGGGTCACCGGACTGCCTGTCAACGGAGACTTCGAGGACGGTTACGGCGAGACGCCCGAGGACGTCGCCACGACCGTGGCGGCCGCCGTCGCATGCGGCCTCGCCGGGATCGGGATCGAAGACACCTCGGGCAACCCCGATCAGCCGATCCGCCGCTTCGACGAGGCTGTCGCCCGCGTACGCAGCGCCGTCGACGCGGCCAAGGGGCGCATCGTCATCACCGGTCGCACGGACAACTTCCTTCAAGGGCGTCCCGACCTCGAGGACACCATCCGCCGCCTGACAGCCTTCGCCGAGGCGGGCGCCGATGTGCTCTACGCGCCGTTCCCGCCCGACCTGGACGCACTCGTCGCGATCGTCACCGCGGTCGCGCCGACACCGGTCAACGTCCTCATCTCACCATCGGACAACGTGCTGACCGTCGCTGAGCTCCAGAAGGTCGGGGTCAAACGCATCAGCCTGGGCCCGGCGCTCTACACCCACGCCGCGGGTGCACTCGAACAGGCCACCCGGGCTCTCGTCGCGGGCGACCTCGCCTCTGCCACGACAGGTATGAGCTTCGACCGCATCAACGAGCTGCTCGCCCGCACCACCGACTGACCAGACCCGCGATTCACCGCTCTCCCCACTGATCACACGACGAAGTCAGGTTGAAATGAATCTCGACAAGCTCATGAACAAGCACCTCACCAGGTACTTCGACGCCGGCAAGACCATCCCGGAGGAGACGCTCCAGCAACTGCTGAGGTTCCTGCGGTCGACCCCGTCGTCAACGAACATCCAGCCCAACCACTTCTACGTCCTCGCCACGCCCGAAGGTAAGGAGCGGCTCGCGGCCAACCTGGGCGAACGATTCCAGGACAACAGCGTGAAGATCCTCAACGCCTCACACACCGTCATCCTCACCACCAGGGCGGACCTCCCCGAGAGCCACCTCGAAGCGGTGTTCCACAAGGAAAGGGCCGACGGCCGGTTCCCCGACCCCGCCAAGCACGATCTGTGGGAGTCGATGACCCGCGACTTCCTCAATCTGCGCAACTACGGCTACAAGGACCTGAACCACTGGATGGAGAAGCAGACCTACCTGGCCATGGGTCTGACCATGATGGCGGCTGCTGAGCTCGGCGTCGAAGCCATGCCCCTCGAAGGGTTCGACCCGACCAGCGTCGACAAGGCCTTCAAGATCCGCGAGACCGGCCACACCACCACGGTGCTGCTGGCCCTCGGCTACCCCGACCCCGCGAAGGTATACAGCACCCCGGTCTCGCGGTTCGAGCCCGACCAGCTGTTCACCTTCATGTAGAACGGGAACCAACGCCAGCTGCTGGTTCCAGCAACACCACCGCCGCGGGTCTCTTCGAACGTCACACCACAGGAGCCTTCGAGGCGGGGACCAAAAACCGGCAGCCGGGCGTTCCCCCACCCGGCGCACACGATGCACACCAGTCCCGGTTCTGCAGTCGCGGGCCGCACGTCGGCAACCTGGGTCATCAGCTGCCGGCCGGCGGCGCCGTCGTGGACACCCGCAGCGGTGCCGCCGTATCGGTGCACGCGGATGCGGCCGCCCGCATCGCACCACCTGCGTAACCGTCTCCCCACCCCCGCCCGCTGCCGCCACTGTCGCCGACGCGCGGGCGCCGTCGCTCCTGGCAGCCATACGCGAGACGCCACATCGAGCCTTGGCCGGGCGGCCAGGGCACCCAGATCGACAGAGGAGTTGATCACCTTGGACGGACAGGAGCTGCAGAAGATCGCCGGCGACTGCACCGTGGACCTGCCCGGCGCCGACCTGGAGCATCGTCTCGACCCCGCCTGGGAGCTCTACAAGGTGCAGGGCAAGGTCTTCATGCTGATGACCGACATGCCAGGACACCCCGTCGTGATCCTCAAAGCGGATCCGGACGACGCCGTAGCACTGCGGGAGCAGCACGCAGACATCACCCCCGGCTATCACATGAACAAGAGGCACTGGATCACGGTGGAAGGCGGAGGCACCATCGACGAGAAGCTGGTCAAGGAGCTCGTGAGCGACTCCTACCGCCTCGTGGTCGGCAAGCTTCCCACGTCCGAGCAACCTGTGGATCCGCGCACCTACGGCGGCCGCGCCTGACCTTCGTCATACCCGTCAGCGGCGAGCAGCTCCAGGACAAAGCACGCGACACGACGCCGGCGACGGCCTGCGGTACACGGCACCGTTGCTGCGCCAGTGGCTGTGGACGTGGGCATACGGAGGCAACACCCGCGGCGATCACCAGACCGCCCGCCACCAGCGCCACCAGAGTTCCGGCCGCTCACCGGTGCGACGTCTCGGACCGTCACGGCGCCCGCGTCCCTGCGGCTCAGTCCGTTCTGGACGCCGTTCACCGAGGTCGCCAGGCCGGTCCCGAAGGTCGCCGCCGCCGTAGGGGCGGGCCGGGCGAAAGGGTACGCCAGCCGCAGGCTCGGAGCGCGCGGCACCGAGCCCCGGCCACGGGCGCCGCCGCTGGCGGCACCGGGGCCGGGGCCTGCCGCGGCGAGCGGGCCCACTGCGGCCTGGCGGTCAGGGGCGCAGCAGGTCCCCGAGGTGGCGGCGGCACACGCATACCCGGCACGCCGCCGCTGTGCGGGTCGGGCACAAGCCATTCGCGGAGGTGGTGTTCGACGCGGACGCCGTCCTGGACGGTGCCTGCCCACGCGCAGGGGTGGGCGTTGTCGTGGGGGTCGAGCTCGATCACGCCGTCCGGCGGGAGGATCAGGAGGGGCACTTCCCCGGTGTGCGCGGTCGTGGCCCGGGCAGCCAGGGCGGCGCGGCGGCCCGGTGGGATCTGCGCCGACACGGGGTTCACTGCCGGGGGGCGGGCGATGGGGTGCGGCTGTGCCAGCGTGAAGCGGCCCACGGCCTGCGGTCCGGGTGGCGATGCAGGAGCGGGCCCAGCCGTGGAGATCTTCTCGGCGCTTCTCCCGGTAGCGTGGAAGTCATGAGTCACCCACACCCGGAACTGGGGCCGCCGCCGCCGCTGCCCGACGGTGCCCTGCGGATCGTCCCCCTGGGCGGACTGGGGGAGATCGGCCGCAACATGACCGTCTTCGAGCACGACGGACGGCTCCTCGTGATCGACTGCGGCGTGCTCTTCCCCGAGGACACCCAGCCGGGAGTGGACGTGATCCTCCCGGACTTCACGTGGATCCGCGACCGCCTGGACGACGTCGAGGCGGTCGTGCTGACCCACGGCCACGAGGACCACATCGGCGGCGTTCCCTACCTGCTGCGCGAGCGGAGCGACATCCCCGTCGTCGGCTCGCGGCTGACGCTGGCCTTCCTGGAGGCCAAGCTCAAGGAGCACCGCATCACCCCGAAGTCGGTGCGGGTCACGGAGGGCGACCGCCGCCGCTTCGGGCCGTTCGACTGCGAGTTCGTCGCCGTCAACCACTCCATCCCCGACGGCCTGGCCGTGGCCCTGCGCACCCGCGCCGGGCTGGTGCTGCACACCGGCGACTTCAAGATGGACCAGTTCCCGCTGGACTCCCGCATCACCGACCTGCGGGCGTTCTCGCGGCTCGGCGAGGAGGGCGTGGACCTCTTCCTGACGGACTCCACCAACGCGGAGGTCCCCGGGTTCACCATCTCCGAGCGTGACCTCAACCCGGCCATCGAGCAGGTCTTCCGCACCGCGCCCCGCCGGGTGATCGTCTCCAGCTTCGCCAGCCATGTGCACCGTATCCAGCAGGTGCTGGACGCCGCCCACGCGCACGGCCGCAAGGTCGCCTTCGTCGGCCGGTCCATGGTGCGCAACATGGGCATCGCCAGGGAACTCGGCTACCTCACCGTCCCGCCCGACCTGCTGGTGCAGCCCCGGGACCTGGACGGCATGCCCGACGAGAAGATCTGCCTGGTCTGCACCGGCTCCCAGGGCGAGCCGATGGCCGCGCTGTCGCGGATGGCCAACCGGGAGCACGAGATCCGCATCGGCAAGGGCGACACCGTCCTGCTCGCCAGCTCGCTGATCCCCGGGAACGAGAGCGCCATCTACCGGGTGATCAACGGCCTCGCCCGCTGGGGCGCCAACGTGGTCCACAAGGGCAACGCCAAGGTCCACGTCTCCGGCCACGCCAGCGCCGGCGAGCTCGCCTACTGCTACAACATCGTCAAGCCCGCCAACGTCATGCCCGTGCACGGCGAGTGGCGCCACCTCCAGGCCAACGCCGACATCGCGGTGCGCACCGGGGTGGCCCCCGAGCGCGCCGTGATCGTCGAGGACGGCGTCGTCGTCGACCTGGCCGACGGACGGGCCAAGGTCGCGGGCAAGGTCCCCGCCGGCTATGTGTACGTCGACGGCACCACGGTCGGCGGCGCCACCGAAGGCTCCCTGAAAGACCGGCGGACCCTCGCCGAGGAAGGCGTCGTCACCGTCGTCGCCCTCGTCGACGCCGACACGGGCAAGCTCACCGAACCGCCGGACTTCCTCGCCCGGGGCTTCGTCCACGACGACACCACCTTCGAACCGGTGATCCCCGCCATCGAGAAGGCACTGGCCAAGGCCGCACAGGAGGGCATCGGCGACGTCCACCAGCTCGAACAGCTGATCACCCGCGCCGTCGGCATCTGGGCCTGGCGCACCCACCGCCGCAGGCCCATGATCATCCCGGTGATCATCGACGCCTGACCCCGCGACCGCCAGGACAGCTCCACCCCGGGCCCCGCCCACACGCGAGGCGGCGAGGGCGGCCCCGTTCCCTGCACCACGGCGCGGCCCGGCGGCGACCCCGTCCACCGACACGCCCGCGAAGACCCGCGCAACAGAACACCCGGCCGAGCCGCTCCCCCGCCGACGCCGAGGGGTCCACCGCTGCTCCCAGCAGGGCGGCACCCCGCGCAGCGGCTCGCCCAGCGGGCGGCTGCGCGGGGTGGACCTGTGTCGGTGACTGCACTCCCGCCGCCCGGTCCCCGGCCGGGGACCG